>JAYTTT010000274.1:0-25096 GCA_043744895.1 Gemmatimonadota bacterium | reverse complement strand
ACGACCAGCGTCATGATGCCGGTCTGGAGCGGGACAAGGGTGCCATCGGGAGTCATCGTCCCCTTGCCCGTTTCCTGGATGCTGAACGAGTAGGGCCGGACCACGACGCTGCCGTCAGCGAGCCGAAGCGTAGGGGTGTAGCTGTAGGAATCACCGACCTTCGGACCGAAGTTGCCGAAGACGGTCACCGAGGCAATCGGGGCGAGGGCCGTCACCTGCGCCGAGCCGCTCTTGCCTTCACTGGTCGCAGTGATCGTGGCGGTACCGGCAGAAACGGTGGTCACCAGGCCGGTGGCATCGACCGTCGCCACACCCGGGCTCCCGCTGCTCCAGGCGACGACGCGCCCGATGAGCGGATTGTTGGCCGCGTCGCGGACCGAGGCGGTGAGCGCCACCGTATTCCCCACGACCGCCGACGCGGCACCGGGGGAAACGACGACGTTGGCAACCGGAGCCAGGACGGTCACGGCTGCGGAACCGGACTTTCCTTCGACCGTGGCTGTGATGGTGACGGATCCCGGCGCGATCGCCGTCACGATCCCGACATCGGAGACCGTGGCGACCGACGGAGCGCTGGTCGTCCACGAGACCGGCCGGCCGGCCAGGCTGTTGCCGGCAGCGTCCTTGGGTGTCGCCGTCAGCGCGAGGTTCGCCCCGACGAGGAGCGAGCCCGTGGCAGGGGTGACGGCCACCGCGGCCACCGGCGCCAGAACCGTGACCTCGGCGGATCCGGTCTTGCCTTCACTCGTGGCGGAGATGGTAGCGCTGCCCGCCGCCACGGCGGTGACCAGGCCGTTGTTGTTCACCGTGGCGGCGGCGTTGTTGCTGGAGCCCCATGCGACCGTTCTGCCGTTCAACTGGTTGCCCGCCGCGTCCATGGTGGTCGCGGCGAGCTGTGCCGTCTGGACGGGACGCAAGGTGGCGGTAGCCGGCGCCACGACCACGGTCGCGACCGGGCTGGGAGCAGGGGGCGGCGGCGGCGGCGGGGTGGGGCTCGTCGAGCCCCCCCCGCAGCCAGCCAGAGCAATCATGGTTACGACGGCAACGACACGGAAACGGGTGGACATCGGGCTCTCGCCGTTGAAGGGAGCGAGAGATTATCAGCCGGGTGTGACAGTCACCTCCGGGCTGCTGGCCGGCCACCCCTGGTCAAAGGCCGTGGCCGCCTGCGGGCTTTGGAGTTCGGCGTTGATCGACATGGCACCTCCGATCAACCAATCTGGACGCTGGCCGCAGCACCCTCGTCGGGGCGCCCGGCGAGGTCTAACGATAGATTGAGGATATGCCCTTCGATCAAGACACAGGTCGGCAGTCGTGACGACTGAGGAGGACGCGGCCGGCTCGGCGATACCGCCCTGTGGTTGCGGGTCCCCTGGCATGGCCGACGCCTCGGTATGCTACTGCGGGGTCGAGGATCTGCTCCGGATCATCCGCCGGCGCTATTCCCTGGCCGTCATGAACGCCATTCACGCCCATGCGCCGGCGAGGTTCAACCAGATCGCAGCGAGCCTTCCGAAGGCCAGCAGCTCCACCCTGGCTGAGACGCTGCATTCTCTCGAGGCGGCCCAGTTGATCGACCGCCGCGCCGAGACCGCAATGCAGGCTCAACCGACCTACCTGCTCAACCCCTCCGGCATTCGATTGCTCAGCCGACTTCGGCGGCTTCTGGGCGAGATTCGGGAGCCGTAGCGGCGGAGTGGCCGCAGCCGATTCTTCAGCCTTTTTGATCTCGTCCGTAGAAGTACTTCGATCAATCGAAGTAGAGTTGCCACGGTGCCAATCCCGACCTATATACTACTTAGAGGTGGGGCATGGCTGAACGGCGGATCGTGGCGATTCGTGGCGTGGTTCAGGGTGTTGGGCTGAGGCCCTTCATCCGGGGCTTGGCCGTTTCGTTCAATCTCCGTGGGCAGGTCCGCAACGATGCCGCGGGAGTGGTCGTCGACCTGGAAGGTCCCGGAGGCTCGATCAGGGGATTTCTGGCCCAGCTGCTCAGTGCGCCTCCTCCGCTCGCGGTCATTGACTCGATCTCGGTCGAAACGGCGGCGCCGACCGAGTGTTCGACCTTCACGGTCGAGGCCAGTGATCGCTCGGGTCCGACGACCGCGCTGGTGTCGCCCGACGCCGGGATCTGCGCCGCCTGCCTCGCCGAACTGGTCACTCCTTCCAACCGTCGCCATCGGCATCCCTTCATCAGCTGCACCCAATGTGGCCCCCGCTTTACCATCGTCAGGGAGGTCCCGTTTGACCGGTCCCGGACGACGATGGCGGAATTTCCGATGTGCGGAACCTGCCGCCAGGAATACGAAAGCCCGGGCGACCGCCGGTTCCACGCGCAACCGATTGCCTGTCCCGATTGCGGCCCGACTCTCGCATTCCGGTGGACGCGGTCCGACGATGACGCCGGAAAGGGCGAAGTGGCCTTGGCGCTGGCGGTGGCATCGCTCGGGAATGGGAAGATCGTCGCGATCAAGGGACTGGGCGGGTATCACCTCGGATGCGACGCCCGGAACGAGGCGGCCGTGAGCCGGCTTCGGAATCGCAAGCACCGGGAATCGAGGCCGCTCGCCGTCCTGGTGCGGGACCTCGCGGCGGCGCGCGATCTGGCGACGATCAGCGAGGGCGAAGCCGGGCTGCTTACATCGACCGCGCGGCCGATCGTGCTGGTGTCCCGGCGTGCCGACGGCCAACTGGCGGAGTCGGTCGCCCCAAACCTCTCGACCATCGGGCTGATGCTGCCCTACACGCCGCTCCACCATCTGCTGGTGACCGATTGCGGCGGTCCGCTGGTGATGACCAGCGGGAACCGGAGCGACGAGCCGATCCGGTATCAGGACGCCGATGCGCTGGCGGGGCTCGAGGGGATCGCCGACTGCTTCCTGACCCACGATCGAGCGATCGCCACCCGGGTCGACGACAGCGTGGTGCGGGAGGCGCGGGGCGGGCCGACGTTCATCCGCCGCTCCAGGGGATATGCGCCCCGCCCGCTCCGGCTCGCCGCGGCGTTCCCGGTCCCGGTCCTTGCCCTGGGCGGTCACCTCAAGAACACCTTTTGTCTCGGCCGGGGGCACCAGGCGTTC
This sequence comes from Gemmatimonadota bacterium, assembly GCA_043744895.1. Classification (GTDB taxonomy): domain Bacteria; phylum Gemmatimonadota; class Gemmatimonadetes; order Gemmatimonadales; family GWC2-71-9; genus SHZU01. The sequence continues at coordinate 22,016 of JAYTTT010000274.1, read as the reverse complement.
GTTTCCCAACACGTCGGCGATCTCGAGCATCCGGCGGCCTTGGTCGCGCTTCGGGACAGTATCGGTCACTACCAGCGACTCTTCGCCATCGCGCCGACCGTGGTGGGACACGACCTTCATCCGGACTATGCCTCGACTCGGCTTGCCGAGACCATGGGGCTTCCCACCGTGGCGGTCCAGCACCATCACGCTCATGTGGCCGGGTGCGCGGCGGAGCATGGCGTGAGTGGACCGGTAATCGGGGTCGCGTTCGACGGCAGCGGCGCGGGCACCGACGGCGCGGTCTGGGGCGGCGAGTTCCTGCTGGTCGATGGCTCTCGATGCACCCGACTCGGCCATCTCGGTTACGTGCCGATGCCCGGGGGTGAAAAGGCGGTGCGGGAGCCGTGGCGGGTGGCGGCGGCGCACCTGTTTGCCGCCTACGGGCCGGAGGCGGACACCGTGTCCCTGCCGGCCCGAACGGCTCGGCCGAGGGAATGGGGGCTTATCTGGCAAATGTTGGAGCGCGGGTTCCAAACACCGCCGACCTCCAGCATGGGTCGGCTGTTCGACGCGGTCGCTGCGCTAACTGGGATCCGCGACGTGGCCGCGTTCGAAGGCCAGGCCGCGATCGAGCTGGAGGCGGCGGCGGACCGGACGACGGCCCGCAGCTATCCTCCCGAGTTGCTCGAGGAGGGCAACCAATTGGTCGCCAACCCCGGCGTGATCGTTCGGGGAGTGGTGGGTGATTTGAAGCGGGGCCGGAGCGTTGCGGAGGTTGCCGGCGCCTTTCACAATGCGATCAAGGATCTCGTGGTCGAGGTGGTCGAGCGGCTGGCCGGTCGGACCGGAACCCGGCGCGTGGCCCTTACCGGGGGGGTGTTTCAGAACGTGCTGCTGCTCGAGCGGGCCGCCGAAGCCCTCTCGAAGTCTGGACTCGAGGTTCTGATCCATCGCCGGGTGCCGAGTAACGACGGTGGCCTGTCGTTGGGTCAGGCGGTGGTGGCCGCAGACTCCTTCGGATTGGGAGGGTAGGTCCATGTGCCTGGGGATTCCCGGCCGGATCGTCGAGTTCGCCGATCCTACCCGTCACCTGGCGCGGGTGGAGGTGTCCGGCGTGCGCCGCACCATCAACGTCGGGTTGGTGCTTCCTGACGGACTCGAGGTGGGCGACTGGGTCCTGATTCACGTCGGGTTTGCGCTCTCCAAGATCGACGAGGCCGAAGCGGCCCGGACCACGGAGTATCTCCAGGGGCTCGGGGACTTGTTCGTGGAGGAGCTGGACCAGCTCAAGGGGAGCCGGATCGAATGACCGGCATTGCCGAGCCGCGGACCGAGGCGGTACCTGCGGTGGATCTTGCCGCGGTGCTGGCGCGGCGGTTTGCGCTGAGCACGGAAGTGCCGGCGCGGTTCTTCAGAGCGAACGCCGCGGCAATCTCGGAGGCGGCGTTGGCGATGGCCCGGCGATTCGAACGCGGGGGACGGTTGCTGGTTTTCGGCGAGGGTCCGCAGGCGAGCGATGCGGAACATGTCGCGGTGGAATTCGTCCATCCTGTGCTGGTCGGCAAGCGAGCTCTTCCAGCCATCGCGCTTCCCGGCGATCGAGGGTCGCTCCTGTCGCGGCTTGCCGTGCTGGCCCGGGAGCAGGACATCGCGATGGCCATCGAAGGGGTGCGGCCGGGCGACGGCGCCGCGGCCGGGCTCGCCCTGGCGACCACCCGGGGGCTTTTGACCATCGGACTCGGGTCGCTCGCCGCCGATCATCGCTTCGTCGTCGACACGATGGATCCGTTGGTGATCCAGGAAACCCACGAAACGCTGTATCATGTGCTCTGGGAACTCGTCCATCTCTTCTTCGAGCATCGGGTGGCCGGATGACCGAGCCAGCCCGTCGGACCGAGGTCCGGAGCGACTGTGATCCGCCGATTCCGGGGCACTGCAGCATGTGCGGCGACGAGGCGGTGCCGGCGGTGGTGCTGGAGCTGGACCTCGCTCTGGGCATTGCCGAGGTCGCCACCGGCGGGCGGCGGCGGGAGGTCGCGCTCGATCTGGTGGAGGGGGTGGAGCCGGGCGATACGATCCTGATCCATCAAGGCTTTGCGATTGCCCGGATGCCGCGCCCATGAGCCATCTCTACCCCTTCCTCGACCAGGCCCGGGCGCCGGATGCCGCCGACCTCCACGCCGTGCTCGCCGAAGCGGCCGGCTCGACGATCCAGAAATGCGCCGATGTCATCGCGCTCCGAGCGCGAATCTTCGACGAGTATCGCGACCCGCTGATCGAGGCCGCGACGGCGATGGCGGCGCGGTTCAGCCGAGGGGGCAAGCTGATAACGTTCGGCAACGGAGGCAGCGCCACCGATGCGCACGATGCTGAACTGGATTGCTTATTCCCGGCCCAGCCGCTCTGGCGGCCCCTGCCGGCGGTAGCCCTGACCAGTGACGTGGGAGTGATCACCGCCATCGGCAACGACGTCGGCTTTGACCGGGTGTTCATGCGGCAGATAATCGCGTTCGGCGAGGCTGGCGATATCGCCCTCGGTTTCTCGACCAGCGGCCATTCGCGGAATGTCGTCGAGGGTTTGGCCGAGGCCAGGCGCCGGGGGCTCTTGACGATGGCCGTCTCCGGCGGTGAGGGCGGGACGATGGCCGCGGCCGGCTTTGCGGATCATTGTTTCGTCGCCCGGGCCGAGCACATTCCGAGAATCCAGGAAGGCCAGGCGACCATCTGGCATGGGTTGCTCGAACTGGTTCAGGCGATTCTCTCCGAGGTACCGGCATGAGTCTCCGGTTCGTGGACGAGTTCCGTGATCCCGCCATGGTGCGGGGACTGGCCGACGAGATCGCCCGGCTGGCGGGGCGCCATTCCCGCACCATCCGAATCATGGAGGTGTGTGGGGGCCACACCCACGCCATCTACAAACATGGATTGGAAGAATTCCTGCCCGCCAACGTGGAGCTGGTTCACGGTCCGGGGTGTCCGGTCTGCGTGATTCCGATGGGCCGGCTCGACGACGCGGTGGCGATCGCCCGGGAGCCCGAGGTGATTTTCACCACCTTCGGCGACATGATGCGGGTGCCAAGCTCGAGCGGAAGCCTGCTCGACGCCAAGGCGCAGGGTGCCGACATTCGGTTCGTGTATTCGCCGCTCGACGCGCTCCGGCTTGCGCGGGATAACCCGGCCCGCCGGGTGGTGTTCTTCGCGGTCGGGTTCGAGACCACGGCGCCCTCCACCGCGGCCACCCTGCTCCGGGCCCGGGACGAAGGGCTCGACAATTTCTCGATCTTCTGCAACCACGTCACCATCATTCCGGCCATCAAGGCCATTCTCGACAGTCCGGGCATGCAGCTCGACGGGTTCGTGGGGCCGGGCCACGTCAGCACGATCATCGGCTTGGCCCCCTTCGAGTTCATTCCGGTTCGCTACGGGAAACCGGTGGCGGTGGCCGGCTTCGAGCCGACTGACATCCTTCAGGCGCTGGTCATGATTCTCCGGCAAATCGAAGCGGGTCGGCCCCGGGTCGAAAATCAGTACGCCCGGGTGGTGCGGCCGGAAGGCAACCGGAAGGCGCTCGAGCTGCTGTCCGTCACCATGGAGCTGCGGCCGTTCTTCGAGTGGCGCGGTCTGGGGTTCATCAACCAGAGCGCGCTCAAGCTCCGTCCCGAGTTTGCCGACTGGGACGCGGAAGCGCGGTACCGGGTGCCGGGTCTCCGGGTCACTGATCCGAAGGCGTGCCAGTGTGGTGAGGTGCTCAAGGGTGTGCTGAAGCCGTGGGAGTGCCGGGTCTTCGGGTCGGCCTGCACTCCGGAAACGCCGATCGGGTCGTGCATGGTTTCACCCGAAGGGGCCTGTGCCGCCTATTACAGCTACGGACGGTATCACCTCCAGCGCCAGCGGCCGGCCGCGATTGCGGAGGTCTCGGCATGAGCACCGGTGTTGAGCGGTCGCTCGAGGCCCAGATGGAGCGAATCGAGCGGGCTCGCCAGGCGCGCCGGGCCCGGCCGGTGCTCCGCGACACCCAGATCACGCTGAGTCATGGGAGCGGTGGCAAGGCCACCCATGATTTGATCGACGGACTCTTCGTACCGGCCTTTTTCAACCCGCTGCTCGCGGGGCAAGAAGAGGCGGCGGTCGTTGCGGTTGCCGGTGGCCGGCTCGCGTTCACGACCGATTCGTACGTGGTGAGTCCGCTGTTCTTTCCCGGTGGAGATATCGGCCGCCTCGCCGTTCATGGGACGGTCAACGACCTGGCGATGATGGGGGCGGAGCCGCGCTATCTCTCAGCCGGCTTCATCATCGAAGAGGGTTTTGCGATGGACCTCCTCCGGCGGATCGTCGATTCCATGGCCGAGGCGGCGCGGGAGGCCGGGGTCAGCATCGTCACGGGCGATACCAAGGTGGTGCCCCGGGGCAAGGCGGACGGGTTGTTCATCACGACGAGTGGGGTTGGGGTATTGCGAGAGGGAGTCGAGTTGTCGCACGGATCAGCGCGTCCGGGCGACCGGATCCTGCTCAGTGGGACGATCGGTGATCACGGGATGGCGGTGATGCTGGCCCGGGAGGCGTTCGAGCTGGAAGCGGAGATCGCCAGCGATACGGCACCGCTGGGCGGCCTGGTGGCTGCGCTGCTCTTGGCCGCGCCGGGAATCCGGACCTTCAAGGATCCGACCCGCGGTGGCGTCGCGACCAGTCTCAACGAGATCGCGCTCCAGTCCGGCGTGGCCATCGCGATCGACGAGGACGCCATCGGGGTGCGGGCCGAGGTCCGCGGGGCCTGCGAGATTCTGGGGATCGATCCGCTCCACATTGCGAACGAAGGCAAGTTGATTGCCGTGGTGCCGGCCGATCAGGCGGACGCGGCGTTGGCGGCCCTTCGGGATCATCCCCTTGGCGCCGAAGGAAGCCTGATTGGAGAAGTGCTGACGGAGCCGGAAGGCATGGTCATCCTGCGGACCGGGATCGGCGGGTCCCGGGTGCTCGACATGCTGGTGGGCGATCCGCTACCGCGTATTTGCTGAGGAGGAGGCTGTCGATGGCAAAGCCGTATAGTCCAGAGTTGGGATCGCCGGGACTGGAAGCGCCGCCGGAACTCGTGCCCAAGGACCAACCCCGGCGAAAGCGGCTTCCGCTGGGACCGCTCAAGACGGTCCATGCGTACTGGCTGGCCGGGATGAGCTGTGATGGGTGCAGCATCTCGATCACCGGCGCCACCAATCCCGGAGTCGAGGGTTTGCTGGCCGGGATCGTCCCGGCCATGCCCCAAGTGATCCTCCATCACCCGGTGCTCTCGGTGACGGCGGGCCACGAGTTCGTCCAAGGCTACTACGATGCCTGGCAGGACCAGCTCGGCGGGGTGCCCTACGTGGTGATTTACGAGGGCTCGATCGCGGACGAGCGGATCGCGGCTCGCACCGGCGGCTACTTCTCGGCAATGGGCGTGGAGCCGCGCGAGGGCGGCCAACCCCAGCCGGTACCGACGGCTGAATGGCTCCGCCGCCTGGCGCCGGGGGCGGCGGCCACCATCGCGGTGGGGACCTGCGCCACCTGGGGCGGGATCCCGTCGGCCGAAGGGAATCCGACCGGGGCGATGAGCGTGATGGATTTTCTTGGCAAGGATTATCGGAGCGCCTTCGGGCTTCCGGTGGTCAATATTCCGGGTTGCGCCCCCCAGGGCGACAACATGACCGAGACGATCTTCGCGATCCTCCTCTTTCTCCAGGGGTTGGGGCCGCTCCCGACCTTCGACGAGTTGGGCCGGCCGGCCTGGCTGTTCGGGGAGACCGTGCACCGGGGCTGCAGCCGGGCGGGTTATTACGAGGAGGGAGTCTTCGCCAAGGACTACGGCGGGCCCGAGTGTCTGGTGGAAATCGGTTGCTGGGGTCCGGTCGTGAATTGCAACATCGTCAAGCGGGGGGCGATCAATCACATGGGTGGGTGTATGGAGGCGGGCGGCGTGTGCATTGCCTGCACGATGCCCGGATTCCCAGACAAGTTTTCGCCGTTCTACAAGGCGCCGCCCGGCGGCCTGATATCGACCACCCTGTCGCATGGCGTGGGCGGGGTGATCCGGCGGCTGCGGCGGCTGAGCAACCTGCACGCCAGCAGCGAGATTCGATGGGACCGGCAGAAGGAGGTGCCAAGCGGCTGGGGCATCGTTCCGCCCCAGACACCGGCGCTCAAGGTGATGGAGTTCTTCTACAAGAAATGGCAGTTCTGGAAGTCCAAGCGCCCCGGACGGCCGCCCGGACAGGAAGAGCGCTTCTGGGGCGCGGACCGGCCCGGAACCGACGCCGACTATCGCGACCACAGCTCCACTAAGAGGGCTCCCTGATGACCGACGACGCCCTGTGGGCCTCATGGCGATTCTGGATGGTGATCGCCACCCTGATCATCCTGATCGCCGCGGCGCTGCTGATCACGATCTGGTTGACCGCCAGGAGTATTTTGGCGCACGCCGTGCGAGCGCTCCACGCGGCCGAGGCGATCCGCCGGCACACCTTGCCGATCTGGGAGTTGCAGACCAGCAACGAGGTCGCGGCGGGCATTCTCGAGACCGTCGAAAGCATCGAGGCCAAGGGTGGCGCCCTGGCGGCCGCGCTCGAATCCCCCGCGGGCGCCAGCGGCGCCCGGTAAGGAGGCACCCCTAAATGAGCGAGCTGAATCCGGAAACGGTGACTCGAGTCTGGGTCGCGACGCTGGTGATTTTTGGAGTCGTGCTCCTGGTCGTCGCGACCCTGCTGACCTTGATCGTCATTGCTGCCCGGCGGATCCGGGCCGGCGTGGGCGCGATCTGGGTAACGGGGCAGAAGATCGCCAACAACACGATCCACATCGCGCTGCTCCGGCAGACCAACGCGGTCGCCGGAAGGATCCTCCAATCGGCGGTCGGGGTCATCGGGGCGACAGGAGCCGTCAAGGCCCATGCTGAGTCGTGTCCGGGGTGTCCCGCGTGCCTCCTGGGACCGAGGTGGCAGCGATGACCACCTTCACTCTACTGGCGTTGATCTCGGTGGGGGCGGTGGCGGCTCTGTTCATCGCGCTGGCCATCTATCTGTTCCTCATCATCAGTGAGCTCGAGGCCATCGGCGGGGCCTCGAAGGGTTACGGGGTCCGGGCGAGTCTCCTCTCCAAGATCCGAATGGGGCTCCGCGCCATCGAGATCGAAACCGGCGGGCTGGCGCCTCAAGTCACCGGGCTCAACGAGCAGCTTTCCGCGGTGCGGGACGGGGTCAAAGCCATCGATGGCAACCTGGGCGGCGTCATCGTCGCCGTCACCAAGCAGGTGGCGCCATGACCGAGACGGTCTTCACGCTCTGGAAAATCGGGCTCGCGGTCACCCTGGTGCTGTTCGTGCCGCTGGCGGTGTACCTGCTTCACCGAACCTGGCTTGCGGCCCGGTCGATCCGGCGCTACGCGGACGATGCGTTGCAGGCCGCCGCGGGGATCGCCGGCAACACCCGCCACATTCCGGCGCTGGACGCGACCATCGCGGTGGCCACCGACATGCTCGTCGCCGCCGGTCAGGTGGTCGAGAAACTGAATACCATTGCCACGGTCGTCGAAGACCGGGCCCGCTGAGGAGACGACGATGCTGCTCACGTTGACCCTGGTGACCGTGGCGCTGGTGGTAGTGGCGCTGGCCGGCTTTCTCATGGCGATCGCCTGGGAGCTGCTCCGAGCGCGGAAGAGCGTAGCGGCAATTGCGGATGGGCTCGAGGTCGTGGCGGGCCATACGGCGCCGTTGCCCGAGCGATTGACCACCATCAACGGTGCGCTCGGACAGCTGTTGGGGGGCCTCCAAGCCGCGGACCGGCATCTCGGGCGGACCGCCCGCGTGTTTCGACTTCTGTAAAGGGGACACCATGTGTTTCAAGAACCTGCCGATCGAGTTCGATGCCGAGGGGCGGGCCTTTCTCCGCGAGGGGGTTCGGGACCCCTATGCCCCCGGAACGACTCCACCGATCGGCGCTCCGGCCCAGCTCACGGCCGAGAAGATCGAGGATCTCCTCCGGCGCAACGGTCACATCCAATCGGTCGATTTTGACCCGGTGACGAGGGTGGCCGGCGCGCTGGCGTTCCACGCGGTCACCGATCTCAAGGAGCGGAAGGTGCTCGAGGCGCGGTCGATGGCGACCCTGTTCCGGGGGTACGAAGTCATCATGGTGGGCCGTGACCCGCGCGACGCGATCTTCATCACCAGCCGGGCCTGCGGAGTCTGCGGCGGGGTGCATGCCGCGACGGCCGCCATGGCCACCGAGATGGCGATCGGCTGTTGTCCCCCTCCGCTCGGCATCCTGATCCGGAATCTGGCGCTCTCCCTCGAGTTCCTCTACGACCATCCACTTCACCTCCACCTGCTGGCGGGACCAGACTACTCCGCCGTCATCGTGGGGCAGACCAATCCGGCGCTCCTCGACCGCGCCCGGACCACCAAAGCCTCACGGCGGGACCAGCACGGCTACGTCACGATGTACGATTTGATGGAAGACTTGAACCCGCTGACCGGACGGCTCTACCTCGAAGCGCTCCACATGACCAGGGTGGCCCGGGAGGCCTATGTGCTGATCTGCGGGAAGTATCCCCACCCGCAGACGGTGGTGCCCGGCGGCATGAGTTCGACCGTCACGCTGACGGTCATGAATGAAATGATGGTGCGGTTGGCGCAGTTCTTCGACTATGCCAAGAAACTGATCGGGATCTGGGACGACATCACCGAGTTCTTCTACGAGGCCAATCCACTCTACCAGCAGGTCGGCGCGCGGCGGGCCCACCTGATCGACACCGGCATCTTCGATCATCCCGACCATTACGACGCGACCTACAAGAACGCCGGGGTCTGGGGTGACAAACGGTGGGCCACGCCGGGTGCGATCATCGACGGCGAGCTGGTGACGACCGATCTGCATCGGATCAACATGGGCCTCGAGGAGTTCGTCGAGCATTCCTACTACGATGACTGGACCAACCGGCCCCCGCACTATCCCACCGATCCGGCGGGGTATCCACTGTCGCCGTACCACCCCTGGAACAAGGTCACCAAGCCGAGGCCGTCGGGGCAGAATTGGAAAGAGAAGTACACCTGGGATACGGCACCCCGGTGGGACCGCAACGCGATGGAGGCGGGGGCGTACGCCCGGCTCTGGACCACCGCGGCGGCGCGGAAGCTGCCGGACAATCCCTTCATCGAAGCCACCGGCAGGTCGCTCAAGGTCCGGCTGCCCAAAGGGGCGCTGCCGGAAATGGAGCTGGAGTGGCGGGTTCCCGAGGTCTGGAATGCGTTCGAGCGGAACCGGGCCCGGGCCTACTGCACCGGGTTCACGGCGATGGTCGCGATGAACAACTGGCTCCTGGCCATGGAGTGTCTCAAAAACGGCGATACCCGCACCAGCACCAAGTTCGAGATCCCCCGCTCGGGCGAACAGCTCGGGGTCGGATTTTGGGGGGCGGGCCGGGGGTATCTGACTCATCACTTGAGCCTCGACCGGGGCGCGGTCTCGAACTACCAGATTCTCACGCCGTCGACCTGGAACGCGTCGCCGACCGACCGGTGGGGTCAGCCGGGGCCCTATGAAGAGGCCGTCCTCAATACCCCGCTGCTGGAGGAGACCGACGACCCGAAGCGGTTCAAGGGCATTGACATTCTTCGCGCGATTCGGAGCTTCGATCCGTGCATGCCGTGCACGACCCACATCCACACCGGCGAGGGGGTCATTACCCGCGAAGTGAACACCTGCGCCTGCGGCGCGGACGAATAGCCGTGGCGTCTCGGGTGCTGATCGCCGGTGTGGGCTATCGCAACCTCCGGGATTTCTCGGTCGGGCCGCTGATGGTGGACCGGCTCGAACGGCACCAATTCGGGGGCGAGGTGAGCGTCGAGGATCTGAGCTTTGGGCCGATTGCCGTGGTGCAGCGGCTCGAGGACGACCCACCGGAGCGTCGCTTCACGTTGGGCATCTTCGTCGCCGGGGTGCCGCGATCACCGCTGCGAGAGCCGGGCTCGGTCACCTGTTACCGGTGGGATCGAGTGCTTCCGGCCGACGAAGAGATTCAGCGGGCGGTGACCGAGGCGGTGACCGGGGTGATCGCGCTCGACAATACCGTGACCGTGTGCGGGCATTTCCAGGTCCTGCCGGCGGAGGTCGTGATCGTGGAAATAGAACCGCTGATCCACGAGTTTGGTGACGATCTCAGCGCCCCGGTCGCCCGGGCGTTCGAGCAGGCCTACGCCCTGATCGTCGGACTGGCCGAGGCACCGGATACGGCGGCTGCCCTGCCGGCCCGGGCCCTGGGCGGCTGGCTGCCCGTCAGCGCGGGGAACCCGTGAGCGACGAGCCGGAAGATGTCCTCGCGATGGTCGATCAGACCATCACGGCTCTCGAGGCCCACCCCGACCCTTCGGTCCGCGAGCAGGTGTCGCGGCTCTTGCAGGGGATCGACGCCGTCCACCGGGCTGGGCTCACCCATCTGATGGATGCCATCCGGGGAATGGGCGGGGATGCGTTCGTCAACCGGCTCACCTCCGACCCCGGGATCCGGCTGCTGCTGATGTCCTACGATCTCGTCACCGTGGACCGCCGGCTCCAGACCGAGGAGGCCCTCGACGCGGTTCGAGGCCATCTCCATGCCCGGGGGATCGACGTCCAACTCACCGAGGTGGTTGGCGGAGTGGTATACCTCAAACTGCACGGGCTCGATGGGAGCGGCATTTCCGAGGAGGCCGTTCGCCGGGACCTCGAGGAAGCAATCCGGGCCGGGTTGAAGGGGTTCCAGGAGCTGGTAATCGGCGGCCCTCCGCGAGGCGGCTCCGCTCCGTCAGCGATGGTCTCCCTCGGCGGCCTTCGGCGCGCCAATCGCCCGGTGTACCGGCGGGCCGCGGGAGTGGACGAGATTCCCGCCGGGACGATGAAAGCAGTCCTTCTGGACGACCTTGCGGTCCTGGTTGTTAATTTGGGAGATGAGTACTGCGCCGTCGGCAATCATTGCGGCGACAGCCCGCTCCCGCTCCAATTCAGCACCCTGTCGGGCTCGGAGCTGACCTGCAGTTGGCACGGCTGCCGGTATGATGTCCGAACCGGAGCCCGGCTCGACGGCATCCCTGATCGATTGGCGGTGTTTCCCGTGTCCGTCGTGGATGGAGAGATTCGGGTGGCCGTCGGGGTCGAGCCGGCCGGGGTCGATTGAATGGCGCGGACGCTGATCGCCGGGTTCGGCAACATGCTCCGGGGCGACGACGGCTTCGGGATTGCCGTCCTCGATCGGCTTGAGGCACGCGGCGGGCTTCCGGCGGAGGTAGTGCTACTCGAAGTCGGAACCGGCGGGCTGCAGTTGGCTCAAGCGCTGCTCGACCCCTACGACCGGGTCATCGTCGTGGACGCGATGTCCGGCGGGAGGGCTCCGGGCCACCTTTATGTACACCGGGTCGAGTCGGTGGCGGCAGCCCGCGAGGTGGACCTCCATCTCGCGGTTCCCTCCCAGGCGCTCGCGGTGGCACAGGCGCTGAAACCCCTTCCCGCCGAGGTCTACCTGGTGGGATGCGAACCGGTCGAAACGGAGGAGCTTCACATGGGACTTTCTGCCGCGGTCGAGGCCACGATCGATCGGGCGGTTCGAGCGATCGATGCGCTGCTCGCTCCCGCTGAGCCGGTGCCGGTGCCGGTGTCGCCATGACCGATGACCAGGACGGTGGCGAGATCGCCGCGCAGGACGAGCTGCTCGAGCTGCTCTACTGGCTCGAGGGCGAGGGGTTCGAGGGTAACTCGTCGTTCGACGGCATCGTGCGCTTCATCGCCAAGCCGGAGGCGCCGGTGCGCCGCGCGCTCGAGCGCTTGATTGCCCTAGGCAGCGTTCGATTCGACCAGGTCTTGGGTCAGTATCGACTTACGGATCCTGGTCGGGAGGAAGCGGCGAGGCGGTTTGCGGAGGAGTTCGCGCCGCTGCTGAGTCAGGGTCATGGCGAGTGCAGCGATCCCAACTGTGACTGTCACACCAACCCTGCGGGCGCGGCGGAGTGCCACGCGCGCAAGGCTCACGAAGGGCACACCCACTGATGCGAATCGCGATCGCGGGCAAAGGCGGCACCGGGAAGACCACGATAACGGGAACGTTGGCGCGAGTGCTCGGCCGATCGGGACGAACCGTCCTGGCGGTGGACGCCGATTCGAATCCCAACCTGGCAACGGTGCTCGGGATCCCGCCCACCCAGGCCGAGGCGCTGGTCGGACTGCCCCGCGACCTGATGCAGCGGCGGGTCGAGCCCGATGGAACGACGAAGGTGGTGTTCGCCAGGCCGCCCAACGAAGTCCTCGACCAGTACGGGGTCCATGGTCCCGACGGTGTCCGGTTGGTGGTCATGGGCAAAGTTCACCACGGCGGGGCTGGGTGAATGTGCTCCGCCCACGCCACGGTCCGTGGCCTTCTCGGTGAAATCGTCGCGCAGGGGGAGTACGCAGGGGACATTCTGGTGGACATGGAAGCCGGTTTGGAACATCTCTCTCGCGGGACCGGACGACATGTGAACCGTGTCGTGGCGGTGCTGGAGCCGTACTATCGATCGATGGAAACCGCGAGTCGGGTCGCCGACCTGGCGAAGGAGATGGGCATTTCGGACGTCGTGGCGGTCTCGAACAAGGTGCGGGACGAGGCCGATCGGCGGGCGATCGCGGAGTACTGCGCCAAGCGGGGTCTCAACTTGATCGGGGAAGTTCCTCACGATCCGGCGCTGGCCGAAGCCGAGCGGAACGGATTGTCTCCGATCGAGCACGGGCCTGATTCACCGGCCATGGTGGCGATCAGGGCCTTGGCGACCCGGCTGCTGCTCGCGCTGCTCTGCTTCGTCCCGATTGCCTCCGGGGCGCTACCTGTTTGAGTCACGTCCAGCCCTTCGGTAGTCCTCCTCCACCGACGCCACGCCGATCAACCTCCCCCGGTCGCGCGGGTGCCAGGCTGGTTGGGATGCCACCAGCGCCCGGGTGTACGGGTGATCTGGCCGGAGCATGATGTTCTCGGCCGTTCCGGTCTCGACGATCCGGCCTCGATACATCACGGCGATCCGATGCGACACCGCCCGGATGACTTCGAGATCGTGGGAAATGAACAGGTACGCCATGCCGTGCTCGGACTGCAACTCGATCAGGAGGCTCAGGATTCCCTGGCGGGTTGGGGCGTCGAGGGAAGACACCGGCTCATCGAGGATCAGGATCCGCGGGGAGAGTACCAGGGCCCGGGCAATGGCCGCCCGCTGACGCTCTCCACCCGAGAGTTGGCGGGGAAGCCGGCGAGCATGCCCGGCCGAGAGTCCCACCGCTTCGAGCGCCCGGGTCACCCGGGACGCGCCATCGGCGCCGAAGCGGTCGTGAATGCGAAGGGGCTCGGCGACGTTCGCCCCGACCGTTCGACGCGGGTTGAGGGAGGCGTAGGGGTTTTGAAACACGATCTGAATGTCGGCCCGGGTCCGGCGGAGTTCCTCCCCCCGCATGGCCATGAGGTCGGCGCCGGCCACCCGGACGGTTCCGCGCTCGCAATCGGTCAGCCGGATGATCGCTCGCGCCAGCGAGGATTTCCCCGCGCCTGATTCTCCGACCAGGCCGAGCGTCTCGCCGGCCGCCACCGCGAGGCTGACGTCGTCGACCGCCACCGCCTCCGAGTCGCGGCCTGATCGCGCTCGATAGCGGACCTGGACGTGGTCGGCGGACAAGGCCGGGATGCCTCCAGTCAGGCAGGGTAGGCGGAGCGCCGGCCGCCGCGACTGTTCGACCAGGTGGGCGGTATAGGGATGTTGCGGTTCGTCGAACACCCGGGCCACCGCTCCGATCTCCACCACCCGGCCGTCCCGCATGATCGCGACCCGGTCCGCAGCCTCGGCGATGACCGAGAGATCGTGGGTGATCAGCAAAATGGCAGTCTTGGATTCGTTCCGGAGTCGCTCCAGGATCCCGAGGACCCGGGCCTGAGTGATGCCGTCGAGCGCCGTGGTCGGCTCGTCGGCAACCAGCAACGAGGGCCGGTTGACCACGGCCATGGCGAGCATTGCCCGTTGGCACATCCCGCCGGACCATTGATGGGGAAACGGGGCCTGACGCACGCGGGCCAGAGGAACGCCAAGTCCGACCAGGGCATCGGTTGCCCGGTCCAGTGCCTCGCGGCGCGAGGTCCCCGGCGCATGAGCACGAATCGCCTCGGCGACCTGGGCGTCGACTCGAAGCATGGGGTGGAGCGCCGCCGCCGGATCCTGAAAGATCATGGCGATCTCGCGGCCTCTCGTGGCGCGGAGCTCGGCTTGGGAAAACGCCAGCAGATTGCGGCCCCGCCAGAGGATCCGACCACCGGTGATCCGGCCCGGAGACGGGATCAGACGGAGGATCGAAAGTGCGGTCATCGTTTTCCCGGCGCCCGACTCCCCCATCAGGCCCAGGATCTCGCCCGGGCGGACGTCGAAGCTGGTCCCGGCCACCGCAGCTCCGCGGGGGAACTCGACCATCAGGTCCTGGACCTCCAGGAGCGGCTCAGGTGCCGTCATCGGTCATCCTGAAGCGCACCGGTCGCGGCATCGGCAAGGAGATTGAGCCCCAGCACGGTGAGTCCGAGGGCCAGGCCGGGAAAGAGCGGAAGCCACCACGCGACGCGGAGGAACGGGTTTGCCTGTCCTGCCAGCCCGCCCCAGGTGATGGTGTTGGGGTCTCCCAATCCGATGAAGCCGAGGCTCGCCTCGACCAAGAGGACTTGTCCGAGCAACAGGCCGAGGACGACCAGGGCTCCCGGCAACGCGTTCGGCAGCAGCTCGTGGATTACGATCCGCCACCCCGAGGCTCCGGCAGCCCGCGAGGCCAGCACGAAGTCTTGCTCCTTGAGCGCGAGCACGTCGGCCCGAATCACTCGTGCCAGCAGGGGCCAGGAGGTGAGGCCCAGCACGACGACGACGCGGTCAAGCCCCGGTCCGAACAGGGCGATGGTCAGAATCGCCAGAAAAAAACGGGGGATCACTTGGAAAAACTCGGTGAGTCGCATCAGGAGGTCGTCGATGCGCCCGCCTCGGTAGCCGGCCAAGGTCCCGATCGCGGCGCCGATGATGAACGCAATCATGCCGACCGCGCCCGCCACCAGGAGCGAAGCTCGGGCGCCGAAAATGACGCCGCTGAGAAGGTCGCGACCCAGCGGGTCGGTCCCCATCCAGTGGGCGGAAGAAGGGGGAAGGAGCGCCGAACCGGCGATGACCGCCGGATTCCATGGGGCGATGGCAGGCGCGAGCAGTCCCAGCAGAATCGCCGGGAGACAGAGCAGCAGCCCCGGGATTCCCGGGCGCCATCCGGGTTCAGCGGTAGCGGATTCGCGGGTCCAGGGCGGCATAGAGCAGGTCGGTCAGGAGATTGACCCCGACCACCGTGGCCGAAATCAGGAGAAAGATGCCGAGCAGCACGGGGGTATCACGAGCCTGGGTGGCGGCCAGCAGCAGGCGACCGATGCCGGGCCAGCCAAAGACGATTTCTACTACCACCGCGCCACCCAGAACATGACCAACTCTGCCTCCGATCAGCGTGACGATCGGGAGGAGCGCCCGTCGCATCCCGTGGCGCAGGACGACCAGCCAGGCCGCCACTCCCTTGGCTCGCGCGGTCCGGACGTAGTCGGCTTGGAGCTCGGTGGCGAGCGCGCGCCTGGTAAGGCGGGCGACCGCGGCGATCTCGGCGGCCGCGAGGACCAGGGCCGGGAGTACCAAATGACGGCCGACGTCGAGGGCCGCGCCCACCCCGGTGAGCTCGCTGCCCGCGGCCTCGGATCCGCCGATCGGGAAGAGCCGGACATGGAAGCCAAGGCCGAGCACGGCCAGTTGTCCGAGCAGGAACACGGGAACGGCGGAGAGGAGAAGCGTCCCCGCGGTGACGACAAAGTCGCCGGAGCGCCCGCTCCGCGAGCCGCCGTAGATCCCGGCGAGCAGGCCGAATGCCGTCGAGACTGCCAGGGAGGTGAGCATCAGCAGAAGGGTAGCCGGGATCCGCTCGGCTATGACCGACATGGCGCTCCGTCCCTGGACATAGGAGACTCCCATGTCTCCGGAAAGCACCCGGCCGGTGAAGGTGAGGAGCTGCTGAGGCAGCGGACGGTCGAGGCCGAACCGCTCGCGCATGAAGGCGTAGTAGGCCGAATCGCCGTGCTCGCCGGCGAGGGCGAGGATGGGATCCCCGGGTGCCAGATGGATCAGCACGAACGCCACCAAGACGATCCCGATGACCGTGGGCACCAGTTGCCCGAGACGCTGGATGAGGTAGCGCTGATTCACGGTCCGCAGCGGGCCGTGGCGGCGAAATGGGCTCCACTCTGGAAGCCGCTGCACCGGGTTCGATAGGCCCGCGTATCCACGGTCTCCACCAGCGACAGATAGGGAAGGTCCCGCAACACTTGAAGTTGGATGCTCCGATAGTCGCGACGACGCTCGTCCGGATCCAATGTGGCGCGAGCCGCATCGAACAGGCTGTCGACGACCGCGTTCCGGTAGCCGGCCGCGTTGGAGAACGGGACCGGGGCGATGTTCGAGGAAACGTACATTCGGCGGACCCCGATCTCGGGGTCGGCGCCGTTGCAGTAGGAGATGATGCCGGTGTCGAAGGCGCGCTCCTTGAAGAGGACATCGGCAAAAACCGCCGGCTCCAGAGACTGGAGCCGAAGATCGATACCGACAACCCGGAGTTGAGCTCGCAGCAGATCGCCGTAGGGTTGAAGCGGCGGCATGTGGGTAAAACCGAAGGTGAGCCGGGCTCCGTTGTCGATGCCGGGAACATGGTGAGCGATCCGGATGCCGTCGCCGTTGAGGCGCCACCCGGCCGAATCGAGGAGCCGGCCGGCGGCACTGGTGTCGAAAGCCGGATAGGATAGATCATCTGCCCGCGCGATCTCCAACTGCGACGAGATCGGCTTTGCGGAGGCCCGGCCGCCCCCATAGGTGATCCGATCGACGAAGGCGGCCCGGTCCACCGCCTGGGCAACGGCCCGGCGCACCCGGAGATCTTGGAACAGGCGCCGGTCGAGGTTGAACGCCAGCGTGTTGACGCAGTTGCTGCCACCGGCGCCGATCGAGGACTGGACTATTCGGATGGCCGGATTTGCCGCGAGGCGGGTTCGATCGGGACCGGGAACCCCGAAGACCCAATCCACCTCGCCCGCCTCCAGTGCGATCATCTGCATTCCGGGGTCCGGAAGGATCCGCATGACGATCCGACCGAGGCGCGGCTTTGACCCAAAGTAGTCCCGGTTGGCGGCATAGCGGATTTCCCGATCCGGCTGGTACGAAACGAACTGGAACGGACCGGTGCCGATCGGGCTGCGAGTCGCGGGATTAGTGGCCGGGTCGGTGTTCGCGAAGACATGACGCGGCACCATGGGCGCCTCACCGACCGTGAGTTGCTGGAGCAGCAGCGGATACGGACGTTTGAATCGGAACTCCACGGTCGAGTCATCGGGTGCCTCGACCGATGCCAGTGCGGCGCCGAGCGATGCCCGGGTCCGGGCGTGGAAGCGGAGAAGTACGCTGTCGAAGGAAAACTTCACATCCGCGGACGTGAAGGGCCGTCCGTCGTGCCAGCGGACGCCGGTGCGGAGATGAAAGCGATATCGCCTCCCGCTATCCTCGATGGTCCAGCTCCTCGCGAGCGCCGGCACCGGCTGGCGCGTTTCCGCAAGCGCGATGAGCCCATCGTAGAGAAGAGCGGAGGCGGTGTGAACTCCGCCTTGCGTGGTGATGGCGGGATTCAGGTGGCCCGGATCGCTGCTGAGGGCCACGATCAAGGTACCTTCCGGCGGAGCCGTAGGTCGGCACGCCGGAAGCGCGAGGGCGGCGAAGGTCAGCAAGAAGGCCCGTCGACAGCCCGGTGACCGGTTTCGTTTCATCCGACCAACCTACCGACAGGGTCGGTCGAGGCGCCAGCCTAACGGCGGACCCGGTTCGAAGTCTCGGTCCCAACCATGTGCCTACGACAATCCCAGCCAGACCATCAGGGTCGGCCTGCGTCTCACCTCGGCTCGATCGGCGTCAGCACCCCCACCCGCGACTCGATCGCTTCCGCCGCATCGAGGCAGAGATCCTCGCGGTAGCGCGGCCCGATCACCTGCACCCCCTGGGGCAGCCCGTTGGCCACGCCCACCGGCACCGCGACCGACGGAAGCCCCAGGTTGTTCGCCGCCACCGTGAGCCGGAGCGACTCGCTGATCGCGTACACCTGCTCCGACGACCCGGTGTCCTCGCCCACCACGAACGGTGGCCGGCTCGAGACCGGTCCGAGGATCAGCGGACGCTCCGCCTGGAACTCGGACCAAGCCCGGGCAATGCCTAATCGAGCGGCAAGGCCGGCCGCGTATCCCGCCTGGTCGAGCACCGGCTCGGCGGTCATGAACACCTGCATGAACCGCTGGGCATCCTCAGACACCAGCGGGCCCATCGCCCCCCACGCCAGGCGGACGTCCGCCATCAGCAGGCTCTGCCATGACCGGTACGCTTCCATCACCTGCGGCTCCGCGTCTTCGACCCGATAGCCGGCGTCGGCCAGCGCCTCGGCCGCGCGCTGGATGCCGGCAGCCACGTCGGGGTGCACACCCCGGCCACCCGGATCCCGCGCCACGGCCACCCGGATCGGCTTCGGCAGGGCCGGCCCCACGAGCGGGGCCGGGGTCCAGAGCGGGTCCCGCGGATCGGGCCCCGTGATCGACGCGAACGCGAGCCGGAGGTCGCGGACATGCCGCGCCATCGGACCTTCCACCGCCATCAGCTGGAAGGAAATCGGGAACTCGAACGGACTCGTCGTGTGCCGCGACGCGATCCGCCCGTAACTCGGTTTCAAGGCCGTGGTGCCGTTGAAGTGCGACGGGATTCGCAGTGAGCCGCCGAGATCGTTCCCCATACCGAGCGGCGTCATGCCGGTGGCGAGCGCCACGGCATCGCCGCCGGAAGAACCGCCGGTGCTGCGGGCCGCATTCCAGGGATTCCGGGTGGCGCCCCGGAGGGCGTTGTCGGTGTGCCAGCGGAGCCCGAAGTCGGGCAGGTTGGTCCGGCCGATCGGAATCCCGCCGGCCGCGCGCGCCTGCGCGATGTGGGGCGCGTCCGTCGCCGGTAGGTAGTGCTCCAGGGCCCGGACCCCTTCGGTGGTGGCGGAACCGGCCAGATCGATGTTCTCCTTGACCGTGAACGGCACGCCGTGCAACGGCCCGACCGGCCCCCCGCTTGCGAACTGCCGGTCCAGTCGATCCGCCTCCGCCAGCGCCGACTCGGCCAGCACCACGGTCACGGCGTTCACCCTCGGGTTCACCGCGTCGATCCGGCTCAGGTGGGCCTGGACGGCGTCGCGGGCGGAGAGGCGCTTGTCGCGGATCGCGGCGGCCAGATCGGCCGCGCCCATCCGCCAGATGTCGGTGCTCATGGGAATCCGAGGGTTGGCTGGTCGTCTTAATCTAGCTCGGCTGGGGGCCGGCGGGATGGCGTTCCGATGTCACACCCCCACCCTACCTTGGGACACGAAAGGAGAACCACCCATGGCAGACGCCCCCGCCCTCGGTACCGCCTGGCAGGACTTCGCCCTCGAACTCGCCCGCTCGCTCGACGCCCTCGACCCCTATGAGTACCTGATCCTCTCCAGGCCCGACGTGAACCTCTTCGTCCAGTTCGCCGTCCGCCCCGGGAGGGCGATCCGGGCCGAGGCCGTGGCCAACCAGTTCGCCATCGAATGGGCGGGCATGCTGACCGTCGCGGATTACGAGGGACTGGACCGGCTGGGCTGGAAGCGGCCCGACCACCGGCCGGGCGGGTCGGTCAACTTCTACATCGACTGTCCGCCGCCGGTGAATACCGCGGCGCTGACGGACAAGGCCGTGCTCACCCTGCGCCGGATCTACGGGGTGCAGACGGTGGACGACCTCGAGTGCCACAGCTTCGCCCGGAACGGGACCAAGATCCGCTTCCCCTGCCTTGGGCGCCGGCGGGCCTGAGCGTCTGGGCCGAGCCAGTTGTCCACCTTCAGCCCCGGCGCCCGCCTGAATGCCCTCGCGCCGGAGCCGGATCTCCGCGTACTTCTGGTCCGCGGGCTCCTCCAGCGGATTCACAACGCTGCTCCTGCGCTGTCAAACCAGCCTCAAGATCACCCGGTCACACCCCCCTGCTAGGGAGGGGGTATTTCATACCTGACCGAGGAGGGCGAGCTGTTCGAGTACGACCACCTTCTGGCCCAACTCACCCCGGCCGGCCACCCTCGCCCGATCCACCGGCGCCACCCGATCCGAGACGTGAGCACCCCGAAGGCCGGCTACGAGATGGCGGTGATCCTCGACACCATCGACGACGCCCTCGCCGACGGCCATCAGGTCTACGTCCATTGCTGGGGCGGGATCGGCCGGACCGGCACCACGGTGGGCTGCTGGCTGGTCCGCCAGGGTCATGACGGCCCGTCGGCGTTGGCCGAGGTGGCGAGACTGTTCGGGGCTACGCTCAAGGGCCAAGCCGGCCGCCACTCCCCGGAAACCTCGGCGCAGTGCGACTGGGTCAAGACGTGGCGCCCCGACCCCGCCCCACCGCCGCCTCACACCCCCACCAGGCAGGACCGCCTAACGGGCGCCCTGATCGGCCTCGCGGTGGGCGACGCCCTCGGCACCACGCTCGAATTCAAGCGCCCCGGCACTTTCGAACCGATCACCGACATGGTCGGCGGCGGGCCGTTCGGTCTCGCACCGGGCCGGTGGACCGACGACACCAGCATGGCGCTCTGCCTGGCCGAGAGCTTGGTCGAAACCGGCGGGTTCGACCCGGCCGACCAGATGCGGCGCTACGTCCGCTGGTGGCGTGAGGGCCATCTGAGCAGCACCGGCCGCTGCTTCGACATCGGCACCACCGTGCGAGCGTCGCTGACCCAGTTCGAGCGGGACGGTCAGCCGTTCGCCGGCTCGACCGACCCCCGCACGGCCGGCAATGGCTCGCTGATGCGCCTGTCCCCGGTAGTGATGTACTACGCCGACGACCCCCGTACCGCCGTGGCAATGGCGGCCGAGAGTTCGCGCACCACCCATCCGGGGATCAGGCTATGTGACCGAGTGCCTCGCGGCCGCGCTCTGGGCCTTTGCCAATACCGACGACTTCCGGTCCGGAGCATTAGCCGCGGCGAATCTCGGCGACGACGCCGATACTACCGCGGCCGTATATGGGCAGTTGGCGGGGGCGTACTACGGGGTCGAGGCGATTCCCCTGGAATGGCGGAACCGGGTTCACAACGGGCCGGCGCTCGCCGCCGTCGCCCACCAACTCTCCGCGCCGCAGGAGTGGTGCGGCCGACCAACCGATGAACCGTGAGTGAGCGGAAGGCGCCGCGCTTGCGAGACGGCGTCAGCAGCCTTACGCTCCTTCCGACACGTCAACGTACACCCGAAGGATTTCGACGATGCCCAGGACTCGTATGACAATCCTGCTGCTCGGCGCCACCACCGGCCTCATCACTGCCGCCGGGGCGCAGCCGAAGACGGAGGCCCGGACCCCCGCGGCCGCGATCGACGCGCTCGAGACCGGCAAGAAGGCCCCGGCCTTCTCGCTCGAGGATCAGTTTGGCACCACCCAGACCCTCAAGACCCTGAAGGGTAAGAACGGAACGATCCTGTTGTTCTTCCGTTCCGCCGACTGGTGACCCTTCTGTAAAGCGCAGCTCGTGAAGCTGCAACGTGCCAAAGCCCGGTTTGAGCAGCAGGGGATCAAACTCGCGGGGATCAGCTACGACAGCCGAGCGATCCTCGAGGAGTTCTCGAAGCGGCATCAGATCGACTTTCCTCTGATGGCCGATCCGGAGTCGAAGATCATCGACCGGTATCGGGTCCTGAACGAGGCTGCCACCGGGTTGACCAAGGGGATGGCCTACCCCGGGTTCTTCTACCTCGATCCCAAGGGTGTCATCCGGGAGAAGTACTTCGAAGCCAACTACGTCGACCGGTTTACGCCCAACAACGTGATCGCCAAAATGTTTCCGGAGTTGGCTGAGGAGGTCCGCCAGAAGGTCGAGGCGCCGCATCTCGACCTGACCCTG
>JAYTTT010000273.1:0-6672 GCA_043744895.1 Gemmatimonadota bacterium | reverse complement strand
CCGTCGAGGACGAGGCCCTTGTTGTCGGACTTGCCGGCGCTCAGCACTCGGCGGCTGCCGTCGGCGTCGAGGAGACCGATGACGATGCCGGCAGTCTTCTTCGCGGTGACCTGTTCGTTCAGAATGGCCTGGACGGCCGAGTCGCCCGGAAACTGCTTGGTCTGGGCCGCGGCGACCGAGCCGAGGAGGGCGAGGCCCGCAACGGTTGCCAGGAGCCGGCGCATCGGAGCGGGGTGGGTCATCGGAATGTCCTTTGAGGATAGCGGCACTCAGGCATTGGCCAGGAGACAGCGGAACGTCGCGCCGACCCGGTAGCTGCCGTCGGCTTGCCGGAACGGCGCCAGCGCCTTCGTGTGGGCGTCGTCGACGGCCGCTTCGCCGGCATGCTCGACGGCCCGAACCGTCACCCCGGCCGACTTCAAGGCCCGGAGTGCCGTGGCGAGATCCGGGTAGTGCCAGGGCGAATCGACGTCGAACACCTCGACTGGGGTGAGCCCCGCGGCGATGGCGAAGGCCCGCAACGCCGTTTCATCGGACAGCGCGAACGGCCCGGGTGCGCCGGGGGGCGGGGGAGGGAGGAGCGGGCGGAGCGCGGCCAGGAGGGAGGCGGCTTCCATTCCCTCGGGCTTGCCCCAGGTCACGATGGCGATCGGCGCGCCCGGCTTGGCGACCCGCTTTGCTTGGCCAAGGGCAACGGTCGGGTTGCCGGCGTATTGGAAAGAGTTGAAGCCGGTGACGACATCGAACGCCGCATCGGCGAAGGGGAGTTCTTCCAACTCGCCGGTCCGAAAGTCGCCGGCGGGCACTCGGGTCCGGGCGATAGCGAGCAGGTTCTCGGCGGCGTCGAGGCCGGATACCTTGGCACCTCGCTCACGCGGCAATGTGGGCCGCCATGCCCGCGCCGCAGCCGACGTCGAGGTAAGCGGTTTCGCCGTGGACGTGGGTCCGGGTGAGGACCGCCTCGTACACCGGACGGCACATTCCCTCTTGAATCGTGGCCCAGTCATCGGCCCTGGTGCCCCAGAGCCGGCCGTTGATGGCAAAGGTGGTGGGCTTCGGTTCAGTCGACACTGGAACCTCCCTTGGGCTCAGGCGAATTCGTCGCGCGGAGATTAGACAGTATCGCCCGGTGGCCCGGAGGGGAAGGCGGTGCCGCACCGGGTGGGATCACTGACGACTCAACAGGTCGACCAAATCGGGCGACGGCCCCGCCAACTGCCACCGAATCAGCGAAATCGGCACCAGCCCCGCCGCATTGAACTCGTCCATGAACCGCTTCATGGTGAACTCCGCGCCCAGCTGCTCGACCCGCGACCGGAGCAGCTTCTCTGCCTCGATCTTGCCGATCAGGTAGCTGGTCCCGTATCCCGGCTGTTGGAGATACAGGTGCTGCTCGAACCACACCGTGGCCGCCGACTCCCGGAGCCAGCCCCGCGGCGTGTTGGTCGCCGCGAACCGGGCGGCTTCGGCGAGCGTCAGCCGGTTGGCGTGCATCATCAGATCGCCTAACGCCCGGGCGGCCCGCTGGCCCAGCAACACGTAGATCAGCTCCCGCGACCGGGGATTGCCGTCGAACATTCCCGCCTGGAGCATCATCTCTTCCCAGCCGGTGGCAAATCCCTCGGTCCGGGAGTTGAAGATGTTGTAGAGCAACGGCCCCGACCGGATCGGGCTCTCGGGCGGTTCGTTGTCGGCCCGCGACAGGTCGAACCAGTGATACCCGTGGGTCCGCATCACCTCGAGATCGCGATAGTCCACCTCAGTGAAGAAATCGCGGGCCCCCGGGGTAAAGCCGCCGACCTTGGCCCGGAGCGCGGGCTCGAGGTACGCCTTGATGGTCATCAGCCGATGGTCGGCCAGAAACGCCATGTAACGCTTCACCGCGAGGTCGGCCTGTTTCTCGTGCTCGGCCGCGCTTGCCACCGGCACCTGGGGCGGCAGCTTGGCGTTCCGGATTTCCTCGAGCGCCAGGAACGCATGAGCCCGGGCCAGTTCCCGCCGCATCAGCGCCACTTCCTCGGCCCAGGTATACGGCAGCAGCTGGACGTTCTTGAGATACCAGTCGTAGTTCTCGATCCCGACGCCCGACGGGCCGGTCTTCGAACCGCCCTGCTGCTCGACCCAGGCCACGAACGAATCGGTGGCGGCCCGGGCCGCGGCAATCGCGGGCAGGAGCGCCGGGGTGGCTGTCTTCACCCTGGCTTCGAGGCCGTTCAGCTCATCGGCCTGCTGCTTGATGGTCCGGGCGCCATAGACCCAGAGGTCCTTCTCATTGCCGGTAAGATTGGTGCGCGCCTGGGCCAGCAGCCGGGGAACCACCTCGAGCGACGCCTTGATTGCGGCCGCGTCCTTCTCGGCCAGGGGGAATGGATAGCGGTAGAGCTCGAGCCCGCCCCAGGCGTAGGGGCCTTCGCGGGCGGGCTGGTCGCTCTGGTCGCTGAACACCGTCTGATAGAAGGCGGGATTGTTGGACCACGGCTTCAAGACCCGGTGATCGAAGTCGAGCCCGTTCATCTCGGCCCGGACCACGTGATAGTCCGCCTGCTGAGTCGGCGTCCAGCCGGCGGGATCGATGGCCCGGAGCCGCTGCCGCATCGCCGGGAGCGCCTGAGACTGCGCGGTCATCGCGGCCGCGGTGTAGTCGGGCACCCCGTCGGTAACCTTCGGCTGCTGGAAAGCCCGCCAGTCCTTGAACAGCTGGACCAGATCCTCGTACCGGGTACTCGACGGCGTTCCCGCCGAGTCGGGCCTGGCCGATGGCGCCGGAGCGCAGGCGGTCAGAGTCGCGGTCAGCATCAGGGCAATGGTGGTGCGCATCGTCAGTACCTCCTCAGCGATCGAACCGGATCCGCTGCATCCGGCTGGCGCTCAGATCGAAGCCGTTGATCCGGCCGTTGGCGCCACGCGTGAACATCAGAAACCCGGGACCCGACTGATAGCCATCCTTCACCATGGGCTCGAGCGCCGATTCACCGACGGCCCGTCCCTTGATGAACACCTTGCCGCCCTCGACCCGGACGACCCAGGTGGTGCCTAACTCCGGACTGGTGTAGCGGCCCGTCAGTTCCTCGAAGTCCGCGGCCGACGGCGTCGCCCGGGTCATCCGATGGAAGACGCCAAGCCTGGCTCCGGACAGCGAAACAGTGATCACCTGGCGGCCCTCGGTGAACTCGACCCCGATCTCGCGGCCTTCCCCGGTGAACTTGTCGGCGCCATCCGGAACCAACGGGAACCCGCTGCCGAAGGCCTTGAGGGTCGCCTTACCCTTCTCCGCCATTACCTCGATCACGGTCTGGATCCCCTCGTCGAAATAGGTGCCGAGGTAGGGTGCCGGATCGACGGTGCCGCCGGCAGCCGCCGCGACCTCCTTCTTCGCCCCGGGCTTGGCCTCGGTGAACCGGCTCGCCAGCACCACATCCGCGACACTTTCGGACCGGCC
This sequence comes from Gemmatimonadota bacterium, assembly GCA_043744895.1. Classification (GTDB taxonomy): domain Bacteria; phylum Gemmatimonadota; class Gemmatimonadetes; order Gemmatimonadales; family GWC2-71-9; genus SHZU01. Next base: position 3,233 of record JAYTTT010000273.1, on the reverse strand, counting down.
TTGGGTGTTGGCGTTCCCGACATTGCAGGTGAGGCCGATCGAGAGGCCCTGCTCGGGGAACCGCATCAACATGGCGCGGTACCCGGCCCACGCACCGCCGTGATGGACCCGGCGGAGGCCGCGGTATTTGTCGATGAACAACCCCCGGGCGTAGCTCAGACTATCGCCGTTGTCGAGGGTTCCACGCTGCTGCATCCGGTCGATCAGCTCGCGGCCGCCGACTCTAGCGTCATAGAAATTGGCGTCCCACCTGGCCAATTCGAGGACGTTGGTGTTGATGGCGCCGTCGCCGGCCTGATCCCAGTCGGACATGTCGATCACGAAGGTGCCCTTATCCCCGGGCGAATAGGCCGTGGCCCGGTTGGCCAGCAGGGCGGTATGATCGACCCGGAAATGGGTGACCGTCATGCCCAGAGGCGTCAGCAGCCGTTCTTTGGCGAACTCGGCCAGGGTCTTCCCAGTGACCCGTTTGATGATCACCGAGAGCAGGAAGAAGCCGCTGTTGCTGTAGTCCCACTTCGAGCCGGGCTCGAAATTCAGGGCCCGCTGCTTCACGATGACGGCGAGGGCATCGTCGTCGTCGGTGTAGTCCTCGAAGTAGTGACCGGCGAGAAAGAGGAGGCCGTTGTAGTCGCGGATCCCGCTGGTGTGGCGGAGCATGTGGTCGATGGTGATCGTCTTGCCGTAGCTCGGGAGCTCCGGGATGTATTTCCGGACGTCGTCTGAGAGCGAGATCCTGCCCTCGTTGGCGAGCAGCACCGTCGACGCGGCGGCAAACTGCTTCGAGGTCGAGCCGACGTCGAACACGGTCGCTGGGGTGATCGGCACGCCGAGATTCAAGTCGGCCATGCCGTAGCCCTTGGCGTAGAGAACCTTGCCCTGGTGGTAGACGCCGACCGCACAGCCGGGAGTCTTGGGGCCGTAATCTTTGAAGACCGCGTCGATCCGGGCGGGGTCGATCGCGAAGGGTCTGGTCTGGGCAACCAGCGGCGCCGCCGCGAGCGCGAGGATGAGGAGGATTCGTTTCATCCCCCAAAATACTCCTAATGCGCGCTTCGGCGCGTGATGGGTCGGCCGAGCGTCATGGACTTGGGCGGGTCGTCACGGTCCCTGGCATTCGCGCCGCCACCAAGATCCCCGATCCGATGGTCAGACCCCCAATGGCGATGATCGCCGAGGCCATTCCGAACCGATCGGCGAGAACGCCCGCGAGTAACGCGCCTACGGCGTATCCGAGATCGCGCCAGAACCGGTACACTCCGACCGCTGAACCTCTCCATCCGGGATGGGCGGCGTCGCCGACGGCGGCGAGGAGGGTCGGATACACCAGGGCCGTCCCGACGCCAAGGAGCGCCCCCCATCCGAGCCACGCCGCGAAACCCGTGACCAATACCATGCCGATCAGGGCCAGGCCCTGGAGCACCATGCCCGAGACGATGAGCCACTTCCGGCCGACTCGATCGCTCAATGCACCGGTAGCCAGTTGCCCGATGCCCCAGGTGGCGGGGTAGACGGCGGCGAGGATCCCGATCGCATGGAGCGAGAGGCCCGCGGCGGCAAAGTAGAGCGGGAACAGGCCCCACGCGAGGCCGTCGTTCAGGTTGTTCACGAGTCCGGCCTGGCTCGCGGAAGACAGGACGGGGTGCCCCCAGCTCCCGAGCGCGAACACCTCGCGCCCGGTCAGTGCCACGGGGCCCGGTTCGCGAGAGGCCTCGTGACGGACATGGCCCATGGTGTCTCGGACGAACAGGAGGGATAGAGCGAGCCCCAGGGCGGCGAACCCGATCCCGAGGTAGAACGGCGCCGGTCGAAGGCCGTATCGGTTGGCAATTTCCCCGCTCGCAAACGCCGCGAGCGCGACCGCCAAGTAGCCGGCGAATTCGTTCAGGCCCATCGCCAGGCCGCGTCGGGTGGGGCCCACGAGATCGATCTTCATGATCACCGTGGTGGACCAAGCGAGGCCTTGATTGATGCCGAGCAGTACGTTGGCGGCAATGATCCACGACCAGCTCGGTGCCCAAATGACGACCAGAGGAACCGGAAGGCCAAACAGCCAGCCGGCGACGAGAACCCGTTTTCGGCCGAGTCGATCGCCGAGCCGGCCGGCAAGCAGGTTTGCGAGCGCCTTCACGACGCCGAACGTCGCGATGAACGCCAGCGTGGCTGTCTTCGAAGTTAGGCCAAACTCCCGCTCGGCGAGGAGGGGCGTGACGGTTCGTTCGAGCCCAACCATGGCACCGACGAATGCGTTGACGACCACCAAGAGCCAAAACTGGCGCCAATTGGCGCTCAGTCCGAGTTCAACGCCGGGCACGCCGGCGCCACCTCTCCAGTCCACCGTCGTTGCCGGGTTAGGCTCCGCTGCGGGCAACGGGCTCGCTGGCAGGCGGTTTGAACGCCGTGAACAGGACGGCCTTCACCCCAAACGCTTCCCCCGCCTCCTGGGTGGCCGCTTTCCGGAACCGAAACCCGGGCACGACGATCGACCGGACCTTGCGAAACCCGGACTCCTCGAGCAGACGAAACATCTCTCCCTCCAGGAGAGCGCCGCCGATTCAGCTGGCCCAGAGCTTCGGATCGTTGACGATCGACTGGGACAGTTGCTTGGCGCTGACGATGTCCGTGATGGACAAACGGCCGCCGGGCTTGAGGACCCGAAACAACTCCTGCACCACCCGGCGCTTGCGAAAGGACAGGTTGACGACCCCGTTCGACAGCGCGACGTCAATGCTGGCATCCTCAAGGGGGAGAGCCTCCATCGACCCCTCTTTGCATTCGAGCGCGCCCCCACCGGCCGCCGCGTTGGCGGTCGCTTTCTGGCACATGGTCGGGTTGAGATCGACACCGATGACCCGGCCGGTCGGGCCGACCTGCCACGACGCGATCAGGGCATCGAGGCCCGCCCCGCTGCCGAGATCCAGCACCGTCTCCCCGGCTTGAAGGTCGCTCCGCTCGTGGGGGTTTCCGACCCCGGCGAAGGACGCGACGGCCCCGGCCGGTGCTCGGTCCAGCCATGCCGCCGGGTATCCGAACCGCTCGGCAGCCTCTCGGCCGTGGTAGAAGTGGAAGGTGCGTTCCGGCGTGTCAGCGACCTCTTGGTACATCTTGAGGATTTCGTCCTTCAGCAGGCCTTCCAATGATTCTTGCGCGGCAGCGGGGTCGTTCATGGGTGATCTCCTTGGTCGGAACAATGAACCGGGTGCGGCGTGGCCGTCCACCGATCAACATCGGGG
>JAYTTT010000272.1:0-6693 GCA_043744895.1 Gemmatimonadota bacterium | reverse complement strand
CCGGTAGAGGTGGCCCCAGCCGTCGCGCTCGGACCACCAGAGGATTTCAGTGTCGCCGACCAGGCGCCAGTTGCCGGTAAAGACGCCGTTGGCGTTTTCCGTGAAGGTCTGGAGCGAATCGGCGAGGACCGGTTTCGACGCCCCGGTGGCGGCGTCGGCGACCAGGAGCCGGACGCTCTTGTTGGCGCGGGTGGCGTCGGTAAAGAAGATCCGGTCCGACTTGCTGGTCCATTGAATGCTCCCGACCCCGGTCCACCCGAAGACACTCGCCACGGGTTTGGCGCCTTGGACGGTGACGTTGCTCTTTTGGCCCAGATCGAGGATATGGATTTCGTAGGTCGGGACGATCGAATCGCTCGGCACCGCGTTCGGATACTGGAACAGCTTGGGCACGGTCCCGGTCGACGAATAAACCGCGAACTTCGTGACACCCCGTTCGTCGATCTTCTGGACCGCCAGCTTCTTCGAGTCGGGCGACCATACCACGGCGGGGTTCCTGGCGTCCGGGTCGGGCGCCGGCCGTTCGGGGGCGCTGAGTCCGTAGCCGAACTCCGCGGCGCCGTCGGTCGTCAGCTGGATCGAGTCCCGCGGCTCGGCGACTCGGCGAACCCAGAGATTCCCCTTCCGGGTCGTCGCGGCCCACTTGCCGTCCGGCGAGAGCGCGGCCCACGAGGGCGGCTCGGTCGTGAGGGTGTCGCCCTTGACGCATCGATAGGCCGTGATGTCGCACTCGTACCGCTTCAAGCCGACCCGGACGGCGATCACGGTTTCGTTCTTGAGCAGCTTGAGGGTTTGGAACGGAAGTTTGGTGCCATCGAAGGCCGTGTCACCCGCCACCGACATCGCCGAGGCCAGCCGGGCATTGTCGAACAGTGGCCGCCGAGTGCCTTTGACCGGATCGACGATGATGAACTCGGCGCCGCGGGGCGTGCGGACCCGGTACCGAAACCGGGTGCTGTCCTCGAGCCATTCCGGGCTTCCGAGGCCGAGCCCTTCCACCCATGGCGGCACCCCGTAGAGCCGGCTTGGCGCGATCCGGAGCAGGTCGGCTCGGTTGTAGTCGGGTTGGGCATCGGCCCGGTGGAGGGGCAGGGCAACGGCCACGAGGGCCAGCGCCCCAAAGCGACGGGCGGAACCGGAATGAGGATCCATGGGCTAGGATCGTTTCTTGACGGCGTTCAACACCAGTTCCAGCGCCTGCCGCGCCACCCGGCCCCCGGCATTGAGGGAGTCCGGCGACCGGTTCATGGCGGCGGCGACGGTCACGTCGGCGCCCGGGCAATGCCGGACGGTGGTGCCCCAATATCCGCTGTGCCCGTAGCAGAGCTCGGTGCCGACGCGGCCGCGGCCGATGCCCATCCCATAGCCCGAGGTCGAGTCGGGGCCGAGGCTCGGTGCCGACGGCGTCAGCATTCCGTCGAGAATCCCGGGCTTCGTGAGGATCTCGCCCCGCACCAGCGCTCGGTAGAACCGAGTCAGATCCGCCAGGTTGGTGACGATCCCGCCGCCGCCGTAGAGGTCATGGGAGGCGTCGAGTCGGTAGGAGTCGGTGCTGTCGAGATACTGATGGGCCCGAGCCGGCGTTCCGGGAGGCACCGAGTCGAGCGACTCGAAGTACGTGTGGCTAAGCCCGACCTTCGGGTAGTTGATGAGCGAGGCCACCGCTTGGCCCATGGATTGGCCGGTCGCGCGTTCGAGCAACTCGCCGAGCAGGATATATCCCGTGTCGGAGTAGTGGTAAACCTCACCGGGTTTCCCGTACGGCGCTCCCTTATCGATCGCGAAGCTCAGTTGCTCCGGCCGGGTCCATCGGTGAGAAAACCCGCTCGCGACGGCCGCGCCATACTCCGGCGACATCGCGTAGTCGAAGATGCCGCTAGTGTGGGTCAGCAGGTGGCGGACCGTGATGGCGTCGGTATCGTAGCCGTCGCGGCGCAGTTCGGCCAATGATGCCGGAGAGAGATGCTTGGCGATCGGGTCGTCGACGCCGATCTTGCCGTCCTCGACGAGCCGAAGCGTGGCGGCCGCGATGTAGGTCTTGGTGTTGCTCGCGATGCGAACGGTGTGATCGGGCCGGAGCTTTTCGCCGGTGGCGCGATCGAAGAGGCCCGCCGATCCCTGCCAGTCAAGCCCGAGTGTCGGAGCCTCAACCCTTAAGATCAGTCCGGGAATTGAAGGCGTCGCGGCCACCGTGCTATCGACGAGGGCCTGGAGCGTTTGAGTGAGGTCGGGGGCCGTGGCCCCCCCACAGGCGGCGTTAAGCAAGGCGCCGGTCACGAGAAGTCTTCGCATTCGGTAAATCTCCGCCCCGGGCCGGATTCGCGCAACCGGGCGCCGATCTTGCGACCGTCGTGGCGTCACGGTACCATGAGTCGAAATCCTCGACAAGGACTCTGATGGTGACTCGGACCGCCTTCGCCGCGCTCGTGGCCCTGGTCGGATGTGCGCCGGCGCCCAAGGCCAGGCCGGCCGAAACGACCGGATCCTACCCGGCCGACGCCCGGATCGACCGGTTGGTCGACTCGCTTCGGGTGGCCCGCAAGATTCCCGGGGTCTCCGTCGCCGTCATGCGCGAGGGTGTCATCATCCACGCCCAAGGCTACGGGTTCGCCAACGTCGAACACGAGGCCAAGGCAACCGCCGAGACCGTCTACCAATCCGGGTCGTTAGGAAAGCAGTTTACCGCGACGCTGATCATGATGCTGGTTGGCGACGGGAAGCTCGGCCTCGACGACCCGATCCGAAAGCACCTCCCGGGCGCTCCCAAGACCTGGGCCCCGATCACGATCCGTCACCTGCTGACCCATACGTCGGGGATCGGCGACTACCCCGCGACGATGGACCTCCGTCGCGACTATACCGAAGACCAATTGCTCCAGATCGTCTATCAGTCGCCACTCACGTTTGCCCCCGGCGCCAAGTGGGCCTACAGCAACCTCGCCTACCTAACGCTCGGCGTGTTGGTCCACAAGCTCACCGGCTCGTTCTACGGCGACCTGTTGGCCGAACGAATTTTCAAGCCCCTTGGGATGGGCGCCAAGATCATCAGCGAAGCCGACATCGTTCCCCACCGGGCGGCCGGGTACATCCTGAAGGACGGCGCACTCAAGAACCAAGATTGGGTGTCGCCCTCGCTCAATTCCACCGCGGACGGCGCGCTCTATTTTACGGTGCTCGATTTGGCCAAGTGGGACGCCGGCCTCGGCACCGATCGAGTGCTGCCGAAGGCCAGCCTCGATCAGATGTGGACCCCGGTCACCCTGAACGACGGCTCGACCTATCCGTACGGCTTCGGGTGGGGCATCGGCGCCGTCAATGGCCGGCGGCTGATTGAACACAGCGGGGGGTGGCAAGGATTCCTGACCCACATCGTCCGCTACCTCGACGACCGGCTGACGGTCGTCGTGCTGGTCAACTTGGCCGCCCCCGACTCGAAGCCGGGCGATATCGCCCACCAGATCGCGGCCCTGGTTGAACCCGTATTGCAAGTGAAGCCCGTACCATGAGGAGACGGTCAGGCATCTTTCGGTAGTCAGTCGCGGTAGTCGGGCGCTTCCCGGTCGAGGATCCGCTTCAAGGCCTCAAGGTGCTTCCGAGGCTGATCCACCGCGTCCGGATTGCTGTTCATCGCCTTCACCATCTCGGCAATCACTCGCTCCGGGATCGGCCGGAGCGCCCGCCCAGTCGACATCGCCAAGACTTGGACCATCGCCGCCCGCTCCAGGAAATAGAGGTCGTTCCAAGCCGCGTGGATCGACGGGCCCGTCACGATCACCCCGTGGTGACCCAGGAACATCACCGTATTGTGGCCCATCGACTCGGCCATCCGGTCGCCCTCGGAGTTGTCGAGGGCCAGCCCTTCGTAATCGTCGAGATAGCCGATTCGGCCGGCAAACTGGAGCGCGTTCTGCGACACCATCTCGAGCCGCCCGTGTTCGATGACCGTGAGGGCCGTGGCATACGGCATGTGGGTATGGAGCACGGCCCGGGCCGCTGGATGCCTGACGTGGAGCCGCGAATGGATGAAAAAAGCAGTGTCTTCCACGACGTTGGTGCTCTCGAGCACCTCTCGGTCGGCCGTCGCGAGTACCAAGTCGCTCGCCTTGAGCTCCCGCCAGTGAAACCCGAGCGGATTCACCAGGAACCGATGCCCGGAGGGTTCCACCGAATAGCTGAAGTGGTTGTCGATACCTTCATTGAGGCCGAGCCGCTCGGCCCACCGCAATGCGGCGGCTAGGTCGACCCGGTCGGGGTAGTATGTCGGGATGGTCATGGTCAGATCGGCTTCTCCGCCATCAGGGCGAACGTATTGCCTTCGGGATCATTGAAGAATGTCATCCACAGTTCGGACGTGGGTGTCCGGTGGACCACGTGGGGCTCATCACGGAAGGTAACGCCCCGAGCCGACAGCACCGCGTGAGTGGCGACGGCGTCCGGCACCTGATAGTACAGGATCGAACTCGGGTGATCAAACTCGGGTTTCTCGGCTTTCGACAACATGAACCGGGTTGCGCCGCACTGAAAGAACGCCAGGCCGGGGAACCCAAACAGGAACGGGAGACCCAGTTGATCGCGGTAGAACGCCGTGGCCCGATCCAAGTCTTGGACGACAATCGCGACTTGGCCGAGCGTCGCGTCGCGGAGATCTGACATCGGCGGCTCCTGGCTTAATGGTTCCGAGGGAAGGGGTACCTTGTTGGGCTATTGCATTATTGCTTAGCTAAGCTAAGTATGTCTTGTGTCCTGTCAAGCCCGTCAAGGGAAACGCCTGCCCAAGCCCGCCGAGGTCGCCACCCGGCTCCATGCCGCGGCCATCCATCTCCTCCGGCGGCTCCGGGTGGAGGATGCCGCGACCGGCCTGTCAGGCCCAAAAGCGTCGGCCCTGTCGGTCGTCGTTTTTGGGGGGGCCGTGACGTTCGGTGACCTGGCCCGCGCCGAGCAGGTTCGCCCGCCGACCATTTCCCGGCTCGTCGCCGGCTTGGTGCGGTCCGGGTTGGTCGAGTCGGACCGGGATCCGGATGATCGTCGGGTCCAGCGGATTCGGGCCACGCCGAAAGGCCGGGCCTTGCTGGAAGCCGGTCGCAATCGGAGAGTTCGGCGCCTGTCGAAGGACCTGGAACGATTGAGCCAGGCGGAGTTCGGAGCGCTCGTGGGCGCGATGGCCACGATTGAGCGCCTTTCCCGCCCCCCGGTCGCCAGAGCCCCTGTCGTCAAGGCCCTCGGATCACGCGCGGTTCGGGCTCGGCGCGACATCCGCACGGACCTCGACTACGTTGAATCCTGACTTGACGGAGGACCGAATGCGAACCGCGATGAAGTTGGTCATGCTGAGCTTGCTGCTTGGCACCGGGGCTTGTTTGACGACGGTGGCCCCGGATCCCACCAAAGACACCATTGCCGCCGTGGCCGGGCGAGTCGTCCGGGTCGATGGCACCGCCGTTGGGGGGGCCTTGATTGCCGTCCAACTCCTGACGGCAGCCTCTGGGGGAAGCGCCCAGCAGATCAGCAGCTCATCGGTTATCGGCGCCGACGACGGCCGCTTTCTGTTCATTTTCCTGATCAACGGCTTCCCGCCCCAAACCGGGTCCGTCAATGTCTCGGTCACGGCGCCCCCAGGCACTGGGCTGTTGGGCAGGGATACGTCCGGGATCCAGGTCAAGGTGATCCAAGGCCAGTTGGCCACCGACACGGCGTTCGTCCAGATGGTCCTCCGCCCGCGGTAAGGTCGCAGGGCGTCGCGAGACCGCCGTTGGGTATAAGGGCGCTCGCGCCGGCCCGCTGACACTGCGGACGGGTGCAGGTGCCCCGTTCGCGAACCGCAATGCAAGTTTAGTCTCCGACCTCCGTCTCGATCGGTTCCTCCGCCGTTCCGCGCAAATCGTTGCACCAGAGCCCAAGAAGATCGTTCCTCACGCCTCGTTCACAGTCACGAATTCGAGGGCGACTAGCGGCACGCAAGCTGCCCCTTGCGCCGGGTGAAAGCAGCCCCGTCGTCGTAACGCTGCATTCCCGTGCAGCCTCGCCGTTGAAGACTGAGGATCGTATGAACCGTGTGCTTACGTCCGTGGGCGTCGCGTTGTGCGTCGGCGCCATTCCAGTGGTTGGTCAAGCCGCGCGCACCGCGGTGCCGCCGCCGCCGGCCAAGGCGGCAACCCCGATCCCGGCCGATGCGCCGGTGTTCGGGCGTCAGGGCTTGTGGTTCAGCGCCGGCCTCGGCGCGGGCAGTACCAGCATCCATTGCCAGATCTGCGAGGGCACCCTCGGCAGTCGGGGGACCGCTGGATACGCCAGGATGGGCACCACCATCAACGGCCGGCTGCTGGTGGGGGCTGAGGTGAATGGCTGGTTGCGGGGCGGCGAAGAGGGCAGCCAGCGGGTGCTCGCCATCACCGGCAACGGGTATTGGTATCCGAATCCGCGGCATGGCTACTACTTCAAGGGTGGGTTGGGCCTCGCGAACTACAAGCAGTGGGCCACCGATCGCAACAACGCCAAGGTATCGACCGGGATTTCGACCGGCGGCCTGACGGCCCAGGTTGGCACCGGCTACGAAATGCGGGTCAATCCCCGAATGTCGTTCGTGCCCTACGCGAATCTCGTCGGCACCGCCCAAGGGGCGTTGTCGACCGAGCGGAACGACGGCACCCATTTCGAGCGGAACAAACTTCCCAACCGCGCCAACGTGCTGATGCT
>JAYTTT010000271.1:0-64657 GCA_043744895.1 Gemmatimonadota bacterium | reverse complement strand
GATAACGAGCACCTGGCCGGGCTTGATGAGGTCGGGATTGGCGCCGACCACGGCCTTATTGGCCTCGTAGAGTTGCTTCCACATGCCGGCTTTGCCGTAGTACGTCTTGGCGATCATCGAGAGAGTATCGCCCCGGACCACCGTGTGGGTTCGGGTCTCAGCCTTTTCGGCGGGTGGTGTTGGAGCGGTGGACGATCCGCTGCCCTGGACGTCCGAAAAATCGGGCCCTGGTTCTTTGGGGTTGGTCATCGGGCGTGGTCCGGTCGATTGTTTGAAAAACGAGGCAAGCACCGTTGAGAGATACTCGATCGAGCCCGTTCCGGCTAGCCTCCCGTTCGGGGGCCGAGCCCTCGGCAATCGGGCCCTGTGAAGATACCTTAAAGCCATGTCAGGTAACGGTTTGGACAACGACGAGCGAGCGAGTTAGATTGCCTTGAGTATCACCCGTACCCCGAATCATGGATTGCCCGATGCCGACCGAAACTCCGCTGCCGGACCCGTCCGCCGAACAGATCGAATTCGACGCCCGATTGGCTCGCGACGAAACCATCGAACCCAAAGACTGGATGCCCGAGAAGTACCGGAAACAATTGACCCGGATGATGTCGCAACACGCCCATTCCGAAGTGGTGGGCATGCTGCCCGAGGGCAACTGGATCGGCCGGGCGCCGAGCCTCCGGCGGAAGATGTCGCTGATCGCCAAGGTCCAGGATGAAGGCGGCCACGGCCTCTATATCTACTGCGGGACCGAAACGCTCGGCACCGACCGGTCGGAGCTGATCGATGGGTATTTGTACGGCACCGCCAAGTACTCCAGCATTTTCAACTATCCCACCCTGCAGTGGGCGGACATCGGGGTCATCGGCTGGCTGGTCGATGGCGCCGCGATCGTGAACCAGACGATGCTGGCCAAAGCGTCCTATGGGCCCTACTCCCGGGCCATGGTCCGGATCTGCAAAGAGGAAAACTTCCACAAGCGGCAGGGCTACGAGCTCTGCGCCACGCTGGCCCGCGGCACTCCGGCGCAAAAGGCGATGGTGCAGGAGTCCGTCAACCGGTGGTGGTGGCCGTCCCTGATGATGTTCGGGCCGACCGACAAAGATTCGCCCAACAGCGGCGACCTGCTCCGGTGGAAGGTCAAGCTCAAATCGAACGACGACCTCCGGCAGCGGTTCGTCAACCTGACGGTTCCGCAGGCCCAGGCCATCGGGTTGACGTTGCCCGATCCGGCGCTCAAATACAACGACGCCGCCAAGAACTGGGAGTTCGGAGCCATCGATTGGTCCGAGTTCTATCAGGTCGTCGGAGGCAACGGTCCCTGCAATCGCGAGCGGTTGGCGGCCCGGCGCAAGGCGCACGAAGAAGGTGCCTGGGTCCGCGAGGCGGCAGCCGCCTACGCCGCCAAGCGGCAGCCGGCGGCCGGCCAGGCTGCCTAACCCAAAGGTTCGACTATGAGCAAGGATCCGAACGGCGTCGGCGAGTGGCCCTTGTGGGAGGTGTTTACCCAAGCGCCCGGCGGCAAGCCCCACGAGCATGCCGGCAGTGTCCACGCGCCGGATGCGGAAGTGGCGATGCAAAACGCCCGGGATGTCTACACCCGCCGGGGCGAGGCGGTGAGCCTGTGGGTGGTGCCGAGCACCGCGATCGTGGCCTCGGCCCCCGGCGACGCCGGGCCCTTCTTTGATCCGGGCAACGACAAGCCCTACCGGCATCCGCAGTTCTACAAGACGCCCCGCGGAATCAAGGTGTTCTGATGTCCGAGCTCTTCGAGTATCTCCTCCGGCTGGGAGACGATCGGCTGATTCTCGGCCAGCGGAACGCCGAGTGGTGCGGGCACGGGCCGATTCTCGAGGAAGACATCGCCATCGCCAACATCGCGCTCGATCAGGTTGGGCAGGCCCAGTTGTTCCTGACTCTGGCGGGCCAAGTCGAGGGCGCCGGCCGGGACGCCGATGCCCTCGCCTATTGGCGGGGTGAGACCGAGTTTCGCAACCTCCAGATCGTCGAGTTGCCCCGCGGCGACTTTGCGTTCACCATGATGCGGCAATTCCTCTTTTCGGCGTGGAGCCACTTCCTGCTGGAAGGCGTCGCCAAGTCACCACACGAGGACCTCGCCGGCATCGCGGCCAAAGCGGGCAAGGAAAATCGGTACCATCTCCGCCATGCCGGCGAGTGGATCGTCCGGCTCGGCGATGGGACCGAGGAGAGTCACCGCCGGGCCCAGGCCGCGCTCGATGAGTTGTGGCCCTGGACGGTCGAGTTCTTCGTCGAGGATGCGGTTGAGCGGGCCGCGGTGGCGGCCGGCCACGGACCGGCGGCGGCTCCGTTGAAGCCGCAGTGGGACGCCACGGTTGCCGAGGTCCTCAACCGGGCCACGCTGACGGTGCCGACCACGCCGGGCCGGATGGTCGCCGGCCGGCAGGGCCGCCATACCGAGTATCTCGGCCGCCTCTTGGCTGAAATGCAGATCGTGGCCCGTTCGCACCCGGGAGCATCGTGGTGACGGACAGCGCCGAGGCTCGGGTTTTCAGGATTCTCGAGGAGGTGCTCGATCCCGAGGTTCCGGCGATCAACGTGGTTGAATTGGGCATCGTCCGAGGGGCGGAGGTTGATGGCTCGCGAGTCACCGTCCGGGTCACCCCGACCTATTCGGGTTGTCCCGCCACCCAAGTGATCGAACGGGAGATCGTCCGGGCCCTCGAGCGGCACGGGTTTACCGAGGTCATCGTCAAGACGGTGTTCAGCCCGCCGTGGACCAGCGACTGGATCGGCGAGGGGGCGCGGGAGAAGCTTCGGGCCTACGGGATTGCCCCGCCCGGCAAGGCGGAGCGTGGTCTTCAGTTGGTGTCGTTAGGTGGCCCGACCAAAGCACTCGCCTGTCCGTATTGCGGGTCGTCGAACACCTCGCAGGAAAGCGAGTTCGGCTCCACCGCTTGCAAGTCGATTCACGTCTGTCACGCCTGCCGCCAGCCGTTCGAGCATTTCAAAGCCATCTAGAGACTGAACCGTTCGACCACCCCGGTCAGGGTGTCGTTACCCAGCGTCAAGTACAGATGCCGTTCGGTAATCGAGAGGTCGAACTTGAGACGACGTTCGAGCCGAGCCACTAGTTCTCCGACCAGCGCACGGTCCATCGCGTAGAGTTCCAGCGCCTCGACCTTGTGGATCCGTTCCCCGGTGAGGGCCCTCTGCAACGTGGAGGGCGGTTTGTGGGTATACACGGCGACCCGCGGGGCCGCCTTGCTGGCCCGGTGCAGGCGGGCGGCATCGGGGGTTCCGATGTCGATCCAACTCTTCCAGGCACCGGTCAGGTCGCGGACCGTAATCGCGGGCTCGGTGGTGTCCGATACGCCCGCCGAGAAGGCAATGCCCTCGGTGTATTCGAGGCAATACGCCAGCACCCGGGTCACCAGGAACTCGTCGGTTTCCGACGGATGGCGGGCAACCCGGAGGCCTAACGTCTCGTAGACCCCCCGATCCATGTCGGCCAGCTGGATGTCGAAGGCAAAGATCGTCGAGCCGAGCGCCATCGAGGATCAGTGCCGCGCGCGAAGCTCGGCCACCGCGCGGGCGAGACCTGGGTCTCGGCCCGCCTTGAGGTCCTGGTCCGCGAACACCGGGACCTGGACATCCGGCGGAATGCCGGGGCCGTCGAACGTCTTGCCGTCGGCCGTCCGGAACACCTCGTTGGGCAGCCCGAAGGACCAGCCGTTCGGAAGTCGCCGGCCGAGGACGTCCGAAAAGACACCCTGGGTGTTCTCGCCGATTCGAACGATCTTCGGAATCCGCCCCATCAACGCCTGGGTGGTGGTTTCACCGGCGCTGATCGTGACCGGTCCCATCAACTCGACCACCGGGCCCCGGAAGCCGGGCCTGCTACTTGGCCGGACCGTGCTGGGCTGGCCCGGTGTCCACTTGGTTCGATCGGCGGGATCAATCCGGGCTTCCTTCGAGTATGCCAAGTATTCCGAGCCGGCGAGCCGGGCAGCCAGGGCCAAGCCATAGGGGTCGGCCCCGCCGAAGTTGATTCGGACGTCGATCACCAACCCGGTCAGCTTCGGATCGGTGAAGATCGTGTCGAGCGCCGCCTCGAGCGCGACGAGGCCGGCGGCAAAGCCACCAGTTTTGGCGTAGCCGCTTTCAGACAAAATCCGGAGGTACCCGGTTGAGTCGTCGACATGGCCGTACTGGACCTGATCGTTGCACCATTTCCGAAGGGCCCCGGTGAGTTTCCGGTCGGTGACGGCCAGAATCCCGGGCAAATCCTTGGCCCGAAAGTCCGCCATCCCACCTTTCGCGACCCGGTCGGTTCCCTTGCGGAGGGCATGAAAGCGGCGCTTGATCGTGTCGGCGCTGATGAAGGTGTGGGCGTCTTCAAACGGCGCGATCATTCCCTGCATGACGTCGAAGAGCTGCTCCGGCGTCGTCGTGGGCGTCACCTTGGCTCGCGCCGCTGCAACAACCCCTTGCCAATCGCCGCCTTTTTGATCGAACAGGATGTAGTGCTCGGCCCAGGTGGCGGCGAAGACCTCGAAGTTGCCTGCCGGAGTGTTGGGCGTCGGCTGGTCGCATACCGTCGGGCGAGCCGCCAACCGGCGGACTACCATATACGAAGCGGCGCCGTCGCTCTTGAGTTGCTTTTGGCTCGAGTCCGGACCGGCCGTGACGGCCAGGACTTGTCCGTCGGTTTCGTAAACGGCCTCGGTGCCGGCGGGGGTCTCGACTCGGCGCACCGCCGTGAACGAGGGAACACACGTGGTCTCTGTCACCTCATAGGCCCGGAGTGAATCGCCGGTAGCGACGAGCACCAAGCCGTACCCGTCAGTTTTCCAGGCCCCGTCGAGGCCGGTTGTCGCCGGGTTCGGCGCGGGTTTCGGGCCGGCGCAGGCTGCCGCGCCGAGGGCTAACAGGTATGACGAACGGCGGACGGCGAGACCCATCGCAACCTCCAGTTAGGCGATCTTCACGTACTCGAAGTCACCGGGCCGATTGTCGATCCCGACCCGCGGCGGAGAGATCCACCCGGCGAATTGGCCGATGCCGGTGACCGGAGCATTCATGAGGTGTTCAATGAAGCCCTGATCCTGGCTGTTGGGAAGCATCGAGTCCCGCCGGCTGGTCCAATCGGCCTCCGACACCAACCGTCCTCCAATGTCAACGGCGACGTTCTTGAACTCGCCGATCTTCCGGTTGAACGCGACGCTCGGCAGCGTGATCTCGAACTGAATCCCCGCGTTCTGAATGACCCGGTTCCACCGGTCGATCCCCTTCTGGCAGTCGTTCACGTAGTCATCGCGGAGCCGCATGTTGAGGGCCGAGAGGGCCGGGACGTCCATCGTCCGGATGGCGCCGTCGACGGGTCGCAGGACCGGATAGGTGGCATGCTCCAGCTGGTGATCGTCCTCGAGCTTGTCCTCCCGGTACCGGCCCTTGATTCCCGCGTGATACGCGTTGGCGGCATTGGTCGACACTTCCGCGCCAAACAAATCGAGGGTCAGTGAGAAATGGAGATTGGCCTTCTTCTGAATGGTTGGCAGGTCGATGACGCCGAGACTCCGGACCCGTTCGATGTCGGAGGGGTCCTCGATCCCGGCGGTCTTCATGGCCTCGCAGGTTCGCTGGATGATCCGCCCGACCCCGGTTTCGCCCACGAACATGTGGTGGGCCTCTTCGGTCAGCATGAAGCGGCAGGTCCGCGACAGCGGATCGAAGCCGGACTGGGCCAGGGCCTCAAGCTGCATCTTACCGTCGCGGTCGGTAAAGAACGTGAACATGAAGAACGACAGCCAATCGGGCGTGGACTCGTTGAAGGCGCCCAGCATTCGCGGCGAGTCGGCATCGCCGGAACGGCGGCGAAGGAGCTCTTCCGCCTCCTCGCGACCGTCAGCGCCGAAATACTTCTGGAGCAGGTAGACCATGGCCCAGAGGTGACGGCCTTCCTCGACGTTGACCTGAAAGAGGTTCCGAAGGTCGTACAAGGACGGCGCCGTCTTGCCCAAATGCCGCTGCTGCTCGACTGAGGCCGGCTCGGTGTCGCCCTGGATCACGATCAGCCGGCGGAGCATGGCCCGGTGTTCGCCGGGCACCTCTTGCCAGGCGAGTTCGCCTTTGCTGGCGCCGAACGGCACCCGGCGGTCCGGCACCTGCGGGGCCAGCAAGATGCCCCATTTGTACTCGGGCATCTTGACGTAGTCGAACCGGGCCCAGCCGTTGGCGCCGACACCGATGGCGGTCCGGAGGTAGACCAGGGATTCCTGGAACCCCTCCGGGCCCATCCCCATCCACCAATCGATGTAGCCCGGGTGCCACTTCTCAAGGGCCTTCTTGACCCGTTCGTCGCTGCTCAGGCCGACATTGTTGGGGATCAGTCCGTCGTAGTCGACTTGGGTTTCGTCAATCATGGTTCACACTCGCTTGCGATCGAAGCTGGGCTGAATGCCGGTGCCGTAACGTTTGAGCGCCCCGTCGTCGCCGACGGCGTTGGGGCGCTGAAAGATCCAGTTCTGCCAGGCCGTGAGCCGGCCGAAAATTTTCGTTTCCATGGTCTCGGGCCCGCCAAACCGGAGGTTGGCCTCCATCCCGGTCAGCGCGTCGGGTGAGAAGCTGGCCCGCTCTTCGAGCATGATTCGGATTTCGTCGTCCCAGTCGGTGTCGTCATAGACGAAGGTGACGAGCCCGGCGTCGAACGCGGCCTGGCCGTCGAGGGGCGAGCCGATCATCGCCCGGGCCCGATCAACGCTCTCCGGCTCCCCAAGGAACCGAGTCGCCAACCGAGTGAGCCCGTTGCTCATCGGGTAGGCGCCGAAGTTAAGCGGGCCAAGGTGGAGCTCGGCACGCGGGTTCTCGGCACTCGGAGGGATGGCCGAGCGCCGAGCGCCGAGTGCCGAGTGCCGAGAACGGATGATCGAGCGGTCGGAGGCGAAGGTGATTTCGGCTAGAGTGCCGGCGAAGCAGCTGCCGGGTTCGATCAGGCTGATGAGGGTTCGGGAGGTTAGGTCGAGGCGCTTGAGGACTCGCTTGATGAACAGACGGACCTCCCGGATGAACCAGTCGTCCTGGTGGGTTTCGAGGAGGGCGTCGTACGCGAGTACCGCGGCGGCGTCGCCCTCGGTTCGGAAGATCAGCTGGCCGATTTCGGGTTCGTTGAAGCGGAGGTGGAGAATGGCGTCGTCGAGTTCGCGGGCCCAGGATAGGGGCCAGAAGGTGTCAGTGGCTTCGACCGATGCTGGGACTGGGTGCGATGGGCCTCGGATCGTTAGGTTAGCGATTCGGCGGGCCCGATCGATCTCGACGGTGACCGATGGATACGCGATCCGATCTTGGGTGATGGTCCGGTCGAGCGGGGTGAGCTCGACTCCGGTGGCGTTGTCGGGCCGATCCGAAAGGGTGGCCATTGCGTGGGCGCGTTCGAGAACCCGCTCCTGCCACACGGATTTTTGGGCCACTTCATCGACCAGGCGCCAGTCGACCGCCTTCTTGCCCCGAACGCCCTCTTCCAGGGTGCTGAATACGTCGGCCAGGTCGCGGCGCACTTTTCGTTTGTCGATGATTCGGGTCAAGCCGCCGGTGCCGGGCAGGACCGCCAGCAGCGGAGTCTCGGGAAAGGACACCGAAGAACTCCGATCATCGATCAGCATGATGTAATCGGCGGCCAGCGCCAATTCGTAGCCGCCGCCGGCCGCGCTCCCGCTCACGGCGGCGAGGTAGCGCTGGCCGCTCGACGCGCTGGCGTCTTCGATTTCGTTCCGGGTTTCGTTGGTGAACTTGCAGAAATTGACCTTGTGGCCGTGGCTTGACTGGCTCAGCATCCGGATGTTGGCGCCGGCGCAAAAAACCCGGTCCTGGCCCGAGCGGATGATGACGGTCTTGACGCCGGGGTGTTCGAACCGGAGCCGCTGGACCGCGTCGTGAAGTTCGATGTCCACGCCCAAGTCGTACGAGTTGAGCTTGAGCTCGTAGCCGGGCACGAGGCCGCCGCCTTCGCTCACCCGCATGGTGAGGGTGCCGATCGGGCCATCGACCGTGAGGGTCCAGTGGCGATACCGATCGGGGGCGGTCTGAAAATCGATCATCGGCATAGTTCTACGAATCCCGTCACGGAGGCGAGGGTGTCGGCCGCTCGTTCAAGGTGGGGCGCGTGGCCGGCGCCCGCGATCATGGCGACATCGACCGGGCAATAGGCCTCCTGCTCGGCCGCCCGGATTTGCGCGACCGTGCCGTATTGATCGCTGGTGCCCTGGACGATGAGGATCGGGACCCGGATGTAGCCGATCGACTCCTGGATATCCCAAGTCCGAAAGCCAGGGTCGAGCCACGCGTCGTTCCAGCCCCGGAAGGCGCAGTCGACGTTGGCGCCATGGTATTTGGTCAGCCGCTGCCGGAGATCGCCGTCCTGGTAGGCCACCCGAGCCTGGGCGATACTCGCCACACTGACGTCCTCCACGAAGAAGTGCGGCGCGACCAGGACGAGGCCGCGAACTCGATGATCCTGGATTCCGCCGAGGTAGATCGTGGCAATCGACGCCCCGTCGCTGTGCCCAAGCAGAATGCCGCGTCTGAACCCGATGGCGTCGAGGACCTTCGGCAGCACCCGGAGTCCCTCGTCGTGCAGGTAGGATAGCGGGCGGGGCAGTGAGACCGGATCCGAGCCGCCATATCCTGCGCGCGAATACTGGAAGATGCCTGACCCGGTGGCCTGGGCCAGGGCTTCGCCGAACGGGTCCCAGGAGGCGACGCAGCCGAGTCCCTCGTGAAGCATGACGATGGTGGGAGCGTCGGCCGGACGGGGTCCAATCCATCGAGACTCGAGGGCCACTCCGTCGATGAGCAGGCGGTCGGTCATCGGCTGTCGATGCCCTTCAGCAGCAGGTCGACCATTTCGGTGCCGAGGTTTTCCACGGGGCCATCCTTGATCGGGTCATGCCACATGAAGACCCAATTGAGCATCCCGAAAATGTAGAGGGTGGTTCGCCGGCTCCGGGCCTCGCGGGACTTCCGGGTTGGGCCGCCGGTCAGGTCGCCTACGACCTCTGCCAGGATTCCAAAGTACCGTTTCCGGAGGGTTTCGACTTGACGGTAGAGGTCGCCGGTGAGCGACTCCATTTCGTGGGTACAGACCTTCATTTCATTCGGATGCTTCGCGAAGAACGTCAGGTGGCCGGTGAGCAATCGTCGGAGCCGGTCTTCGGGCAGACCAGGCACTGTGGCAGCTCCTTCTTGCGCGGCGACCAGGGCGCTGAAGGTCCGGAACTGGATCTGGAAGAGGAGATCTTCCTTGCTGGCGAAGTAGTAGTACATCCCGGCCAAGCTGGCATCGACCTTCCGGCCCACCTCGCGGATCGCGGTGGCTTCGAAACCTTTGGTGGCGATCAAGGCCGCGGCGGACGCGAGCAGCCGATCCAGTTTGCGCTGGGTCGTCTGGCGGCCGCGGCGGGCGGCGGGGGTCGGGTGTCGAGCAAGGGTAATGGTCATTGATTTCGAACGAACGTTCGATAATATTCGCCCGACTCCATGGTCGCGTCAAGGGGTCGGATCGATTCAGAGGATTACCTTCCCGACATGTCCACCATGATTGTCGGAGCGGGCCCGATTGGGCTCGCCGCCGCCATTGCCGCCAAACGCCGGGGGATCGATCCCCTGGTGATCGACGCCGGCGCCATTGCGGAGTCGATCGTTCGCTATCCGGTCGGGATGACGTTCTTCACGACGCCAGACCGGCTCGAGATCGGAGGCCATCCCTTGGTGTGCTCGGGCCAAAAGGCGACCCGAGAGGAGGCCCTGATGTACTACCGCGGCGTGGCCCGGGTCGAGGGGCTCCGGATCCGTCCGTTCACTCGGTTGGCGGGCGCCCGTCGGGAGCTCGACGGAATTCGCTGCGAACTCGAGGGCACCCTGGCCGAGCCGCGACGGGAAACGGTCCGCGTCAACCGGCTGGTGCTCGCCACCGGCTACTTCGGCCAGCCGAACCGGCTCGAGATTCCCGGGGAAGATCTGCCCCATGTGAGCCACTATCCGGTCGAGAGCCATTCCTTGTCGGGGCTCGATGTCGTGATCGTGGGCGCCAAGAACTCGGCGATCGAGCAAGCCCTCGGCGCCTACCGAGCCGGCGCCCGAGTGACGGTGGTGCATCGCGCCGGCGCCCTCAAACCCAGCGTCAAATACTGGCTTCGCCCCGATTTCGAGAACCGGGTCACAGCGGGAGAGATCGCGGTTCGGTGGGCCACCCAAGTGGTGGAAATTGGGCCAAGCGAGGTGGTGGCGCACGGCCCGGGCGGGCCGATCCGGTTGCCGGGCGACCGGGTCTTGCTGCTGACCGGGTACCGGCCCGATTTTGGATTGCTGCGGTCGGTCGGAATCGAGCTCGACCCCGGCAGCGGGCGCCCCGCGCACGATCCACAGACCCTGGAGAGCAACGTGCCGGGCGTGTATCTCGCCGGCAGCCTAACGGCCGGCCGGTCTATCTCGGAGGTCTTTATCGAAAACGGACGATTTGACGGCGAGAAGATTTTCGGCGATTCGAGCAGCCGGCGTCAGGCCCTCGATTTGTCGGAGCGGATCGATCGGCCGGTGGGGGAGTGAGGGGCTCGGCGCTCGGCACTTGGCACTCGGCGCTCGGCGGTGCCGGGTTGGTTGTTTTGCTGCCGACCATTGGGGCGGGACTGGCCCAGGCGCCGGTGGCGCCGCCTGCGGCTCGGAACGAATTCACGGTCGAGCGGGATGTGATGGTGGCGATGCGGGATGGGGTTCGGCTGGCCACGAATTTGTACCGGCCGTCGGTGCCGGGGGTGCGGTTTCCGGTGATTCTGATCCGGACGCCGTATAACAAGGAGGCGATGTCGTTCGTCACGGAGCCGGCCAAGTTTTTTGCGGGGCAGGGGTACCTGGTTGCCACCCAGGATATTCGCGGGAAATTTCAGTCGGAAGGTGAGTTCGCCGTGCAGATGAAGGACGGCGACGACGGCTACGACACGATTGGGTGGATTGCCCAGCAGCCGTGGGCGACGGGCAAGGTTGGGACGTACGGCTGCTCCTACATGGGCGAAACCCAGATCCTGGCCGCCAAGCTCCGGCATCCCAATCACACGACGATGATTGCGCAGTCGTCAACCGGGGCAACGGGACCGGCGGGCGGGTTCTACACCAACTGGGGCACCTACGAGGGGGGGACGATCACCCTGTCGGCTTTGTTCGGCTGGATGGGTGGCGCCGGCTCGAAGGTCAAGGGCAAAACCGGCCACCTCACCGATCTCGATTTCCCCGCGATGCTCAAGAGCTTGCCCGTGGCAAGGATGGCGGAGCGGGCCGGGTATCCGGCCTCCGACTTCAAGGACTTCGTCACCCATCCTCCGGCCGATCCCTACTGGGACCAGATGCACTACGTTCGGGACGATGACCGGTTCGACCTTCCGGCGCTGCACGTCAACTCCTGGTTCGACGTGACGCCCGAGCAAACGATGTATCTCTTCAATCTGATGCGCCGGACGTCGGTGTCGGCCCGGGCTCGCGACAACCAGTTCGTGATCATGTCGCCCGCCGCGCATTGTCTGAGCGAGGCGGCATTTTCCGCTCCACGACCGGAACCTCAACACCGGCGGCGACAACGTCACCGAAACCAGCTGGCTGACGGCCACCAATACCGTTCACTATGGCGGTTCCCGTGCTTCATATCTTTTGCTTCCCGTTACACCGGATCGATAGGTCTATGACCAAGCGTTGGTTGTTACTCGCGCTGATGGCCGGGGTGTTGCCCGGCGCGGCTCTTTCGGCCCAATCCGGGCCGCGTAAGGCGGATCCGTTGCTCGGCCGGATCCGGCCCGAGTGGATCGAGGCGTCGATTCGTTTTCTGTCCGACGATCTGCTTAGGGGTCGAGAGACCGGCCAGCCCGGGGCGGAGCTCGCGGCCAAATATGTTGCGGCGCAGTTCGAGTCGGCCGGGCTTGAGCCGGTGGGCGGCTTCACCTCCTACCTCATGCCGGTGCCGCTCCGGTACTCGGCCGTGGTGGAGGAGGAGACGAGTGCCAGCCTCGCGGGGCCGGCCGGGAGCGTGCCGCTGGGATTGGGCAGCGACTATCTGGTCCACGCGGATAAGCACCGGGACCGGGCGAGTTTCGAGGGCGAGGTGGTGTTCGTCGGTTGGGGGGTGACGGCACCGGAGCAGGGGTACGACGACTACCGCGGGCTCGACGTGCGTGGCAAGGTCGTGGTGATGGTCTTCGGCGGGCCGGCCGCACTCCCGCCGGATCAACGAGGCCACTTCGCGGCGCTCACCATCAAGGAGCAGAATGCCGTGGCCCGTGGCGCGGCCGGTATCGTCACGCTGATGCCGGCGCCCGGGCGCCTCTTGGCCCGTCAACTGGGCCAGCTCGAGGGATTCGGCTGGACCGACAGTGCCGGCACCGCCCACTCACCGTTCTTCGAAGTCGGCCCGGTGGTGCGCCTAACGGACACCGGCACCCAGAAACTCTTCGCCCTCGTTGGGCAGACGTTTGAATCCGTGGCGGCCCGTCTCGCCACGGGTCCGGTCTCGTTCGCGACGGGGGTGACGTTCTCGTTCCGCGGCGGATTCCGGCACCGGGCGGTCGTTGCCCACCAGGCGATCGGAATGATCGAGGGCAGCGACCCCGTGCTCAAGCGCGAATACGTCGTCTACTCGGCCCACCTCGACCACATCGGCGTCGGGGAGCCGGTCGACGGGGACAGCGTCTACCACGGGGCGATCGACAACGGGGGCGGGACGGCCGTGGTGGCGGCCTTAGCGCGCGGGTTCGCGGGGCTGCCCCGGCCCAAGCGGTCGGTGATTTTCCTGGCCGTGACCGCCGAGGAGAAAGGCATTCTCGGCTCGGACTATTTCGTGCACCAGCCGCCGGTGCCGCTCGGCTCGATCGTCGCGAATGTCAATCTCGACAACGCGGTGCTGACCGGGCCGATTCGGGATTTCGCGGCGTATGGCGGTGCCTACTCGTCGCTCGGCGAGGTCGCCGTCGCCGCCTTCAAGCGGCTCGGCCTGAAGGCGAGCGAGGACCCGTTGCCCGCGATGACGATCTTCACCCGGAGCGATCACTACGCCTTCATGCGCGCGGGGGTGCCGGCGGTGATGCTCTTTCCGGGTGCGGAGAGCGATGTCGCCGGGATGCAGCGGTGGTTCAGCCGGGTTCACCACACGCCGCGGGACCGGTTTGACCAGGGGATCGATTGGGCGGCGGTCGTGACGTATGCCACGGCCAATCTCATGGTCGGGTACGAGGTGGCCAATCGACGCGACCGGCCGAGGTGGAAGGGGCGCTATTTCTTCCAGAGGGAAGCACCGCAGCCGTAGGAAACCACCGCCGTCAGTCCACGCGCAGCACGGCGGCGGGCCGGGTGGCCGCCGCCCGCTTGGCCGGCACCAGGAACGCGAGCCCCGACGCTCCGGCCACTGCGCCGAGCACGACTCCGATCGCCACTGAATCGAACGGCGAGATCCCGTGCAGGATTCCCCGGATCAAATGCCCTGCCGCTACCGCCAGCACCAGCCCAACCCCAAGCCCGGCACCGACCGGGGTCAGCGCCTGGCGCCCCACCAGTTCGAGGATTTGGCGCGGTGTCGCGCCGAGGGCGATCCGGATTCCGATCTCTCGCGCCCGCCGGCCCACCGCGAACCCGATCACCCCGAAGAGCCCGATCGACGCCAGCGCCAGCGCCAGCGCGCCTAACGCGGATAGACCGGCGGACATGATCTTGATTGGGAGCAGGGCCAGCTTCAGGTTCTCCTCGATGTCATCCCAACCACACCGCGATGATCGCGCAGTCGGCGAGCGGCGCGCTGGGGCCGGCGGGCGGCTTCTACACCAACTGGGGCACTTACGAGGGCGGCACTCTTACCCTGTCGGCGGTGTTCGGGTGGATGGGCGGCGCGGGCTCCAAGGTGAAGGGCACGACCGGCGACCTCGCCCATCTCGATTTCGCGGCGATGCTTAAGAGTCCAGTGGCGACGATGGCAGAGCGGGCCGGCTATCCGGCATCCGACTTCAAGGATTTCGTCACCCATGCTCCGGCCGACCCCTACTGGGACCAGATGCATTACGTCCGGGACGACGACCGGTTCGATCTCCCGACTCTGCACGTGAATTCGTGGTTCGACGTGACGCCCGAGCAGACGATGTATCTCGTCAACCTGATGCGCCGGACCTCGGTGTCGGCCCGGGCCCGGGACAACCAATTCGCGATCATGTCACCCACGGCCCATTGCCTGAGCGAGGCGGCCGGCGCGCCCACCAAGGTGGGCGCCCGTGAATTCGGCGACGCGAGGCTCCCGTATTGGCAGATCTATCTCGATTGGTTCGACCATTGGCTGAAGGGCGCCGACAACGGAATCACCAAACGGCCCCGGGTCCAGTACTACCTGACCGGCCTGAACGAATGGCGCTCCGCACCGGACTGGCCGGTGCCGGCGATGAAGCCGACCCGGTACTACCTCACCAAGACCGACGCCGGGCAGCGGCTCGTTCCGCTACGACCCGGACGACCCGCTGCCGAGCCGAGGCGGCACGGTGTGCTGCACCGGCAATCCGAAGGATGAGCCGGGTGCTTTCGATCAGAGCGACCTCGAGACCCGGCCGGATCTCCTGATCTATTCCACGCCGCCCCTCGAACGGGGGATGACGATTGCCGGGCGGGTGAGTGCGACGCTTTACGTGTCGTCCGATCGCAAAGACACCGACTTTACCGCCAAGTTGATCGATGTCGATCCCGAGGGGCGGGCTTGGAACGTCGTCAACGGGGTTCTTCGGGCCCGGTACCGCCAGGGGATGGCGAGGCCGGTTTGGCTCACGCCGGGGGAGCCGGTCCGGCTCGAGGTGAGTCTCAAGGCGACCGCCCATCATTTTGCGGCGGGTCACCGGATCCGGTTGTGGATTTCGAGCAGCGATTACCCGCTCCACGACCGGAATCTCAACACCGGCGGGGACAACGTCACCGAAACCAGCTGGCTGGTTGCCACCAACACCGTTCACTATGGCGGTTCCCGTGCGTCCTATCTCCTGCTCCCGGTTACCCCGGATCGATAACATGCTGACCCGGCTCGTTTTCTTGTCGGCCGTCGGGGCCGGATTGCCCGGCGCGGTCGTCGCGGCCCAATCGGCGCCCCGAAAGGCCGACCCGCTCGTCGGCCGGGTCCGGCCCGAATGGATCGCGGCCTCGATTCGCTACTTGGCTGACGACCTATCTGATGCCAGTGCCGCTCCGGTACTCGACCGTCGTGGCCGAAGAAACCAGTGCCCGCCTAACGGGGCCCATGGGGACCGTCGCCCTCGGGCTCGGCAGCGACTACCTGGTCCATGCCGACAAGAACCAGGCCCAGGCGAGTTTCGAGGGCGAGGTGGTCTTTGTCGGCTGGGGGGTGACGGCGCCGGAACAGGGCTACGACGACTACCGCGGGCTCGACGTTCGCGGCAAGGTCGTGGTGATGCTCTTCGGCGGGCCCGCTTCGGTGCCGCCGGACCAGCGAGGCCACTATTCGTTGCTCCCTGCCAAGGAACAAAACGCCGTTGCTCGCGGTGCCGTCGGGGTCATCACGCTGATGCCGGCCCCCGCCGGATTGCTGGCCCGCCAATTGGGCCAGCTCGAAGGGTTCGGCTGGACCGATAGCTCTGGGGCCGCGCACTCTCCATTTTTCGAGACCGGGCCGGTGCTTCGCTTGTCGGACACCGGGACCAAGAAGCTCTTCGACGCGATTGGGCAGGGGTTCGAGGGCGTGGTGGCGCGGCTTGCCAAGGGCCCGGCCTCGTTCACGACCGGAGTGACGATCTCGTTCCGGGGCGGCTTCCGGCATCGGCCGGTGGTGGCCCACAATGCGATCGGGATGATCGAGGGGAGCGATCCGGTCCTCAAGCGCGAGTATGTCGTCTACTCGGCCCATCTCGACCATGTTGGCGTGGGGGAGCCGGTGGACGGGGACAGCGTCTACCATGGCGCGATCGACAACGCGGGCGGCACGGCGGTGGTGGCGGCGCTGGCCCGGGCCTTCGCGGGACTCCCGCGGCCCCGGCGGTCGGTGATTTTCCTGGCGGTGACTGGGGAGGAGAAGGGGATCCTCGGCTCGGACTACTTCGTCCACCAGCCGCCGGTCCCGATCAAGTCGATCGTGGCCGACATCAACCTCGACAACGCGGTGCTGATCGGTCCGATCCGGGACTTCGCGGTCTATGGCGGGGCGTATTCATCGCTCGGCGAGACGGCCGCGGCTGCGTTCAAGCGGTTGGGGATAGCCGCCAGCGAGGACCCGTTGCCGGCCATGACCGTGTTCACCCGAAGCGACCACTACTCTTTCATGCGGGTGGGGGTGCCGGCGGTGATGCTGTTCCCGGGCCTGGCCAGCGACGTCGCCGGCCAGCAGCGGTGGTTTGGCCGAGTCCACCACACTCCCCGGGACCGGTTCGACCAGGGGATCGACTGGGGGGCGGCGACGACCTACGCCACGGCCAATCTCATGATCGGCCACGAGGTGGCCAACCGGACTGAGCGGCCGCGGTGGAAGGGCCGCTATTTCGTCCAGGCCGATCCGCCGCGACCGTAGTGTCACCCGGGTCCGATGGGACCCAGGTACAATCGTTCGTGGTATGGCACCGTCGCTGGAACCCACCCGTCGCGCCTTGAACCTCGGTCACGTCCGCTGATCGGGCGTTCGTCGGCCCTGGCGGGTCGCCCGCTTCGGATCCGTCGGCGGCCGACGGACCCTTCCGCGGGGCGTGATCCCCCGAATCAAGAGGTGTCCAGTCGTTGTCCTCCGATGGTCCGACCCGGACCGCTATGCCAGGTACGGTGGGGTTCCGGCGACTTTCGTAGCCTAAGTCGCGGAGAACGGGGGATTATCTCGCGGCCGTTGCAGGAATTAAGACGGGCGGACCACGGGAGGGCGCGGTGTACCGCATGGCGGAGTGGCGGTTCGGCGACGATTGGGTTTGATTGAATCGTGACTTATGCTGCGACCGGGTGGTCCGGGGGCCGGGAAAGGCTGGGTTTTGGGCGGTCCTTGCCGCATAAGTAAAGGTTAGACGCCAACACAAGTGCGAGAGGAGGTCCTATGGCGCAACACAATATCGATGAAGGCCTGGCATGGCAGATCGGCGTATGGGATCAGATCTCCGATCTGTATCTGCGGGAGATTGATCGGCGGTTTGTCCCAGTCGTAGACGGGGTTATTGCCCGCGCCGAGATCAAGCCCGGCGAGACAGTTCTTGACTTGGGGACTGGGACAGGCGCCGTGGCAATTCGCGCTGCGAAGGCTACGGGTTCCGACGGCAATGTAGTTGGGCTGGATATTAGTCCCGACATGTTGCAGTTGGCAGGCCGGCTGATTGCCTCGATTGGTCTTAAGAATGTAGAGCTTCGTGAAGGCCGTGCAGAGGTGATTCCAGCGGAAGCGTCACGTTTTGACGTTGTTCTTGCATCTCTCAGTTTGATGTACGTGATTGATCGGGCGGCCGCTGCCAGGGAAATTGTACGCGTGCTTAAACCCGGCGGACGCCTGGTGGCTGCCGTATGGGCCGGGCCTGAGAAGTGCGACATTGTTCGATTCCAGCAAACTGCAGGCAGCTTTGCCCCGAAACCGCCTGTGCCGAACGTCGGGCCGGGAGCGATGGCAGACCCCGCTACTTTTGTAAGACAACTGGCAGACGCAGGATTGAAAGCGAATGTAGAGACCGAGGATCTGGGATTCGACTTTGATTCTTTTGAGTTCGCCTGGGACGTGCTAGCGGGTGTAACGACAGCTAAGCTCGCTCCAAGCCGGAGAGCAGAGGCAAAGGACGCAGTTCGACACTTGATGTGGCAAGAAGCGAATGAGCCGCGCCGTTTTCGCAATCTCACGCAATTCATTGTCGGGAGCGTCTAACCTGCGCTTGCAGCGGACGTGGCTACGCCCCGCCGCTGAAGCGCGACGTTAGGCACATGCGACTGGCACCCCTGAACGCCGGGCCGCCGCAGCCCCGGCGACCTGGTCCAAGTCCTCTCGTAACGCAAACCTGTACAACGGGTTATGATCGCCGCTACATTCCGCCATGGCCCTTGGTTTTACCTGGGATGCCGCGAAGTCCGCCGCGAACGTTCGGAAGCACGGGGTCTCGTTCGAAGACGCCTCCACTGCCTTCGGCGATCCGCACTCGATCTCGGTCCCCGATCCGCTCCACTCGACGGCCGAGAGTCGGTTTGCGCTGATCGGGGCAACCAAGCGGGGGCTCATTGTCATCGTATCGCATACCGAGCGCAACGATACGATCCGGATCATCAGCGCTCGAAAAGCCACCCGCCAAGAGCGGGCGACCTATGAAGAAGATCAGTAAGGCGAAGCGAACCTCCGACGGGATGCGGGTGGAGTACGATTTCTCCGGCGGCGTCCGTGGCAAGTACGCTGCGCGGTACCGCGCTGGGACCAACGTCGTGCTGCTCGACCCCGACGTGGCAGCCACGTTTAAGGACGCCGAGGCCGTCAACCGGGCGCTGCGGGCCATTATCGCTGTTGTGCCGATAGCCCGCCGCCGGCCTCGGCGCGCACGCAGTGCCTAACAAGGAATTGAAGACTGACGGAGGCGCTTCGCGCCTCCGCAGCTTAATTCCAATGCGTTAGAAGGCCTGAGGGACGGTAAGCTCGCGAGAGGGGCTGGCAAGGAGCCGCTTGCTCGAACCGTGGAGGACGAGGTTAAGAGGAGCTTTCATGGGAGAGGAGAATCTAGACGGCCTGCGCGAGCGGATGCGATTGCTCGATCTGGAGCTAGTGGCACTGGCGGCGGAGCGCGTGGGGCTTGCCAGGCACGTGGGGGAACTCAAGCGCCGGCAGAAGCTCCCCACCTTGGACTACGCTCAGGAGAGAATGGTGCTGGAGCGCGCGCGATCCACAGCCAAAGAGCGTGGGCTCGATCCCCGAGTGGCCGAATATCTCTTCACCGGGCTCATCCGTGCCTCGGTGTTAGCGCAGGACGAGGACAGCCTGCGCCTTGCGGCCTTGGGCGCGGGCAAGAGCGCCGTAGTCGTCGGCGGCGCCGGCCGCATGGGCCGGTGGTTGCGGCACTTTCTCGCAGCCCAGGGCTACACGACCGGCGCTCTCGACCCGGCCGCCGCGCCTGACGAAGAGGCGTGGGCTCGCCAGGCATTGCCGTCGGCGGAACTGGTCGTGTGTTCCACGCCGCCAGCAGCCACCGCTAAACTCTACAACGAATGGGCCGCCAAACCGCCAGCAGGAGTGGTGGTCGACATCGCCAGCATCAAGACGCCCCTCATCGAGCCGATCCGCATCCTGCAGAGAGCCGGGGGCCGTGTCGCCTCGATCCATCCCATGTTCGGTCCGTCCGCCGTTCTCCTGCGCGATGCCGACGTCGTGATCTGCGACACTGGCGATTCAGAAGCTACGTCGACGGTGGAGAAGCTCTTCCAGGCGACCACTGCGCATCTCGTGCGCATGCCGCTTGCGGACCACGACCGCATCATGGCCGATCTCCTCAGCCTCGCCCACGCCGCTGCCATCGCCTTCGCGCTCGCCCTGCCACAAACCGAGCATCCCGTGCGCAGCACCACCTTCCAGGCTCTGGAATCGCTTGCAGCGGCCGTTGTTCGGGAGAGCCCGGAGGTCTATTACGAGATCCAGGCCGGGAACCCTCATTCGTTGGAGGCTCTCGAGCGGCTGCGTCTCGCGGTCAATCGGATCGTCGCCGTGGTCACGGGGCGCGATCCGAAAGGATTCCAGCTGCTTTTCGAGGAGGGACAGAGGCGCACGCCAGAGGCGATCTGAAGAAGTTGGATCCCTGTCGTAGGATGGGAAGTGCCGCTGGAGCGGCGGAAAGGAGCCTGAGCAGTCTAAGGACATAGGTGACACAACAGTCTAAGGACATAGGTAACAGTTCTTAGTAGGGGCGCCGGTGCTGGCGCCCCAGGGCATCTTCGATCCGCCCGGTGGCTTCGTGAAGCCGTCCGAGGCGAAGCGCCCCGAAATACACATCCCACTCCTGATCATCGATCGCGACCAGCCCGACATATTCGCCCCCCGAGGAGCATCAATGACAACCACGGCCATGCGGCGGGCGACGTCGTTCTCAAGGAGGTCGCGCATCGCTTGCTCCAGCATGCCCGCGACGAAGACACCGTCTGCCGCACTGGCGGCGACGAGTTCCTCTACTTGCTCGTCAATCCGCAGGGCAGTGAGAACGTCGAACGCATCGCTCAACATATTCTCGCGAATATCGCTGTCCCGATCAGGGTCGATGCTTTGGATATCGTGGTCAGCCTGAGCATCGGCATCGCACTGTTTCCTGACCACGCCACGACCGGCGCTGACCTGATTGCCCGTGCCGACGCCGCCATGTACTGCGCCAAGAGGCAAATGCGTGGTTACGCCTTCCACGGTCAGGCCGAGGCGACGGACAGCCCGACGGCAGGGGCATCCTGAGCGTTGACATCTCAGGTGACGGCGAAGACGTCGTGATCGGGACCCCGTCAATCCCCACTTGGAGCGATTCCCGATCCGGGGCATCCGCGGTATTCATCCATGGCTGGCTAGAGTCTCTTCATCCCAGGGAGGTTCCACCGTGTCCATCGCCAAGGTATCCGAGCTCATTTCAGACTCGCCCAAGAGTTTCGAAGACGCCCTCACCAAGGGTATCGCCCGCGCCGACAAGACGCTCCGCAACGTCTCGGGGGCCTGGGTTGCCAGCCAGAAGGTCATCGTCAACAAGGGCAAGATCACCACCTACCGCGTCATTCTGAGGGTGACCTTCGTTCTCGACGATTGAGCCACGCCCCGGTGGGCGTTCGGTGCCGAAGAACGGCATCGCGATCGCGTCCGGGATGGCTGGGCTCCCCGGGAGACCGCTCATCATGAACGTGGCCGAGCCGAGGACGATCGCGCCGGGGATCAGCCGCTTCGGGGCCCGGCGGCTCGGAACAGGTGACGGCCGACCCCACTGAGCCGCCGCGTAGTCGGGCGCAACGCCTCGGGGCACCCGTGTCAGCATGGCCTCCGAGTCGATCGGACCGAACCTTCGCCGAAATGCGGGGAGCTCGACCAGGCGGGCGAAAGGCCGCCAGTCGTCTGCCAGCCGGTCCCGGATCTTGGTGAGCGACGGCCGCGACGGCATCCAAATCCCTCCGGCGACGAACGCCGCCTTGCCGTCGATGTGGAAGTTGAACCCGGCCCCACCGTGATTGGCGTCCTGGCCGACCCCGCGTCCCGGGCCGCAGCTGGCCCGGCAGTCCCTTCGAGGCGTTCGGCCAGGGGTTCGAAGCGGTGTTGGCGCGGCTGACGAAGGGTCCGGCCTCGTTTGCGAACGGGGTGATGGCCTCGTTTCGGGGCGGTTTCCGCCACCGGGCGGTGGTGGCGCACAACGCGATCGGGATGATCGAGGGAAGCGATCCGGTCCTCAAGCGCGAGTATGTCGTCTACTCGGCCCACCTCGACCATGTCGGCGTCGGGGAACCGGTGGACGGGGACAGCGTCTATCGCGGTGCGATCGGCAATGGAGCGGCACGGCGGTGGTGGCCGCCCTGGCGCGGGCCTACGCGGATCTTCCGCGGCCGAAGCGGTCGGTGATCTTCTTGGCGGTGACGGGGGAAGAGAAGGGGATTCTCGGATCGGACTACTTCGTCCACGAGCCGCCGGTGCCGATCGGATCGATCGTTGCCGACGTCAACTTGGACAATGCGGTGCTGACCGGTCCGGTCCGGGATTTCGCGGCCTACGGCGGAGCCTACTCGTCGCTCGGCGAGACGGCCGGGGCGGTCTTCAAGCGCCTGGGCGTGGGTGCCAGCGAGGATCCGTTGCCGGTCATGACCGTGTTCACTCGAAGCGACCACTACCCGTTCATGCGGGCGGGCGTGCCGGCGGTGATGCTCTTTCCGGGGAAGGCCAGCGATGTGGCCGGCCAGCAGCGGTGGTTCGGCCGGGTCCACCACACTCCGCGGGACCGGTTCGACCAGGGCATTGATTGGGGGGCGGCCGTGACGTATGCCACGGCCTATCTGCTGATCGGATATGAGGTGGCCAATGGGGTGCATCGGCCGCGGTGGAAGGGCCGCTATTTCTTCCAGGGCGAAGCGCTGCGACCGTAGTGGCGCCCGGGCCCGATGGGACCCGGGTCGATAGTTCGTGGTATTGCACCGTCGCTGGAACCCACCCGTCGCGCCATGAACTCGGTCACACCCGCTGATCGGGCGTCGTCGGCCCTGGCGGGTCGTCAGTCTTTGGATCGGTCGGCGGCGGACGGACCCTTCCGCCGCGCGTGATCCCCCGAATCAAGAGGTCTCAAGTCGTTGTCCTCCGATGGTCCGACCTAGACCGCCATGGGAGGTAAGGTGGGGTTCCGGCGACTTTCGCAGCCTAAAGTCGCGGAGAGCGGGGGAATATCTCGCGGCCGTTGCAGGAATTGAGACGGGCGGCCCACGGAAGGACGGGGTGTACCGCATGGCGGAGTGGCGGTTCGGCGACGACTGGGTTTGATTGAATCGTGACTTATGCTGCGACCGGGTGGTCCGGGGCCGGGAAAGGCTGGGTTTTGGGCGGTCCTTGCCGCATAAGTAAAGGTTAGGCCTCATCCGGCATCCTCATGAACTGGCTATTCCCGTTGGCTCGAGTGATCGGTGCGGGCGTCCCGTTTGGCGGGGTGCTCGTTCAGCTCAATGCTGAATGGGATGCGCGAAAGGTTCAGGAACGTCTTCAGAAGCTGGAAGATCCGATCTCATCGCTCCACCCAGACGTGCGGGAGTTCTCGCGAGTGGCGTACGACCATATCCGGGCAACCGGCGAGTCCCGACTGGAGTTGTCCGAAGCAGATCTCGCCAAGTACTCCCGCGTGATCGCCATCCTTGAAGGCTCCGGGTCCCTGCGCGGGCAGCACGTCCTTGGGCGTCAGCATCCGCTCGCTTGCTGGCTGAACGATCCGACCTATGTTCTGTACATGGCTGCCCTGTTCGAGGACCCCGACGCTATGGCAGGGCTGACTGACCGCGTCAACTCCGGTAGCGCCGGGACGTGGCTACGCGGAGCTGACCTGGCAAAGGAGTATCGTGTTCCCCTGCCCGTCGTACGGGCCATGTTCCAGCTGTACGAGCGGCGGGGTCTTGGCCTTCTCTCGCGAGAGATTGGCGCCACGAACTACCTGTGCAAGGCGTAGTACCAACCAACATTAGGCCTAACCCGGTATTGCAGCGGACAGCCGCCTTGGGCTCCGTGTTGACAAGTCGCGGCCCCGCCCCAATGTTGGTCGGAAGATGGCGCGGCCGCTCAGTTCCTTGTGGCGGCTGCCGCTGAATACCAAGCCGTTAGGTGGCATCCACAAACCGTCGCTGGTCCTGTATTGCGTTCCGATTGAGGACACCGTGATCGCCAAGGCCGCCCGTTGAACGACAGCCGACCCGTCCAAACCTTCCTCGAGGCCTGCAGGCTCTGGGTCTGCGACAGCTACTCCTCAAACATGCGGTATCTTGCGCACAGAACTGGCGAGGACTACGCCCTCGTCAGCGCTGCGATTACCCTGAGCTCGCTTCCTGCGATGCGCGACAACAGTCTCCGCGTTGCGCTACCGACTTTGGTTGCTGGTCAAGTTCAGATAGAGTCGGTTGACAAGGACTCCTTGCTGACGATCTTGACCGATGCCACGTCAGGGATCGTTAACGTCGACGGTATGCGGCTCGTTCTTCCGCGCGAAGGCGAGTATCGGGTGCAATCGGCCACGAACGAGCGCGATCGCTGGTTCGCACCGCTGCAGTTTCAGGTGTTCGGCCGCGCGCCGACGATGATTGGAGATCTGCTACCAGAGGTTGACGACGGACTCCGCCACTCCTCGCCCCCGTTCGACGGCCTGACCGACCTCGCAAGCTGGCTCGCGCTGCGACCACCGGATGCGGGGTATCTCAGCACCATCACCATCACCGTCAATCCGCCTGTTGATATTATTCTCGATCACAGCTCTCTGAGCGCCAATGGGCTCCGCTTGACGTTGCATGCGCATCCCAACTTCGACATCGCCAGCATTGGACTTGCGGTTCGAGCCGTACCTGGCCCCGGCTTGGAGGGCCGCCGCCAGGTCGCAAAGGCCGTGGCCTGGGGTGACGTTCGCGAGGGACGCCGGGAAGGCACGGCCGATATCGCGTTGCCACGTGCGGACAGCGTCCTGACAATGCTGATGATCGGCACCGGTACAGTTCGCCGCCACTGGTTTCCGGACCCGCTGAAGGCGGCGAATCAACGGCTGGTCGCTGTGCAACAGTTCGACCGGGACCTTCGCATGATTCGTAGCGGCCTGTTCGATGCAACGGATTCCGCCAAGTTCGAAGCGGCGGTGGCGGCTCTCCTGTTCATTCTAGGTTTCTCGTCAGCCGTCCAGCTCGAAACGGACTCACCTGACCTGATCGTGAGCACGCCGAACGGCCGCCTCGCCATCCTCGAATGCACAATCCGGGTCGCGGACGTCGCGTCCAAGATTGGCAAACTAGTCGATCGTCGCAGAACGCTGGCGAAAGCCCTCCAAGCAAGCAATCATGTCGGCGTCGTGGCCGCGGTCCTCGTGTGCCGGTTGCCAAGGGACCAGATTGCGGCCCATGCTACCTTGATACGGTCTTGTGGCGTGATACTCGTGGCCTCGGAGGAACTCAACGATGGACTGGACCGGGTCCGGCTTCCCTCTGATCCTGATCTGCTGTTGAACCAGAGCCTACAGGCCCTCGCAAGCGCTTCGCCAGGAGATGCGGGAACAGATGCCCTCTAACCCTGCCTTGAACTGGACGGGGGATAAGAAGATAGAGGGCCCAAACTGACAGTGATCTCGTTCGCCGCTCGCCTCCGTCGAGCCCGGTTATTCGCTCGCGGGTGTGGCCGGAGGAACGGCCGAAGCCGGGATCACGATAATGTTCACCTGGAAGGCCCCTGCGTTGTCCGCATATTGGGAATCGTAGACGCGCAATTTGAAGGGTCCGCGAACGGTCGCGACGAACAGCCCTTGGACGCCGGTCGGAAACCCTGCACTTGTCCCGATCTTGTACTGGAGAATGCCAACACCCGTCGATGTGCGGGAACCATTGCGGGTGCCTGTGGCGTCCACGTCCCCAAGCGATTGTCCAACCCGCACCGTACCGTGGGCAATCGTGATCACGATATCGCCGGGTTCGACCACTAGACCAGTCGGCGTCCACTCGTCATTCGTGCCGGCGACGGTGGCGATAACGTGCTTGATCGCCGTGCGCTCCTGGGCCACGAGTTGGGGTGCCGAGAGACCCAGGCGGGTCATCGCCAGCATCAAGAAGCAGAATCGGGGTGCCATCACCATGTGACTCCTCCAGGTTGCATTCCAGCCAGCATATTGCCCTGCCCCTCACGCACCGAGACGTAATAGGATCGGAGGGTTGAGACGAAGCCTCGCACTGCGAGATAATACCTGCCCGGCGAGAGGGTCACCGTGACACGGGAGCAGAAGTTATCCAGATCCAGATCGATGTCATCATTGCTTCCCACCAAGACACCATTCGAGTTGTAGATCTCTAGGATGGTATCCGCTTCCAACGCAAACCCACACGCCCCGCGAAACGGGCTCGTTTCGAACGTATACTGCCCGGCCACCGGGATCAGCACCGTGGAGTAGTCCGCGTCGCTGCTCGATGCGTAGCCAAAGAGGTACCCCCCGAGCGTCAAGGCATCGGCGGTGACAAAGCTGTTGTTGGGTTCCTGTTCGTACCCGTAGCCAAGATTGAAGTTCACGGACTGCGTCAATGCGCCGCTGACCGTGAGGGAGAGGGGAGTTGCCGTACCTCCAGCTGAACTCCAGCGGTGCCCTGGCACGCCGATCCGGCCGTCCCCGTCTTCATCCTGTCCGCCAAACAGCCAATACGTTCCGGCCGCAATCTGGGTAAAGCTGTAGGTTCCGTTGCCGACGACCGTCACGTCCCGCACTACCGCGCCGGTGCCCGCGTTGTACAGCCGCGCATAGGTCCCGGCCGACCATCCCATGGACTGCGTGAGGCTGTTTCGAGCGTTGACCAAGCCCGCGCCGTACAGGTCATCACGGCCAGGGACACCAAGATCCACTGCATAATTGAGGAGTCGACCTCGGAGCTGACTCGCGGTGAGGGAGGGGGCCTGTGCCAAGAGTAGAGCGGCGACCCCGGCGACGTGTGGGGCGGCCATCGACGTGCCCTGGATGGATTCGTAGTCCGGACTGTTCGTCCCGAAGTTCCACCTGGTGGAGTAGACGCCAAAGTCCGATCCGCCGTCTGCGAGATCACCACCTGGACCCGCGATATCGACCGTGGGCCCGTAGTTTGAATACGAAGCTCGCGTGAAGTCCGGACCAATCGCAGATACCGACACAACTTCGGGAAACGCGGCTGGGTAGGACGGCGCGGAGCTATCCTTGTTGCCGGCTGCCGCGATCAGGAGGCTGCCAGCCGCGGTCGCCGCCGCGACCGCGTTCTGCAGCAACACGTTCGGTGGACCTTCAGCGCCCAGACTGAGGTTGATAATTCGCGCCGCGGTCGGGGCCTGTATGACACCCCCGGCACCGTTGTCCGCCGGAAGCCCAGCCGCGTAGAGGATGCCCTGCGCAATATCGTACATGTCCCCTTGGCCCGCCGAGTTCATCACCCGCACCGGGCGAATGCGCACCGCCCAGTTGACACCAGTGCCTCCCACGCCGTCGTTGCCGGCTGCACCGATCGTGCCCGCAACGTGGAGCCCATGGCCTCCGAGTCCGGTGTTTCCCGAGTAGCAATTCAAGACCTCGTTGTAGTCGTAAGCAACTGGAATGGTCGGGTTGCTGTCATACCCGTTGCCGTCGCCCGCGAGATCGACGACCCCGCCACTGCAGGCAGGCGCGGGAGTACTTGAGACGAAGTCGTACCCATCCGCGGTGAGGTTCGCGGCGATGCCGGGGTGATCAAATCGAATGCCATCGTCCACGACGGCCACTAGGACAGAGGTTGAGCCGGTCGACGTGCGCCAGGCTCGACGTAAGTCCATCGCCTCATAGTGCCACGCCTGCCTTGGGTAGGCCGGATCATTCGGCGGGGCCACTGGTAGACGTGCGCCCGATTCTGGGTGATGACGAACCTCGGTCGTGTACAGGATACCGTTCCGCTCCACAGCTGCGATTCTAGGGTCAAGCCGAAGCGCTGCCATGACTTGGTCACGGTCTGAAACGCTGGCAATCCGAAGGCGTGCGGCCCGGAGCGCGGGGGATACGCCAAGCACCGTCGCCCGGTACAGTTGGGCGGCGGCCGTGGCCCGCTGGCGTACCACCTGGCCCATGGCCTGGACCGCCGAGACACTCATCTGGGGGGCGCTAGGAAGGGCAACCCCCAGGGCCTCGGCGCGATAGGTGACGATCAACTCATCCGAGACGAACTGAGCCCGGGGCCCTGGTGTTTGAAAGGGTGCCCGCAGGTGGGTGGTGCGCCCGGGAATCTTGTCCGTGCCGGCGACGCGGGCCGATGCCGCAGCACCCGGGGGTGCATCGACGCGCGGCTGCTTCGGCGCGGCGACGAGCATCTCGAACCGTGGAGCCAAGAAAGTGGACACCAGCGAGATCGTCCCGCTGATCGTTCCCCCACCGACGGCAAACACGCTGCTCGTGGCGTTGGCAAGGTTGGCCGCGGTAGCCGTCAGGGTATAGCCCACTCCTGGCAAGTTGATCCTAAGATTGTCAAAGGACGAAACGCCGTTCGTGGACGCCTGGCTTAGGGTACCGCTCATGAGGGCTCCGGCAGATCCGGTCCCGTTGGTGATCGCGAGGGATAGGGATGCCGACGAAGTGGCGACGATGTTCCCCTGGGCATCCTGCACCGTTACCTGAACCGGGGGTGCTATCAGAGCACCCTGGACCGCCGTACCCGGTTGGACCGTGAACCCAAGCTTGAAGGGCGCGCCAACGTTGACAGCGAACGCGCTACTCGTGGCACTGGTCAGACCGGCGGCCGTTGCGGTGAGGGTATACCCGACGCCGACTTTGTCTACGGTCAGCGTGGGAAACGCAGCGATACCGCCGACCGCGGCTTGGGTCGGTGTCCCCCCCAGCGTCGCCCCTGGTACCCCAGTTCCAGGGGTAATCGAGAGTGTCGCGGCGTTCGTCGAGCCCGTCACCGTATTACCCAATGCATCCTGGACCGTGACCTGAACGGCTGGAGCGATGGCCGTACCCGCGACGACTGTGGTCGGTTGACCCGTAATGACCAACGTTGCCGCGGGGCCGGGCTCCACGGAAAATGTCGCGCTCGTCGCGCTCGCCAGGCTAGGGGCGGTGGCGGTTACGCGGTATCCGGCTGCAGCCTTGTCCACAGACAGTCCTGCAAACGACGCCGTCCCGCCGCTGGCCGATTGAGTCAGGGTTCCGCCTAGAGCCGCCCCCGGCGCTCCGGTCCCGCTCGCAAGGGCGAGCGTGATGGTTGCGGTCGAGGTTGTGGCGAGATTTCCGTTTGCGTCCTGGACCGAGACTTGGACGGCCGGTGAGATAGCCACGCCGGCCACGGTGCTGCCCGGGTGCACGGTAAAGGCCAGTTTCGCAGGGGGCGGGGGGACAAGAGGGCCGGTGAGCGACTTGCCGCCGCATGTTGCCAAGGATGGAATGAGGCCAAGGCAAAGGAACGTTGTCGGGAGCCGCCAGTAGGCCCTCAGAGAGCGAGACCCCATGCGGAATCCGTTTTGGTCGTTCATAGCCCGTCCTCCCGGATGAAACCAAGGCCAGGTCAAAACCTCTGGCAGGCTGCCGACTCGCTAACATGAAGGGGCGCAAGCAGGTGGGTGACCTAACGGAGGTCCATTTCCCCCGATCGGGCACTCTGACAGTTGTCTGTGGTGATGCAACGGGCATGCCGCGAGACTCGGGCGGTGCCTATGGCGCGTCCAACTCTGTCGCATGCCTTCGGAATCGTCATCAAGGAGCACCGCCTGAAAGCGGGACTCTCGCAGGAGGCATTTGCCGCCCGGGCAAAGGTCCACCCAACGTATGTTGGGCTGGTGGAGCGGGGTAAACGCAGACCGGTGCTTGAATCGGCCCACCGGCTCGCCAATGGGTTAGGAATCAAGTTGTCCATCCTCATCGCCGAAGCGGAGCGCAGAGCCTAACTCCCGATGACCAACTAGACTCGGCTTCGTGGTTCGATCGCATACCGGCCAGACCCCCGGCCTCCGGGATCATTGTCCCCATCCGCGAAAGTGGGCGTAGCACCCGGGCAGCCCCGGCCAAAGAGAGTGCAAGCGCGAATCCCGCCCGCAGTCCTGGCGCGAACCCTGGAGGAAGTCCCGGCCTGCCGCGCCGAGTGGGAGCACGAACCTGCAGGGGTAGGGCCCGAGGGTGGCGCGGACCGCCCCCGAATCGATCTGACGACGGAGCGGGTGGGCGGCCAGAACCCCCGGAGAAAGTCCGAGGGAAAATCCAGGAATGCCTGCGAAAACACCCAGAGAAACGTCAGGAAGAACCGACGCCACCAACTTGGGTGACCTCAGCAAGCTGCTGATCGAGGTGCAGGGTGGTGAGCCCACGCCCCGACATGCCGACGTAGAGGAAAGTGGGGCCGTGCCAGATCGCGTAGACCCCGGCGGGCTTGCCTAGCGGCGGTCTAGGATTCCTAGGACGCTCCCCGCGGCGCGCTGGATCAGCCCCGGCACGATTGTGTGCCTCCTGGCGACGTGCGACGACGTGGGCACCCTTGGCGACTCGGTGCGTGTTGCCGTTGGAAACCTCACATCCTTCGCCGGCACTCCAATCGACGGGGCGTTTGGCGAACGCGACTCGGTTCTCCCAATGAGCTACAGTCGTTCGGGCCAAGGCGTCATGCTTTGGCCCCCGCGCCGGCATGAGCCCTACGCCCTGCGGATCGGCTCGGGCCGTACCAAGAGGACACGGCCGCTGGGTCTCTCAGTCCCCGGACGGCGGCTTCGTGCTCATGTGGCTATGGATGATCCGCCACCCGGTCGCAGCCTTCTCAAACACGATCGTCAAGGCCCCGTTCACCTCCGCATTGCCGTTCGCTGTTGCCACCTGTACGACGTAGGGGGCGACCGCCAACGCCCCAGTCGGTCCGAGCCCGAAGACATCAATAGCGCCGAGCGAGAACCGAAACGACCCCTGTTTGCCCGTGAGCAGATCGGTTTCCGTGCGGATCGCATCCCAGCCTCGGTGAATCTCGCCGTCGCCAATATCGGTGACCCCCGCCGCCCGGCTATACATCTCCATCACGGCGCTTACGTCACCCGCGTTGGTCGCTTCCACGAATTTCTTGACCTGGCTCTGGATGTCGAGCCTCATCGCGGCCCCTGCGGTGGTTTGCGCCGCGGTCGGTCTTGAGAACCCCAACAGCACAATGGATAAGACGATTGCAATATGTCGGCGCATGGGTTCCTCTTTCGGATTGGACCAGTGAAGGGGCGGCCGCCGACCGAATGCTGGCAGGTCAACGACTCTGAAGCATGCAACGGAGACCAGGCTAGCGGGAGGCCCGTCCCAGTTGTTCGAGCCCCACCCAATGCCGCCGGTGGGGCACCGTGAGCCCGCGGCGGAGGGTGCTGCGGGAGGCGTTGGACAGCCCGGCCGCCGCCATGAGCTGCGGGAGCGTGACCCCCGACCAACCGCGGCACCACATCTCGAAGGTACTGCGCCCGGGTCATCGGTGGCGAGCCCGAGGCCTTCCACTGGGCGTTGGTCCGGTAGACCGCATCCATGGTGGACAATCCCTTGGGGACGTGGACGCCACAGGCGCGCGCAATGGTTCCCGCACATCGACTGGGGTTGGCATTCGCCAGTACAAGATCGGGACAAGTGCAGGGTTTCCGACCGGCGTCCAAGGGCTGTTCGTCGCGACCGTTCGCGGACACTTCAAATTGTGCGTCTACGATTCCCAATATGCGGACAACGCAGGGGCCTTCCAGGTGAACATTATCGTGATCCCGGCTTCGGCCGTTCCTCCGGT
The DNA here is from genome assembly GCA_043744895.1 of Gemmatimonadota bacterium. Lineage (GTDB taxonomy): Bacteria > Gemmatimonadota > Gemmatimonadetes > Gemmatimonadales > GWC2-71-9 > SHZU01. Next base: position 33,745 of record JAYTTT010000271.1, on the reverse strand, counting down.
CACACCCGCGAGCGAATAACCGGGCTCGACGGAGGCGAGCGGCGAACGAGATCACTGTCAGTTTAGGCCCTCTATCTCTTATCCCCTTGAAGACCGACGAGGGCCGCCGGGCAGGCACCCCGGTCGGCATCGTCGAGGCGGCCTCGCGGCTTAAGTTCTGATCGTTTAGCCCAGCGACCTTCGACGCGCGCACCAAGGCCGGGCCAGACGCCCCAACTGGATACGAGAGCCTCTTGAGAGCTAAAGTGGAAACACTCGTCGTCGCGTGCCTCGCCGGTTCTGTTCTTGCCGGGCGATTCATACAGGAGCGCCGAAGGCTGGTCGGTAACCCTGCCGGTCAAGGCGAACCCCCTGTGGTCCAACTGGACGGGTCTTCGGAGCTACAGCCAGAGCACCCGCTGCTAGCGCAGGCGCCGTCTTCTTTGGATGGGTCCGGCACAACCTGGTGGCTCAGTTGCCCCGGCTGCCCAAAGGTGACAATCACCCTATGGAGTGACGGAGAATTCTGGATCCGGCGCGGCACCCGGGGGCCAGGTGCGGAGATATTCCACGGGCGCTGGACCCGAAGCGACTCGACAAGAGAGGCCTCGAGGCTGTCGCTGTTTGTCGATGACCGCGGCACTCCAACGCTCGTTCTCGAACAGCACCCAGCAGCAATGCGCTTGCTCAAGACGGACCGAGGCTGGCCCGAAGGCATCAAGCCGTCGATGGCATTGGCGCGGGCCCAATCCGTCGATCTCATCGACGACGAAACGACCTTCACCGGGACATGGAGTGGGTCCGTGCACGACATGCGTGAATGGACCGATTGCCGTAGTGGGGAACACGTGACCGTCGAGCGGCAAGGGCGAGGTCAGCTGGTGCCTCCTGATAGCGCATTCGCCCTGCATGGTCGTTATCGTCATTGGATAGGCGAGACACCTCCACCGCCGCCGGAGTGGGGGGTCCCAAAGGCGTCGCGGAACTCGCCCGCGAGGGTGTTGCAGCACGCTTTCGTCGCTGAGCGAATCGAGGGCGGCCTAGATCGGAAGAAGTGCCCGCACTTCACGTGATAGCCCGCGGACCCACGTGGGTACGGCGGCGCTGGTGTTTCGCCGGCACTGGGCCCGTCGGCGGATCTTCCGGACGTGGCTGCCCTATAGGCGGCTCTTGGCGAGCCTGTGGCCGAGGGACTCGTTCAACCAGCGTACCAAGGGAACCAAGGCCTCGAAGTCGCGCGCGATCTTGCCGACCAGTTTGGGCGACAGCAAATCGGTACTCGGCAAGTCCCGCCCCGCCGTGAACGACTGAAACCGAAGCCACTGGGCCGCCGGATGATCGGGTGCATAGCCTCGAGGCACCCGAGTCAGCATTGCCTCCGAGTCGATCGGCCCGAACCGCCGCCGAAACGCGGGGAGTTCAACCAGGCGTGCGAACGGCCGCCAGTCGTCCGCCAGCCGGTCCCGGATCTTGGTGAGCGACGGCCGCGACGGCATCCAAATCCCCCCGGCTACGAACGCCGCCTTGCCGTCGATGTGGAAGTAGAACCCGGCCCCGCCGTCGTCGGCGTCCTGGCCGACCCCGCGCCCCGCGTCTTGGTGATAAAACCAGCAGCCCGCGTTGGTCTTGTAGGGCGACTTGTCCTTCGAAAACCGGATGTCTCGATTGATCCGGAACAGCGACCGCTTCGGGTCGCCGACGATTTCGGGCGCGATGGTGCCGAACGTGGCGTCGAGTTCCCCGACCAGCGCCCGCAACGGCTCGCGAACGGCCGTTTCGTAGATGGCCCGGTTCGCCTCGAACCACGGCTTGTTGTTGTTGCGCTCCAGACTCCGGAAGAACCGCTGGGCGGCCGGGGTAAACCCAGTGAAATCGCTCACGGCGGCCCCGCGTCGTAGAACTTGGCCAGATCCTTCTTCATCTGGACCAACGCCGGCTGGTGCAGGTAGATCATGTGGCCCGACTCGTAGTAGCCGTAGGAGATGTTCTTCTCGAGCGACGGATCGAGTCCCATGTGCTGGAGGGTGTAGTCGGTCTCGAAGAATGGCGTGGCGAAATCGTAGTAGCCGTTGGCCGAAAAGACCCGCAGGTAGGGGTTCTTGGTTATGACCTCGCGGAGATCTTCGGAAACGTCCGCCATCGGATACCGCTGGCCGCCGACTCGATGGCGGTTGTCCCAGTCGGCGCCAACCAACGGGTAGTTTGTCGTCAGGTAGGTCGAGCCGCCGTCGTAGCGAAGTTCGGTCGCGACATAGCTGTTGAATGCCGCCGTGAAGGCGGCTCCGATAGCGACATCGGCGGCGTCGTACTCCGGTGCCTCGCCGGCGGCGTCATGATCGATTCCGACGAACCGGGCGTCGAGGCGCCCCGCCGTGCGCCGGTCGCCCCGGAGCAGTTCCTTCTGGAACCGATCGGGCGTGACCCGGAGCCGCACCCGGCGGAGGAAGTCCTCCGAGAGCCCGGTAAACCCGTGCAACTTGGCCACCACGGCGTCCCGTTCGGCATCGCTCAAGCGGGAACCCTGCGAGAGGGCATGCTGATACTCGCCGAGGCTGAATTCCTTCACTTGTTCGAGGAACGCCGGAAGGCTGGCCGGCCGGACCGGCAGCTTGTTGTGGTACCAGGCGCTCGCCGCCATGGTGGGCAGATAGAGCTGGTAGGTGATTTCGAGGCTGTTCGGGGGGCTCCCGAAGTCGACGAATGCGTTGAGCCACGATGACACCAGCACGAGCCCGTTCATAGCCACGCCGCGGCTCTGAAGGGCATTGGCCAGCCCGGCGGCCCGGGTGGTGCCGTACGACTCGCCGAGCAAGTACTTCGGCGAGTTCCACCGGTTGTTCAGGGTGATGTAGCGGACGATGAAGTCGCCGAAGGCCTTGATGTCGGGATCGACGCCGAAGAAATCCTTGGGCTGCCCCTTGCCGACGATCCGGCTGAAGCCGGTGCCCATCGCATCGACGAAAACGAGGTCGGTCCGGTCGATCAGAGAGTACGGGTTCTCGCTGACGGTGTACGGCGGCGGCGGTGTGAAGGACGGCTCGCTGGTGGCCACCCGCACTGGGGCGAAGGAGCCCATATGTAGCCACACCGACGACGACCCGGGCCCGCCGTTGAAGACGAACGTGACCGGCCGCCGCCGGAGATCGGCCCCGTCTCGGGTATAGGCCACGTAGAAGAAACTGCCGATGGCCTGGGCGGAATCGTTCCGGACCAGGAGGGTACCGGCCCGGGCGGCATACCGGATCGCTTGTCCCTCGATGGTGACGGAGTGCGGCGTGACCACCGACGACTCGGCCGGCACCGGCTTCGACAGCGTGTCGGGCACCGAGTGGGCGGGGGGCTGCGCCAGGAGGGGCGCGGCAAGGACAAGTCCGGTGAACAGCCAGGGCGTGTGATGCATTCGCAGAGTATGCGCCGTCCCCATGGCGCGCGCAAGCGGACGCGGAGGTAGCCCGTGAGCCCGGTGGCTGGTAGCTTGGAGCCGGTTACCAATCGCGACCGTTCCATGAGGAGCCGGACATGAGATTCCCCCACTTGTTGGTTGGCGCGCTCGTTCTTGCGGGTCTGCCGCTGTCGGCCCAGGCGCCGATCCCGTCCAAGGACGAGCAGGTCATGGCCGCCGTGCTGCCGCTCCCTGAAAACCTCCGGGCCAGCGCCCGGGTTCTGGGCTACGACCCGGCCGGCAAGTTCGTCGAACTCCGAGCGGGAACCGGGATGGTCTGCCTGGCTCAGTACCCCAAGGAGAAAGAGTTTCACGTTTCCTGCTATCACGAGTCGATGGAGCCGTTCATGGCCCGTGGCCGGGAGCTCCGGGCCAATGGCACGCCCTCAAACCAGGTCGACACGGTTCGGTTTGCCGAGGCCAAAGCGGGAAAACTCAAGATCCCGACCGGCCCCGCCACCCTGTACCAGCTGTTTGGCGGCACCCTCGATACCAAGGCCGGTGCCGTCAATGGCGCCAAGCGGCTCTACGTCGTCTACGTCCCCTACGCCACCGGCGCCACGAGCGGGCTGTCCGAGCGCCCCAAAGGCACCGAGCCGTGGATCATGTTTCCGGGCACTCCGAAGGCGCACATCATGTTCGCCCCGGGGATGTAGCAGCGCCGCGCGGCCCGGTCAGGGAATGGCGCTCCCGGTCCGCGGGTAGCGCTGGAGGACACCGGGCTCCTTCATGAGTTGTTCGATGGCGGCCGGTTCGACCGGCACGAAGCCGGAGAGGTTCTCGATCCCGGTTTCGCTCACCAGGAACATGTCCTCGAGCCGAATGTAGATCTGTTCCTCGGGTACCCGAAGCGCCGGCTCGATCGTGAACACCATCCCGGGCCGGAGGGTTTCGGCCGCCCCGCCATCGTCGTGCGTCGCCATTCCCACCCAATGTCCCAGCATTCCGCCGGAAGCCGCCGAGGCTTGATACTCGGCGACGAACGCCTCGGCTCCTTTGCGATAGGCCGGCTTCGAGAACTGCCAGGTCGCCAAGGCTCGGCCCATCGAGGCCGCCGCCTGCTCCTTGATGGTTCGAATCGGGACGTTGGGTTTCATCGCGGTGATGATGGCCTGGTAGCAGGCCAGATAGAACCCGTAGAGCTCGCGCTGGCCGGCGGTGAACCGGCCGTTGACCGGCCACATCCGGGTCACGTCGCTGTTGTAGTAGCCAACGTTGGGCGCGTAGTCCATCAGGACCAGGTCGCCGTCGGGCATGGTGCGCTGGTTGGCATGGTAGTGCGGATACCAAGCGTTGCGGCCGCTCCCGATCAGGCTGTAGTAACTGTCCTCCTTGGCCCCGTTCCGGTGATAGATGAATTTGGCCACCGCATCGAGTTCGTCTTCGATGACGCCGGGCTCGGTCGAGCGCATCGCTTCCATCAAGGCGAGGCCCGAGAGGAGGCTCGAGCGGCGAATCAGGGCAATCTCGCGTGGGCTCTTGATCAGCCGGAGCCCGTCGAGCGTCGGCGTCAGGTCGGCGATCTCGAACCGGGGGAACCGGGTTCGGAGCAGTCCGATGAAGTGGCCCTCGCGCGAGGGGCGCCCGTCCCACGGATCGGAGGCGATGTCGCCGTTGACCCGGAGGCCCAAGTCCCGGCTCATCACGGCCCCCTCGGCGGGTGCGTGGGGCGTGTATAAGGTCCGGCCTGAGCGGTTGACCATTCGGCCCAAGTGCTCGGCCAGCAATTCCGGGCCGGCGACCGCCTGGACCCCTGTGAGCTTGACGACTTCCTCAGCGTCTTCGGCGGACAGCATTCGCCCTTCGCCGCGGTCCCGGCCGGGGTTCCGGTGGGGAAGGTAGAGCGTGGTGCGGCCGGTGCCGCCCTCGATCAACAGCAACAGATGCGGGACTTCGACCCCGGAGAGGTAGTAGGCCTCGTTGCTTTGCCGGAACCGCACGTACCCCTGGGGCGACGGGGCGCCTTGAATGACGGCGACCGCGTCGGGCCCGATGGCGCGGGCCACGGCCAGACGCCGCGCCGCGAATTCCTCGGGCGGGAAGTCCTGGGTAAACGGCGGCACGCCCTCTTGGGCGACGAGGGTTGGCGCGCGCAGGGCGGCCAGGAGGAGGACGCTTGGAATCATGACGGGGCGCATGGTGCATTTCCTCGTGAGGGACTCGAACCTATCGCGCCGGCGCGTACGCGATGCCGTCGGGCCAGGCGCCGACTGGGAGATGCCAGAGGATCTTGCCCGTGGCGAGATCAATTCCGGCGGCCTGATTGCGGCCTTGCAACGTGATGTAGGCAACGTCTCGGGTCGCGGCGGTGACGCCCTCAGGTGAAGCCGAGCCGGGGAACTCCGCCGTCGAGAGCACGCTGTCCGGCGGGATGCTGATCCGGAACCGCTCTTTCCTCGTGGCGACATTGACGATCCGAACCTCGGCCTTGGCCGGGTCCGTGATGACGGCGGTGCGCCCGTCCGGCGTGATGCCGAGGCGGTACGGCATCCCGAAGCCTCGCAGGGTGTCGACGGCGCGTCCCGACCGGGTGTCCACCACCACCACGATGCTGTCGCCATTGCTGCCGACCCAGACTTGCGTGCCATCGGGGGTTATCGTGAGTCCCTCAACCAACCGGGCCACCGGGGTAACGGCGCCGGTGGTCCGGGCCCGCAGGTTGATGGCGGTGATGCTGCCATCCCCGATGTTGGTGGTGTAGAGTAATTCTCCGCTGGCCGCGAGGGCCAGCATGTGCGAAGTCGGCCGCTCCGTGGCGACGGCGCCCACGACCCGCCCAGTGGCGAACTCGACGACGAGCACGGTGCGGCTCGCCTCAGACGTGAGGACCAGGAGCGAGTCGCCTGGGAAGAAGGCGATTCCGTGCGGCCTTTGGTATTCGCCCAAGTCGATGGTCCGGGCCACGGTGGCCGTGGTGAGGTCGAGGACCGTCAGGCTGTTGCCCGGTTTGCCGCGGATCCCGTAATTGGTGACCACGGCCCATCGCCCGTTATGGGAGGCGGCAACCTCGTGGGGCCCAATCCCAGTTGGCAGCGTGGCCCGGACCGTTCGGGAGGCGAGGTCGATGACCGTGGCCGTGTTGTCGTTCATGTTGGTGACGATCAGGGTCCCGCGCTCCCGAGCGGATCCCAGTGTCAAACCGAGCAGTGCGGCCCAAGCGAATGTCGTCATGTCAGCGCGGATCCAGGGTTCGGCCAGCGTTCAGGTTGTCGAAGTTGAGAACAGTGTTGAACACCAGGAAGTAGCTTCCGATCGTCCCGCCCCGATAAATCGGATTGAATGAGAACAGCACGACATGGCCGCGATCGAGAGGGGCATCGACGACGATCGGCCGCTGGGCGATGTCGCTGCCGCCGCCGAGGAGGCCTGAGACGAGCAGGTCCTTCTGCTCGGTGAAGCGGAGCGCCACGCGAGGCCGCTGGGCCGGCGGAATGACCGTGGTCGGGTTGCGGAGTTGCTCGTCGGTCAGCGGTGCCATTTGCCAGGACTCTACTTTGGGCGGCGGGGCCGCCTCGAACCGGGGGTCGAGCGCCGGACGGCCTTGGACCACATCGGCTTCATCGGCTTGGCCCCGGCCGGTGGCCCGGGTGGCCCCGCCCTCGCCGAAGCCCCGAAACCCCCGGCCGCCGAGCTGATTGCCGACACTGAAGGTGCCGCCGTCGTCGCTCAGGACCGAGAGGCTGTCGATGATCCCGTAAACGATCGGGCTTTCGTGGTCGACGATCCGGCTTCGGAGCAGGGAACCGACCACCCGGCCGGTGGTGGTGTTGGCCGAGACCCCGTTGGCGAGGCCGAACTGAATCGCGAATTCAGCGGTGTTGGTGGCGCCGATCAAGACGCCGCCCTGCCTAACGAATTTGTCCAGGTTGGCAAGCCCCTGCCATCCGAGACCGGGGCGAATATCGTCGGTTTGTGCCAAGGTGCCAATATTGGGCGTATCCGGGGTGTTCTTCCACGGCATCGGATTGCGCCACATCGGGAGGCCGGTCACGATCGACTGGACGCTGCCGCCCGCTGGCGGGAAGACGATGACGTCCCATCGCGCACCCAAGTCGGCGGTAGCGGCAACGTCCTGGGTGCTGATGTAGTCGAACGGCAGCGCCAGGACGTCGAACGCCTGACGCCACCAGCCTTCGGTCTGGGTGCCGAGCCAGGTGTGGAGGATCGCGACCCGGGCGGCCCGGAGCGGATGGGTCTTGACGTTGGGGGCTTCGGCCAGCGCCTCGACCGCGATGCCCAGGTCTTTTGCCGCGCGGTCCAGATCGGCCGCGGCCACGCCGCGAATCAGGAAGGAACCTCGATTGAACTTCTTTCCCGCCGTTTCGAACGGTGCCTCGGCCGCCTGGAAGTCGGCCCCCTTCAGGCGGTAGCGGAGGGTCGCGAGGGCGTTGTCTCCGTTGTGATTGATCGCGAACACGGTGCCGGTGCCGGTCACGCCGCCCGGGGATTTAATCTCACTGGTGACGAGGGTCATCGGGACGTCGAGCACTTTGGGGTCGGTGATCCGCACCGATTGGACGGCGTAGCCCTCCGGGTAGGTCCAGCCGGTGTCGTCGTACGGCCTCTTTTGAGGATCGTCCGGGCTCCAGAACTGATAGTCGAGGAGCGCGTCGGCAATCCGGGAGTAGGGTTGATCCATCCGGATGACGTAGCTGCCGGCCGGAAACGACCGGGTCTTGGCGGCGGTCGTGTCGCCCTTCTTGCCGACCGCGACGGTAAACGCCTGGGTGGCCCGCGAAATCTCCACATGTTGTTTCTGGAGCACCCGAAGGAGGTCGGCTTGGGCACCGGGCCTGGGATCGGCGCCCGAGAGCACGTAGGCGCCGGGGCCTTCGGTCCGGGCCTTCTGCACCGACCGTTTGCTCTTTTCGTAGAAGTTGCGGAGGATGAGCTCGCGGTTGTCGGCGATGTAGCTCAACGAGATGAGCAATCCGGTCTGCTCGTAGTTGTTGTTGTTCCGGAGCGACCACTTCACCTTGGGCAGCGGCGGGTTTTGGCGAAACCAGGTCCGGGAAGTTTCGGTCGGGCCGAGGGTTCGTTCCAGGGTTTCGGCGCTGCCGCCGTTGCCGAATGTTTCGTAGAGCCGGCTGATCCCGTTGTGGGTGGCGGCCATGAACATCAAGTAGCCAGGCGACCAAGTGTCGAAGTTGCCGAAGGCGAACACGCCGGGCATGCCCATCCGGGTCATTTCCTGGACGTTGTTCCAGCCGATCATCTGCCATTCGTTGGTCAGCAGCGGATCGATCCAGGCATTGAAGGGGCCGTCGCCGATGGTGTTGTCATAGAGGTAGGGCACCGATTCGTGGAGATCGTGAATCAGCTGGGCTTTCCAATCGACGAACGTGTTGAGCACGTTCTGCGACAGCCTGAGGGTGAGCCCCATGGCGTCGCGATTGTTGTCGTGGGCGACGTACTTGCCCCAATAGAGGAGATTGGGCCAGGTGGACTCCGGGTGGGCCATGTGCCAGCGGAACAGGTCGACCTGCCGGTCGCGGCCGTCCACTTCGACGATCGGGGTGATCAGAGTGACCAGATGATCGCGAATGTTCTTGAGGTAGGGGCTCTCGTCGACCGCCAACCGGTAGGCAAGTTCCATCAGCGCCGTTGGCGCCCCCGCTTCCGGTGAGTGGATCGCGCCCGTGATGTAATAGACCGGGACGGTTTCAGCGGCCAGTCGGGCCGCGACCGCGTCGTTCAGGCCGATCATTCGGGGGTCAGCGAGTTTGGCCAGCTTGGCCTTGTTGGCGTCGAGATTGGCCAGGAGCGCCTCCGAGGCGACCGCGACCGCGATCATTTCCCGGCCTTCCTCGGTGGTGCCGATCGAATAGACCCGGACCCGCGGACTCGCCTTGGCGAGGAGCCGCATATACTGATACACCTCGGCCGAGTAGGGGAGCTTGTTCGGTGCGCCGGCGATATCGCCGAGGACGGCGGTGGGTGTCGGGACGGTCTTCGACGCCGGGAGGTAGTCGATCAGCGGCGAGAGGAAGAAGGGCTCGGTGGTGTATTCCTTGATCTTCCGGGTGTAGGCCTCGTCGATCGGCTGTTGTGGGTCCCGCCCCGGCCGGGTGGCTGAGGGGGGCGGCGCTTGCGCGATGAGTTGAGCGGTGCCGGTTACGAAAAGAGCGAGGCCGATCAGTCGACCGAATGGGAGCGGACGAATGGGCATGGACAGTCTCGAGGGCTAGGGAATCTGGCGACGGCCTCAAGTTATCATTGACCGGGTCCATCTTGTACTGATTCGTCAGCCGTGAGGTCAGCCCCAGGGACCGCTGCGATCCCGGGCGTCGACGTGCCCTTTGCCGAGAAGGATGTAGCGATCGTCGGGTACGTCCGGCTCGCGTGAGGGGGTCGGCTGGAACACGCAGTCATCGGTCAGGCCGAGGCGGACGGCCTCGACTCCCGGGTCGCCGGCATGCCGGGTCACCGAGTCGGTCGCGGTCCACGAACCGTCGGGGTTCTTGGCCCAGATTCGTTGATCGCGATGGAGATCGATGTAGAACTGCAGGCCCGCCTCGTTCATTCCAATCCAGCTGAGAAAGCGATGCCCAAAGGCGGGGCGGTTGGCTTGATGGCGCTCCACCAGCGCCAGGCCCGCCTCGCGTGACAGCCGCTTGAGACGAATCTCTCGGCAGGCGTGATCGATGGCCTTTCCGTAGCCGAGCTTCTGGAACTTGATATCGTCGTGGAGGTCGGAGTAGTGCCAGCAGTCGACATCGTTGTAGGTGTCGAAGGTCCGGTTCTGGGGGGCGCCTTCGTAGCCGTAACGACGGATCATCGCCTCGTGCTGGGCTTTGGAGTCCCACCGGATGTAGTTACTGAGGTAAATCCCCCGAACCCCGACGGCCTCGATGTCCTTGTCGTGCGGGTACCGGTATTGCACGACGTCGCGTTCCTTGAGGTTATCGAACTCCCCGACGAGGTCCTCCGCCTCAAGGCCCATGAGGTCGTGGTCCTTCCGGTATTTGCGGGTCATCTCGGCTTCATCGAGGTGACTGAACATCCCGACCTGATCCACTCCTTGATGGACGCCCCAGACAATCAGAGGCACCTTGAACCGAACCGCCACTTGGACCGGGAACACGGTCTGACCCGCGATGCAATGCCAGTAGATGCTGGCCCGCCGCCGGAGCGTGGCCCGGGTAATCTTCTTGACCGTGGCCGGATCGACGGTGAGGGTCAGCAGGTCGCAGTCGAACTGGGTTCTCAAGTAGGCAAGGTTCCGGATCCCGACCCGGGTGTTGTAGTGCTTGTTGTAGGTGACCAGCAGCGGGTTCATCCCGTACACCCGCTTCACGGTGTCAACGATGAAGTAGGAATCCCGGCCGCCGCTTACCGGCACGATGCAGTCGTAGTTCTGGCCAGAACGATTCCGAAAGCCGTCGAACAGGGTCCGGAGCCGATCGGCGCGGGCCGCCCAATCCAGTTGGTCCTTTTCTTCGTGGACCCGGCAGCCGCTGCAAACTCCGGCTTCGTCGAAGGTGATGCCGAGAGGATGGTTGGCGGGGTAGAGGCACCGGGTGCAGTACCTCATATCCGTTCCTCGGGGTGGTAGCTGAACTGGCGGTGATAGAGTTCGTCGTCCGGGAGCTTCCCGGCTCGCCCAAGGGCATCAAAGGGGGCGCCGGCGTAGCTGGCCTGGGTATCGATCCGGACGTCGACCCCGCGGGTTCGGAGATACTGCTTCGTGGCGATGACGCTATGCTCAGAGAAATGGAAAAAGTTGCCCGCGGCGGCGGCGTTGACATGCCCCTCTCGGAACACGGCCTCGAAATGTGCCGGATGGCCGGCGCCCCCGACCGCGATGACCTCGATGCTGACCGCGTCGGCCACCGAGCGGACCAAGGCGGTGTCAAAACCGGTCTTCGCCCCATCGCGGTCCACCGAGGTCAGCAGGATCTCACCGGCCCCTCGCCGCTCGACGTCTCTAGCGTAGTCGATCACCGATCGGGCGTCGATTCCCCGGTCGGCGTGGGAGTAGACCCGCGGGTTGTTCGCTTTGTCATACACGACGTCGATGGCCACGACCACGCACTGGGTGCCGAGTACTCGCGCCGCTTCGGTGATGAGTTCAGGATGTCGCAACGCGGCCGTATTGACGACCACCTTGTCAGCGCCGGAGCGGATGATCTGGCGCATATCCTCTACCGTTGCCAAACCGCCGCCCACGGCCAGAGGGACAAAGCAATGGCGCGAGACCCGCGACACCAGGTCGAAATCCGGGGGTCGCCCCTGGGCCGTGGCCGAGATATCGAGCAGGATGATTTCGTCGATCCCCCAGGCATTGAGAAACTCGACCGTGACCTCGGGCCGGCCAACGGGCAAATACCGGCGAAAGCCGATGCTCTGGACAACCCAGCCGTCCTTGACGATCAGACAGGCGTTGATCCGGCGCTTTTGCATCCTACCTCGAAATCCCGTGGTGGCTGAAGAAGCTTCGGAACAACTTGAGTCCCGCGTTGTGGCTCTTTTCCGGGTGAAACTGGACCCCGAGCACATGGTCGCGTTCGACCGCGGCCACGAGATCGCCGCCGTACGACACCGTGGCCGCGACAAACTCGGGCGCACAGACCAGGTGGAGGCTGTGATCGAAGTAGAACGCCGAGGTGTCGGTGGTCTTCGAGAAGAGCACATCCCGCCGGTGCACCTGCACGGTGTTCCAACCGACTTGCGGCACCTTCATCCCGGGTTGTGGTGGGATCGGCACCACCTGAGCGGGGATCAGGCCGAGGCCCTGGTGGCACCCATTCTCGGCCGAGGTGTCGGCCAGGAGCTGCATCCCGAGGCAGATCCCGAGCAGCGGTTTCCGGCGCTGGTGGACTTGTTCGGTCAGGATCGGGGCGATGCCGAGCCCGCGGATCCGGTCCATCGCTTCGCCGAAGGCGCCGACGCCCGGCAGCACCAGTGCCGAGGCGGCCTCGATCTCCGACCGTTGATGGGTAATCACGAATCGATAGCCCAGGAACGCGAGGGCGTTGGCCACCGACTGGTGGTTGCCGACGCCGTAGTCGATGATGGCGATCCGGCTATTCGAGGGCATCGGCCAGCTCCCATTCACCATCGGGGCGTTTCTGCCAGAGGGCCGGGTTGCGATACGACTCCGCCACGTCCCAGAACTGCCTGATCGTGATGCCGATGTAGTCGGCAAACCGCTCGATTAGATCGGCCGAGCATTTGCCGTCGTACCGCTTGACGAGTTCCACAGCCTCGGCCCGGGACATCCGGCCGTACCGGATGTCCTCGCAGACGTCGTCGGTGGTCATTCCGAAGCCCAGCTTCAGGTGCTTCATCATCTGGTTGACCGCGACGAAATCCTCGTCGACCGACTGGACCTTGCTGACCGATCCGCAGTCGGCGAACGGTTCCTCGCGGAGGTGGAGCCCGTTGGCGATGGCGTAGGAGGCGTTGTCGAGTTTGGAAAAGTCGGACCAGTAGTACCCGAGGTAGCGGATTCGAAGCTCGGCCCGCTCCATCTCTTCGTCGGTCGGGTAGCTGTAGAGGAGGAGGTCCCGACGAGTCAGGCCATCGATGAAGTATTGGCTCGGGTCGGCTCCGGCCAGGGTGTTGCCGTGCTTCATCCGGTTGGCGTCGGAGGTGAGCGACCGGACCCCGAAATCACCAAGGGTAATCGCCGGATTCTCGCCCAGGAAAACCAGGGGGATCTGGTACGCGGTGGCGATCTTCGGGGCGCTGGTATAGAGGGCCAACTCGGTGGACTTGCACCAGTTGCCGTATTGGAGAAACCCGTAGCGCATCAACCGTTTCCACACCTGGGGGGCGGGCCCCACCGTGATGGTGTCGAAGCCAAGCGCGATCAGGTTGCTCAAGTTGTGGGTGCCGCGGTGGGTAATCTGCTCGGGCGGATAGGTGCACGATACCAGGAGGGGCTTGGCGCCGAGCTCCTCGCGGACGTACATGGCTTGGCGGGTGCTGTCCTTGCCGCCGCTGACCCCGATGATGCAGTCGTACCCGAAATGACTGTGGGCCCGGCCCCAGGCAATTACCTCCCGGAGCTCTTCCTTCCGGCTCTCCCAGTCGATCTCGAACCGCTGGGCGGCGAACCGGCAAGCGGGGCAGACGCCTTCGTCGTCGAACTGAAGGCCCGGCCTGGTGTCGGGTTGGACACAGAGACGACAGTATTTCACGCCAAGAACTCCGCCGGGCATTCAGCCCGGAGGAGGCCGTACTCGATAATGTCGGCATACCGGCCGTGCTTGAACAGCGCTTGACGGCGCCGGCCTTCTTCCCGCATGCCCAGGAACGCCGCCAGCCGCTGCATTGCGAGGTTCTCCGCGGAGGTGCCGCAGGAAATCCGGCCCAGGTTGAGCTCCTGAAAGCCGTGCCGGATGATCACCACCGACGCTTCCTTGGCGAATCCCTGACCCCAGCAGGACCGGTCGCCGAGGAGAATCGCATACTCGGCGGTTCGGGCCACCGGGTCGATGTGCTGGAGCGCGATGTTGCCGAGATGGCGGTGGTCGTGCCGGGAACAGATGGCCAGCACCAGCGCGGCCCGCGACGTTCGACACGCCGCGACGTAGGCCCGCGCCGCGTCGACGGTATACGGGAAGACGTGATGTGAATTGAACCGACAGACTTCGGGATCGTTGAGCCACTCGACATAAGGGCCCTCGAGATCGGTGTCGGCCAACGCACGGAGGTAGAGCCGGTCGCTCGTCAGGAACTGTTTCTCCATGTCGGCCACCGCAATTGCAGACATCATGCCCGGTGTGAGTCGGCAGTTTTGACTGGCTCACCTCTTGCCTTTGTCCACCGCGAGCCCGTCTCGAGCGGCAGTTCGTGCCCAGCAGAGCGAGCGGCGAATACCTCGGAGCCCACAGAGTCTTGTCGAGTCCAGCGCAGCGGAACCCTTTCCCGACGGTCCCCGCCACGGCATTCCTTGCCGGGCGTGAGTCATTTCTGCCGGGGCCGGCATGAGCGCCGTGGCGCCCGGGATCGCGTTGCTCCGGGAAGGACTGGAGCATCACCGATCGGGGCAGCTCCGGGAAGCGTTCGCCTGTTACCGTCAGGTCCTCGAAGTCGAGCCGGCCCAGCCGGACGCCCATAACCTGTTAGGCATGCTGACCCAGCAGGCTGGCAATGCCCCGCTGGCGGTGAGGTTCCTCGAGCGGGCGGTCGAGCTTGATCCCGCCGCGCCGGCGTTCTGGCTCAACCTTGGCCGGGCCCGGATCGCGGCTGAGCGAATGCCGGAAGCACTCCAGGCCCTCGAGCGGGCTATCCTGCTCCGGCCCGATTCCGCCGAGGCCCATGCCGTGTTCGGGGTGGCGTTGCAGGCCTCCGGACGGCTCGACGAGGCGGAGGCCGCCCTCCGTCGCGCCATCGTCCTCCAACCCGACTTCGCACCCGCTCACGCCGATCTCGGGGGTGTTCATCACGCCGGGGGTAGGCTGGCCGAAGCGATCGCCAGCTATACCGAAGCGGCCCGCCTCGATCCGAAACTGGTCGAGGCCCACGCCAACCTTGGGTCGGCATTGGCCGATGCCGGCGACACCGAATCGGCGATTGGCGCCTATCGGCGGGCGCTCGCGCTGCAACCGACCCACTACGAAACCCTCATCAACCTCGGCATGGCGCTGCAAGGGCTAGGCAATCTCGAGGAGGCCGCGCGGCTTCACGAGGCCGCGGTCCGTTGTCGCCCTGAGGCACTCGAGCCGGCCCTTCATCTGGGAACTGTCCGATACGCGCAAGGGCGGTTCGCGGAAGCGCGGGCCTGCTTTGAGGGTGGGCTGGCGCGGTGGCCCGACTCGGTGCCGCTGCTCCTAGGGATAGGCAACACCGACAAGGCCGAGGACCGGTTGGAGCAGGCCCTCGAGTCCTACGACCGCGCCCTGGTTATTGCGCCGGAGCATCCCCAGGCACTCGTCAATCGAGGCAACACCCTGACCGGCCTGGGCCGGTTCGACGATGCAATCAGCGTTCTTCGGCGGGCGATCGAGTTCAAGCCGGAGTTGTTCGAGGCGCAGATCAGCCTGGGTGTTGCCCTCAAGGCGACGGGCGATTTCGACGGTGCGATCGAAGCCTACCGCGCCGCCGCCCGAATCGCTCCCGACAAACCGGAGTCGTACTTCAACATCGGGAACGCGTACCGCGAATCGAACCGCCCCCTGCCCGCCATCGAGGCCTACGAGGCCGCGCTCAAAATCCGGCCGCTCTACGGCGACGCCCATTGGAATCTTGGCCTCACCATGCTCAGAGTCGGTCGCCTTTCCGAAGGCTGGGCCGGCTATGCCTGGCGATTCCGGTCCGGCGACTCGCTGGCCGACGTCAGGTCGTATCCGTTTCCACGCTGGCAGGGCGAGCCGCTCGCCGGCCGCCGGATCCTGGTATGGCGGGAGCAGGGCATCGGCGACGAGTTGCTGTTTGCCCCCTGCATCCCCGATCTGGTCCGGTTAGGCGCTGAGGTCCGGCTGCTGGTCACCGATCGCCTAGTCGGCATGCTCCAACGCGCCTTCCCGTCGGTAACGGTGCTGGTCGACGACGGCGGCACCGGAATCGAGTCCGACTCCGCCGATCGGTTCGACTTCCACGCCCCAATCGGCGACCTCCCCCGCTACCTCCGCACCTCGGTCGCCAGCTTCCCAACCTCGGGCGCCTACCTCACCCCGCTCCCAGCCCGGGCCGAAGAATGGCGCTCCCGCCTCGCCGAGCGCCGAGCGCCGAGTGCCGAGCGCCGAGTAGGCCTCTGCTGGCGGAGCAGCCGCCTGACCGCCGAGCGCCGAGTCCACTACTCCTCGCTCACCGAATGGGGCCCCGTCTTTCGGCTGCCCGGCGTCCAGTGGATCAATCTCCAATACGACGAATGCGAGCAGGAAATCCGGGAGGCCGAAGCCCAGCACGGGATCCGAATCCACCGCTGGGAAGGCGTCGACCTCCGCAACGATCTCGAAAGCGTCCTTGGGCTCCTGAGCCACGTCGACGCCGTCATCTCGGCCCCCACCGCTGTGACCGCGCTGGCCGGCGGTCTCGGCGTTCCGACTTGGCAAGCGGACAGCGGGGCCGAATGGGCCACCCATGGGCACGACCACAGCCTCTGGTTTCCCGCCATTCACGTCGTCACCCGCTCGTTGGGAGCGTCCTGGCCCACGGTGATGGACACCATAGCGAAGCGCCTCAGTGAACCGTTTGTCAGGAGAACCCGATGAGTGCCAGCAGCACCGCCCAACTCGACAGTTGGACCTCCAGTTTCGGCCGCGAGTACACCGATCGGAACAATCTCACGCTCGAGCAGATGGATACCGAAGCCGCCGGCCAACTCGGAATCAGCAAGACCGAGATCTATCGGGCCTTCCTCAAGAATCGGGTTCCGAGCGGCCGGGTCCTCGAGGTCGGCTGCAACATCGGGCTCCAGGTTCGGACCCTGGCCGCGCTCAACCCGCGGCTCGAGATCCACGGACTCGAACCGCAGAGCTACGCGGTCGAGAAGGCCCGCGCCCTGGCGCCGGCCCTGACCTTCCATCAGGGGAACGCGCTCGATCTGCCGTTTCCCGACGCCTCATTCGATCTGGTCATGACGAACGGCGTCTTGATCCACATCGCGCCGGCCGACCTGCCCCGGGCCATGGCCGAGATCGGGCGGGTCAGCCGCCGATACATTTTCCTGCACGAATACTTTGCCGAGACCCCGACCGAGGTGAGGTATCACGGTCAGCAGGGCCTGATGTGGAAACGGGACTTTGCGGCGGCCTACGAAGCGTTGTTTCCAACCTTGAAGCGGATCGAGCATCGCACCTTCCCTTACTCGGCGGCATTCGGCGGGCCCGACCTGGTCGACCAGGTGGCTCTGCTGGACCAGCAGCCGGACGGGCGCTGACCCCATCATGGCGACATTCGAAGAAGGTCTCGCGCTGCTCGATGCCAACGATCCGGCCGCGGCCGCGGCCACGTTCTGCCGAGTGCTCGAAGAGCGGCCGGACGACCCGCCGGTGTTGTTTCAGCTCGGTCACGCCATCAGCCGGCTTGGCGAAACGGATTTGGCTCTGTCGCTCATGGGGCAGGCCATTGCCCGGGACGACGGTCGCCCGGAGTGGCACACTGAGTTGGGAACCTTGCTCGAACGGCGGGGCCTGATCGGTGACGCGATCGACGCGTATCGGGAAGCCCGGCGGTTGGCGCCCGAGAACCGGAACACCGAGTTGGCCCTGGCTTGGCTCTTGGCCGGCGATCGACAGTTGGTGGAGGCGGAGGCCCTCGTGGCCGATGTCCTCGCGGCCGATCCGGGCAACGCGATGGCTAGCCGGGTCCTCGGGCTTGTCGCGCTCCGGCGCGGTGATGCGGTCGGAGCGACCACCCACTTGCTTGCGGCACTCCACGAACGGCCTAATGACATGGAGGGGCTGTTCCTGCTCGGCACCGCACTCCAGGCCCGGGAGATGCTGGAGCCTGCAGTGGTCGCGTACCGCACCGCGCTGGCGCTCGAGCCCGATCGGCTCGAAATCCACACCAACCTGGCCACCGCACTCCTCGAGCAGGGCGACCTTCAACCCGCCCTCGAACATGCGGAGCAAGCCGTGGCGCTCGCGCCCGAACGGGCCGGTGGTTACCTCAACCGCGCCAACTGTCATCGGGCGTTCGAGAACCTGGTCGCCGCGCTCGCCGACTATCGGCGGGCAATTGTACTCGAACCGGATTCGCCCGAAGCGTGGTCGAGCCTCGCCAACCTGCTCGACGATCTCGACGAGACCGTTCCGGCGCTCGAGGCCCACGAGCGAGCTGTGGCCCTGGCCCCTGAGTTGGCGCAGGCTCACTGGAACCGATCGTTTACGCTGCTCGGCGCCGGCCGGCTTGGCGAAGGCTGGGATGAATACGAATGGCGCTTTCAAACCGAAGCGGCGCGACCGGAGCCCCGTAATTTTTCGATGCCGCGATGGGAAGGCGAGCCGATCGATGGCCAGCGTTTGCTGGTCTGGCGGGAGCAGGGCATCGGCGACGAGTTGTTGTTCGCGACCTGCCTGCCGGATCTGATTTCCCGGGGCGCCCAAGTCACCCTGGTGGCAAGCCCAAGGCTGACCAGTCTCTTCGCCCGGGCGTTCCCCACGGTTCAGGTGACCCCGGATCTTCCCGACGCCGTTGCCGCGCTTGAGCCTCATGGCTATCACGTGCCGCTCGGTTCGTTGCCGCGCCATCTTCGCCGCACCCGAGACCGCTTCGCGACCAGCGCGCCCTACCTCACGCCACGCCCGGACACCCGCGAGGCCTGGGCCGTCCGGCTCGCGACACTGCCGCCAGGACCACGGATCGGAATCTGTTGGCGAAGCGGGCTGATGACCCCCCAGCGGCTTCGCCACTATTCCTCGCTCACCCAGTGGCGCAAGCTGTTTGCCCTTCCGGGAATTCAGTGGATCAACTTGCAGTACGATCAGTGCGAGGCCGAGCTGGTCGAAGCGGAGGCCCGGTTCGGAGTGAGGATTCACCGCTGGGCCGATGTCGATCTCAAGGACGATCTCGAGAGTGTGGTTGGCCTGCTCAGCCATCTCGACCGGGTGGTCACCGCCCCAACGGCTGTCGTGGCGCTCGCCGGTGCATTGGGCATCCCGACCTGGCAGGTGGATAGCGGCAGCGAATGGAGCGTTTTCGGTGAAGACCGCAATCCGTGGCTCCCGGCGGTTCGGATGGCCTGGCTCGACCGGAAAGAAGGCTGGGAGGGCCTCCTCGCCCGGGTGGCCAGCGAGGTGACCGTGCAGGTGAGTCTCGTTCATCGAGGCTGAGTCATGGCGGACCGCGATGGACTGACCGCATTTCAGCGCGGGCTGGCCGCCCAGCAGGCGGGCCGGGTCCATGAGGCGATCGGGTGGTATCAGAAATCCGTCGGTCACAACCCCGAGTTGGCGCCGGCTCACTTCAACCTCGCGCAACTCCTCCACGAGCGCGGCGATACTCCTGAGGCGGCCGTCCACTTTGGCCGGGCCGCGGAGCTTCGTCCCGAGGCGGCCGATGCCTGGCTCAACCTCGGCGCCATGCAGGAGCGGCTTGGTGACTTCGGTGAGGCGATCCGGAGCTACGGCCGCGCCATTGAGGCGGGCCCGGAGCGAGCGGTGGGCTATTTCAATCTCGGAAATGCGCGGCTCGCGGCTGGGGACTGGAGCGGGGCCGCCGCCGCCTTCCGCCGGGCCGTCGCGCTCGATCCGAACGCCGCGGACGCCCAGTGGAACCTGTCGATGGCCTTGCTGGCGCAGTGGCAACTCGACGAGGGCTGGGCCCAGTTCGAATGGCGCTGGAAAAAACAGCAGCTCGATCCGGCTTCGCGGGCCGACGCCCCGATCTGGCGGGGCGAGCCGCTGGCCGGCAAACACCTGGTGGTATGGCGAGAGCAAGGCCTCGGCGACGAACTTCTCTTCGCCACCTGTCTTCCGGACCTGGTCGTCGACGGGGTGTCCCTCACGCTGATCGCCACTCCGCGCCTAACGACCATGCTCCAGCGGGCTTTTCCCGCCGTCACGGTTGTTCCCGACCCAGGAACCACCCGGCTCGTCCTGCCCGCCGATGTCCGCCCGATCGACTACCACATTCCGCTCGGCTCACTCCCGCGCCTGCTCCGCACCAGCCGGGAACGTTTTCCAGCTCGGAGCGCGTTTCTGATTGCCGACGCCACCTCGGCCGCGAAGTGGCAGACCAGACTGGCGACGCTTCCGGCCGGCCCCCGGATCGGGATCTGCTGGCGGAGCGGCCTCATGACCGACGATCGCCGTCGCTTCTACTCGAGCCTGACCGATTGGGGCTCGCTGTTCGCCCTCGGGGATTGCCAGTGGATCAACCTCCAGTACGACGACTGTGAAGCCGAGCTGGTCGAGGCGGAACGCCGGTTCGGGATCCGGATCCATCGGTGGCCCGGCGAAGATCTCCGGAATGACTTGGAAACCGTCGTCGCGCTGATGGCAGAACTCGATGCGGTCGTCACGGCCCCCACCTTGGTCAGTGCATTCGCGGGCGGACTCGGTTTGCCCACCTGGCAGCCGAACCTCGGCAGCGATTGGACCGCCTTCAGTGAGACCGCGAGCCCGTGGTTCCCGACCCTCCGGGTTATTCCCCGCCACGCTCCCGACACCTGGCAGGATACCCTAGGGCGAGTGGCCGCCGAGCTTGGCGGCGCCCTGGCGTAACGACCGCCACCGAGTATCTTACCCGCCGGTCATTTACTGAGAGCCAGGATGCCAACCCGGATTGTCGCGAAACCACCAGGGCCCCGGTGGCATCGCCGTCCTGAAGCGCGCCGCGAAGAACTGATGACGGCCGCGGTCCAGGTATTCGGAGACCTCGGCTACGCCCAGGCCAAGCTCGAGGACGTGGCCAAGCGGGCCGGCGTGAGCAAGGGAACCGTCTACCTCTATTTCGATTCGAAGGACGCACTGTTCCGGGCCATGGTTCGCCAGAGGGTATCGGAGCACCTCGCCTTTGCCGAAGCGACCGTGGCCGCTTCGGCCAACCCCCCGCGCGAGCTCCTCGCCGAAATCATTCGGCGGTGGTGGGCGGCCACGCCGGACATGGTCCAGATCAACCGCGTCATCCACGCCGAGGCGACCAGGTTCCCTGAACTCGCCCGCTTCTACCTGGAGGAGGTCATTCTCCGGGGTCGCCGGCTGTTGCGGGTCATTTTCGAGCGGGGCGTCGACCGGGGCGACTTCCGCCGGATTCCGCCGGTCCCGGCCCTTCGCGGCATTGCCTCGATGATCGTGCACGGGGCGATGTATCAGCGGGTGTTCGGGCCCCACGATCCCGACTTCCTGTCCGACGACGCCTTGATCGAGGGCATCCTCGATCTGGTGTTCCACGGGATCAACCAATCGCCTCCGCTCCGGAAGGCCCGATCATGATCGCTCTGGTTCTGCTCCTGGTTCTCCAAGCCCAGCCCGGTGCCGCCGATTCCCTGACGCTGACCGGTGCCATCGAACTCGGCCGGTCCCGGGCGGTCGCGGTGACGCTGGCCGGTCTGGGCGCCAGAGTGGCGGAGGCGCGGGCCGGCCAGCGTCGCGCCGAGGTCCTGCCTAACGTTTCTTTTGGGGGCACCACGAGCCGGCAGACCAAAAACCTCGACGAGTTTGGGCTCCCCTTTGCCAAGGGGGTGACCGATCCGTTCACGGTCTTCGTTTTTCAGCTCCGCGCCAGCCAAACTGTGCTCGACCCGGCGGCCTTCGCACGGCTCCGGGCCGCCAAGGACTCCGTGGTCGCGGCCGGCCTCGACGTGGAAACCGCGGGACTGCTGGCCGGCACCACGGCCGGGATTGCGTTCCTCCGGGCGGTGAGTGCTGAGGAAACCGTGGTGGCCCGGGAAGCCGACAGCGTGGTGGCGACCCGGTTGCTTCAGGGATCCCGGGAGGCGCTCAAGGCCGGGGTCATTCCCGCGATCGACCTGACCCGCTCCGAGGTGCAAGTCGCGTCGGTCCGAGCCCAACTTGCCGTGGCCCGGAACCAACGCGCTCGGACCCGGCTCGATCTGCTCCGCACCGTCGACCTTCCGCCCGACACCGCGCTCGTCTTGTCCCGCTCGTTGGACGAGGCCACGGCCGGGTTGCCGGCCGATGCCGCGGCCGCCGTTCGTTTTGGACTCGATCATCGCAGCGATCTCCGAGCGGAACGGCAGCGGCTCGCCGTCTTGGAGCGGGGCCGGGCCGCGATTCGAGCGGAGTACCTGCCGAGTGTGGTGGCGAGCGGCGCCTACTCGGAGAGCGGCAAGGACGCCGGCAATCTCAAGGGCACCTACGCGGTGCAACTCGGGCTCACGGTCCCGATCCTCGATGGATTCCGTCGCCAGCTTCGGTCGCGCGAACAAGGGCTCCGGATCGAGGCACAAGCGCTCCGGGTTCACGATCTCGAACGTCAGATCGACACCGACGCGCGGCAAGCGCTGCTCGACCTGGCCACCGCCCGGGAACAGGCGGCGTTGGCCGAAGAGCGGGGCGCGTTAGCCGAGCGGGAACTCCGCCAGGTCGAGGAACGGTTCAAAGCGGGGGTGGCCGGCAGCCTCGAGACGGTAACCGCGCAGGGCGGGCTCGTCACCGCGCGGGACGCGATGATCCAGGGACGGGTTGGCTTGGCCTTGGCCCGCGTCAATGCCTTGCGGGCCCTCGGCGTTCTCGACCAGATGAGGAATCAGCGATGACGGCAATCGGCTTGGAACAACCGGCGCTCGTTGCACCGAAGCGCTCCCGGGCTCCCCTGGTGGTGCTCGCCCTCTTGGTCGTGAGCGGCGGGGTGTTCGCCTGGCGGCGGCTTGAGTTCAACCGCCGCTATGTCACGACGGACAATGCCCAGATCGACGGCCACATCAGCGCCGTGGCGCCTCGGGTGTCGGCCTTCGTGTCGCGGGTCTTGGTCGAGGACAATCAGCGGGTCAAAGCCGGTGATACGCTGGTGGTGCTTGACGGCCGCGACTTCGAAGTGCGGGTTGATCAGGCCCAAGCGGACCTGGCGAGCGTGGTTGCGGCGCTCGGAACTCGGGCCGATGTCGGCCAGGCTCGGGCGGCCCGGGCCACCAGTGAGGCCACCGCGGGTGGGGCGGCCGCCAATATTGAGATCGCCCGGGCCAGTCTCCGAAAGGCCGAGGCTGAACTGGAACGGTACCGGGGCCTGGCCGCGATGAAGATCGTCTCGGCGCTGCAGTTCGATCAGGCTCAGTGGGCAGTGGACAACGCCCGGGCCATGCTGGCGGCCGCCGAGCGCCAAGCCACGGCCGCCGTCAGCCAGACTGACTTCGCCTCGGCCGGCATCAGGGTAGCGGAGGCCCGGCTGGCGGCGGCGCGGTCGGCCCTCGTCAGCGCGCGCCTTCAATTGGGGTACACCGTCATCCTGGCCCATGACGATGGCGTGGTTGCCAAACGAGCGGTGGAGCCCGGGGTGTTGGTGGCGGTCGGTCAGTCGTTGATGATGATCGTTCCGGAAAAGGACGTCTGGGTTACGGCCAATCTCAAGGAAACCCAGCTGAGCCGGGTCGTCATCGGCAACGCAGTGGAGTTCTCGGTCGACGCCTATCCGGGCCGGGCGTTTGCCGGCACCGTGGAGAGCTTGAGCCCGGCCACCGGCGCCCGGTTTGCGCTGCTGCCGCCTGACAATGCGACCGGCAACTTCACCAAAGTGGTCCAGCGGCTGCCGGTGCGGATTGCCATTACCGGCGCCGGCGATCCAGCCCATCCGCTCCGGCCCGGGATGTCGGTCGATGTCCGGATCGCGGCCCAGTAGTCCAGGGTGACCACCGCCGCGCTGCCGTTAGGCTTCGAGACCCCGGAGCGAGCGCGGGTCTACCGGGCCCGGTATCTGATCGCCTTCGCGGTGACGCTCGCGAGCGTGCTGGAGTTGATCGATACCAGCATCGTCAACGTGGCCATCCCCCACATGATGGGCAATCTCGGCGCCACCCTCGAGGAAGTCGCGTGGGTCAGCACCGGCTACATCGTGGCGAACGTCATCGTGTTGCCCCTGACACCGTGGTTTGCCGACCGGTTCGGCCGGCGGAACTACTACGTCGGCTCGATTGCCCTCTTTACCGTCGCCTCCTATTTCTGCGGCAACGCCTCGTCGCTCGAGGGCTTGGTGTTGTGGCGGGTGATCCAGGGGATCGGCGGGGGTGCCCTGATCGCGACGGCGCAGGCCATCATGTTCGACATCTTCCCGCTCCACGAGCGGGGGATCGGGATGGCGATCTTCGGGATCGGCGTCATGGTGGGTCCCTCGCTCGGTCCGACGCTGGGTGGGTGGATCACCGACAACTACAACTGGCCCTGGATCTTCTACATCAACCTGCCGCTTGGCGCCCTGGCAGGCTATCTCTGCTGGCGGTTGGTGCCGGAGCCGTCCCACCAGGCCCGGCGGAGCCGGGAAGTCGACTGGCTTGGTATCGCGCTGCTCATCACCGGGATCGGCGCGCTTCAGATCTTCCTCGAGCGGGGCGAGTCGCGGGGCTGGTTCGAGTCCGTGGAAATCCAGATCGAGGCGGTCGTGGCGATCGGGGCGATTCTCGGCTTCATCTGGCAAGAGCTGACCACGGAGCATCCGGCCGTCGATCTCCGGATTCTCAAGAATCGCCAACTCGCGGGCGGAGTCATCTTCGGGAGCGCGTTAGGCGTGGCTCTCTACGCCAGCGTCTTTGCCCTGCCGGTATTTCTCCAGCGGGTGCTCGGCTATTCGGCGGAAGAAACCGGATGGGTGATTCTCCCCGGGGCCCTCGCCAGCGCGGCGACCATGGCGGTCATGGGCCGGATCATCCCGAAGATCGACGTCCGGGCCAGTATCGTCGTCGGTGTGGGCCTCTACTTCTGGTCGATGGTGCTCCATTCCCGGCTGACCGGCGAAACCGGGACCCCGGATTTGCTCTGGCCTTTGATTTTTCGGGGCGTTGGGCTCGGTTTGATCTTCCCGCCGCTGACCCAAGCCGCCGTCGCCGACCTGAAACCGGCTCAGTTAGGGCAGGGCACCGGGCTGTTCAGCCTGTCGCGACAGTTAGGCGGAAGTTTCGGGATTGCGATCGTGGCCAGCCTGGTCAGCCGGTTCTCCGAGGGTGCCTATGAGGGGCTCCGGTCCCACATTACCACCGCCGATCCCGCGGCCGTCGGCCGGATCGACGCCGCGACTCGGCGGTTCATGGCCATGGGAAATCCGCTCGACCTGGCCCACCAGAAAGCCCTGGCGTTCGTCGACTTCGCGGTTCGGAAGCAGGCGGGGGTGCTCGCCTTCGAAAAGGTCTTCCTGATCATGGGCATCGCGTTCGTGGCCGCGGTGCCCCTTCTGCTTCTGTTCCGAACCGGCCGGGTCGGCGGCCGCGCTATGGCACCAACTCGGTCTTCTTCGGCTCGATCCGAACGATGAACAACCCGCCGTTGATGTCGTTGACGTAGGCTAGGCCGTTCTTGACCACTACTCCCCACGTCATCGTGAAGTTCGGGAGGTAACCCTCGGGTGACGACACCTGGGCGTGAACGATTTCTCGTCGCTGAGCCCGGAGATCGCCCCGCAGTTCGCCCGAGATGTCGAACGCCCGGAATCCGGCATTGTAGGCGCCCATATAGAGGGTGTCGCCCGCGACCCAGACGTTATGCACCCCCCCAAACTCGGGCTCATACCAGGCTACCGACTTCGGCTTGGTGATGTCGCTTACGTCGAGAACTTGGAGCCGGCCGTACGCCCGTCCCGTCTTCGAACGAAGCTCCTCGAGCCCGAAGACTTCATCGGCGATGAACACGTAGTTCTTGTGGCGCCAGGCGGTGTGGGTGCCGCGGATATACCCGGTGCCGCCGGTGATCTCCGCGTCGCGGTAGAGCGAGGGCAGATCGTATTTGAACTGGGAGACGAACTGGGGATTGGTGGGGCTCCCGCCCTTGATCCCGTTGCCGACATCGAGAATGATCAGCCCGTCGTTCCAATAGCTGCCGTACAAGAGCCCATCCTGGACATCAATGTCGTGGATGTAGCGGCCGGCCTCGATCGGGGTGTCGGTGCGCCAGGTCGCCGCCCGTTTGGGATGGGCCGGGTCGTTGATATCGACGACATCCACGGCGCCGGTCCCGTCGTTGGTAAGAAAGACATGGGTCCCGTACTTCGGATCGGTGTACACGAAGGCCGAATGGACGCCCGCCGTGACGCCGTCGGTGAAATCGGCCACCCTCTTCGGATGGAGCGGGTCGTCGAGGGTGCAGATCACGATCCCATTCTTCCGGTTCGAGGCCCCTTCGCGGGTGAACACCAGCACCTTGCCGTCGGCGCTCGTCATCACGTCGTTTAAGGTTCGTAAATCGTCCATCACCGAGTCGACGATGGCCGGCTTGGCCGGGTCGCTGATGTCCACCGTGTAGAGCCGGTCGCCGCCACCGGTGGTGCCGAGGTAGGCCACTTTGCCGTTCGG
This sequence comes from Gemmatimonadota bacterium, assembly GCA_043744895.1. Classification (GTDB taxonomy): domain Bacteria; phylum Gemmatimonadota; class Gemmatimonadetes; order Gemmatimonadales; family GWC2-71-9; genus SHZU01. The sequence goes on along the minus strand of JAYTTT010000271.1, from coordinate 7,478 downwards.
GTGAATCCACACCTCAGACGTTTCGAACTTGGTGCGGACCAACTGGCCGACGACGGTGGCTTTCCGGCGCACGTCGCGCGGGGTGACCAAGACGGTGGCGACGGCGCTCAAGCTGCCGAGGTTGCCGGTCACCAGGTATTGCCCGGCCTCATAGCCGACGAATTTGCCGTCGTCCCCGATCTGTCCGTGCCCCGGCGAAAACGACCACGACGGGCCCACACCCACCAGGCTCTTGCCGCTGCGGTCCTTCGCCACCACGCTGAAGGAAACAACATCGCCCTCCCGAACGGTTGTCCGGTCCGGCGAAATTGCCAGGGAACTGGGCGCGGCCAGGACGGTCACCGGAAAGCCGGCCCGGGCTCGGCCCACGGTCGCCGAGATCGTGGCCGCGCCCGGGGCAACGGCCGTCAACATCCCATCGACAATTCGCGCCACCGACGGGGTCGAGGAGCTCCAGGTGGTTTCGCCGGTCGTCGAATCGCCGAAGGCCGTTCGCGGAAACGCGGCCAGCTGGAGCCGTTGCCCCACGACGACCCGCGCGGGCATCGGCGCGATCCGGACCGTGGCTGCGGGTCCCGCGACGATGGTGACTTCGACTCGCCGGGTAAACGGGCGGGTCCCGCCGGGGGCCGTGGCAATGATGGAGATCGGCAGGGTTCCCGGTGACGCGGTGCTGATCAACCCGGTGGTGTCGACCTGGCCCGCGTTGGCGAACCCAGCCGTCACGAACCGGATCCGAGCCGAACCGACGACCGCGCCTGAGGCGTCGAGCGCCTCAGCGCGGATCCGGAGGGTATCGTGCGCGATGATGACCGGCTTGCTCGGGGTGATCCGGAGCGACGCAATGGTGGGTGCTTGAAGGGCGGCAAGGGCAAGGGCGAGATGGGCAAACATCCGGGCTCATTCGAAGGGGATTGCCCGGAAGATACGATCCTTAAGGCTAGCGAGCCAAATCCAACTGCTTGGTGAATTTCACCACGAACACCCGATCGGCGAGGCCCGGGTCGTCGCCGGTGGTCCGGCCCTCGTTATAGACCACGAACAGACCAGTCCCCGCGGGGCCGAGCCAGCCGAACCGGATGTTGGCCGAAAGGCTCTCGCTCTGGTTGCTATACTGGGTCAGCCCCTGGAGATAGATCCGGGGCGAGAAGGCGTATGCGAACCGGAACGCCGCCAATGCTCGATGGAAGCTTCCCTCCGCTAAGTCGACGTCGTCATACGACAGCCGGAGGCTCGAGTTGATCCGGTCGCTCGGCCGCGCGTTGAGGGTCAGGTTCGCCCCTTTCTTCCGGCCGGAGTAGAACCCGCCGAGCGAGACGCCGCCGGACACCGAGTAGGGGGCGCTCAAATTGGTATTGAAGATCGGAGCCCACTCGAAATGATCGTACACCCCGATCGGAACGATGATCCCCGGAGCGATTTCGAACGGAGTTCGAAGGGCTTCCCGGGTAAAGTTCACGCCCGGCAACTCGAAGAACGCGCCGTTGGCGAACACGAAGTGGGTGTCGATGTGGAGGAGCCGGCTCTGGGGCTTGCCGTCGAGGTCATCGTACTGGCGGAAGGTGACGTGGGGCCGGGCTTCTCGGAACCAGGCGATGTTCGGGGTTCTGAGATGGTGGAGGACCCGGAGACTGATGAACTGGAACGCCGGCCGCTCGAGGTAGCCGACGTCGGGCCGGAACCCGGCATCGACCCGGCGAAAGGCGCTGCCGAGCTCCCAGGTTCTGGTGGTGTAGGTACCGCTCAGGTTGACGACGTTCGACCGAGCCGTCGAACCGGGCGTTTCCGAATGGGCGGCGTAGCCGTCGAGTGAAATGGCCTCGCCGAGGCCGAGCTTGCCGTCGATGCCGACGGTCAAGTTGTGGTCTCCGGTGCTGTCGGTATTGACCCGGCTCACCGCGATGGCGCCGATTCGAGAGCGATGGGGCAGTTCGTAGAGGACCCGGCCTACCGCGAAATTGTTGGTGGCCTGGACATCGAGCAGGCCGAGGGAGAGCGGGCCCATCTTGCCCGAGAGCCGGCCGCCGGCGGTAATCGGGACCTGCCGGCCATTTCGGTCGAGGCCGATCCGGCGGCTGAAGAAGATGTCGGCCGACTGCGGGGTGCCGAACGCGAAGACCCCGGCGTTCTCCAGGAAGAAGGGCCGTTTTTCCGGGAAGAACAGATTGAACCGGGTCAGGTTGACCTGCTGGTCGTCGGCCTCGACCTGGGCAAAATCGGTGTTGTAGGTCAGGTCGAGCGTTAGGCTCGGCGAGAGCCCGATCTTGGCGTCGGCCCCGAACTCCAGCGCGGCGTCGGTGGCGGTCCCGGCGGCGTAGTCCTTGTGAAGCGACCCCACGACGTAGGGCGTCAACAAGGCGGTGCGATTCGACGGCGGTTCGAGCCCCTCGAGGGTTCCGGCCATCGAGACCCGGAACAAGGTGTGCTGCCGCGGCACCGGGGACCAGAAATCCTCTTCGTTCTTGCGGCGGATGAACCGGGCGAAGTTGAGCCCCCAGACTTGCGGCTTCCCGCTCCCGTACCGGAGCGTTTCGAACGGAATCCGAAACTCGGCCGACCACCCCTGCTCGTCGACGGTGGTGTGCACTTCCCACGTGCCGTCCCAATTCATGTTCTCGTTGGCGCCGGTCACCGTCGGAGTATTGCCCACTGGGCCGCCGAAGCCGCCTTCACCTTCCTTGTTGATCTGGCCGTCGTGCTCGACCCCGGCCGGGGTGGTGCCGAACAGGAATCCGTTCTGGTGATCGTGGAAGGTATCGAGCAGGATCATGAAGGCATCCTGCTCCTTGAGCGCTAGATCGCGTCGGCTCTCACCCCGGATGATCCCGGCGGGCTCCCGGTCAAAGAGCCGGGCGCCGATGTAGAGCGCGCCGTTGTCGAACAGGATCCGGACCTCGGTCCGCTCGGTGGCCTCCCGGCCGTCAAACGGCTCGTGCTGGACGAAGCCCTCGATCGGCCGGGCTGCCCGCCATACGGAATCATCAAGCCGGCCGTCGATCACCGGCCCCCTGGTGATCCGGGTGGCGTGGGCCACCGGCCGGGGCCCCGCTGCGCTCGCTTGGGCGGAGGCGTGAGAGGTCCGGACGACGGTTACCAGCAAGAGCGCGGCAGGGAATCGAAAACGCATCGTCCAAGATACTGCGGGGTGGCCCCTCGGGCACCGGCCTGGCGCGACGCGACGGCGACGCTAGCTTGGGATGACCATGCGGCGAGGTCCGCGTGACCTACGCCGAGACCTGGTCGCGCTGCCGCCGACTGGCCGGGGTCCACCGTCCGACACCGAGGCTCCCATGCGACTGCTCGCCCTGATCTTCCCGGCCCTCTACGCCGCCACGCTCGCCGCCCAGACCGTCACCATCGGCACGGCCAGCGCGGCCCGCGGCCAGACCGGCTACGGCGCCATCACCGTGCCCGCCGGTGTGGACTCCGGCATCACGATTCCGGTGGCGATCGTGAACGGCACCCGGCCGGGGCCGACCGTTGCGTTGGTGGCTGGGAGTCACGGCACCGAGTACGCCTCGATCGTGGCACTCCAGCGGCTGATTGGGATGCTCGACCCGAAGCAGATGGCGGGAACCGTCATCGTGACGCCGCTGGTCAATGTGCCGTCGTTCACCCACATGACCGTGCACGTGAATCCGGTGGACAATAAGGGCTTGAACCGGCTCTATCCGGGCAACCCGAGCGGAACCCAGACGGAGCGCGCGCTGGCGTTGATGACCGAGCTGGTCGTGAAGCCCGCGTCGGTGATCATCGACCTCCACGGCGGCGACCTCGACGAGGACCTCCGTCCTTATACCTACTGGTTCCGGAGCGGCAAGCCGGCCCTCGATTCGACTTCGCGGCAGCTGGTCCTGGCGTTTGGTCTCGATCACATCATCGTCGTTGATGCCGACCTCTCGACTCCCGCCGGCCGCGGCACCCTGTCCGGCCACGCGCTGGCGACCGGCAAGATCACGGTCGTGGCCGAGGCCGGCCGGTCGGGCACGGTGATGGCCGAGGATGTCGAGCTGCTGATCGGTGGCCTTCTCAACGTGCTCGGCGCGATGAAGATGATCGAGCGGACCGTGGTCCCGGTGGCGAATCCGGTCTGGGTGGACGGGGGTGCCCGGGTCGGTGCCGAGGCCGACGGGGTCTTTTTCCCGCTGGTCGCGCGGGGCAGCTACGTCAATCAGGGAATGACCGTGGGCCGGCTGACCGACTTTCTGGGCCGGCCGGTGGCGGACGTAAAAGCGCCGGCGACCGGGGTGGTGACGTTCATTCGCGGGGTGCCGTCGGCCTGGAAGGGTGCCACGCTAATCAACGTCAGCCGGGTGCTGGCCCGGCCGTGATCTACGCCGCCGCGTGCGGCGGCGCCATTGCCGTTTGCGCCGTCCTCACCCCCGGGGTTGTCACGTGTCGCTGCAGCAGATAGCTTGGCCCAATGGCCGCTTCGACCGTTGAGCAATACCTTGCCGCCCTCCCCGCCGACCGCCACGCCGCCCTCAGCGCCGTGCGCAACGAGATCAACAAGAATTTGCCGGATGGCTACGAGGAGGGCATCCAGTTCGGCATGATTGGCTGGTACGTGCCGCTGGCCACTTACGCCGCGGGCTACGGTGGCAACCGCAAGGTGCCGCTCCCATTCATTGGACTCGTATCAATGAAGTCATACGTGTCGCTTCACATGCTGTGCTTCTACGGCAACCCCAGCCTCGGAGACTGGTTCACCAGCGAATACAAGAAGAGCGGCAAGAAGCTCGACATGGGGATGGGCTGCGTCCGCTTCAAGACGCTGGAAGAGTTTGCGCTGGACGTACTGGGGCGCACGGTTGCCCGCGTCACGCCGGAGGAGCACGCGGCAAACTACCAAGCCATGCGTGACGCGCTCGGCAAGGGCAAGACCAAAGCGGGCGCCAGGAAGAAAACGACGACAAAGCGCGCCCGTCGTTAGCCTGCCGCCGTCAGCGGCGTCGTGTCATTCCTATCGCTCTCGCCGATTGACCGGCAGGTCCAGCGCCCCGCGGTTCACGACGACCCCGCCCTTGATCACCGCGTCGATGTGCGAGGCATTTCGGATGTCTTGCGTGGGATCGGCGCTCAACAGCACCAGGTCGGCAAACTTGCCCTCCTCCACCGATCCGAGCTCGCGCTCCTTGCCAAGGAACAGTGCCGCGTTGAGCGTACCGATCCGAATCGCGTCGAGCGCATGCACCGTGGTCCGAATACCGTGATCGTTAAAGTAGCGTGCGGCCTTCGCCATCACGTCGGCGTCGAGCAATGGGATGAGCGGACGGGTTCCCCACCCATGTTCGTCGAAGGTGAACTTCACCATGTCCGGCCGGCGGGCGATGTGGGCGTCGAGCAGCGGGATCGCGGCAGGCCAGGCATCGATCAGCGTGGCGCCGGGTCCGCCACCGTGGCCACCCGGTGCCGTCACGACGCCACCCGTGGCAAAGATCCGCGGGCTGACGATCTCGCCCGAGCGTTCCCGCGCTCGAAGGCCGAAGATGAAGTCGGGGTCGTTCCCGGCGTCGGAGACGGTGGTGAACCCGCTGTACAAGTATCCGTCCAGCGCGCGAAGCCCGACGGCCGGCGGCTGTCCGGCGCCATCGAGGTGGACGTGCACGTCGATCAACCCCGGGATCAGGAACTTGCCACGACCATTAATCCGCGTCGCCTCGATCGGAGCGTCAATCCGGCCGCGGGCGACGCGGGCAATTCGGTCGCCTTCGATGAGCACCGAGGCGCCGGTGATCGGCGGCCGGCCGGTTCCATCAATGACGGTGACGTCGTGAATGAGCATCGACGGGCGTGCCTGTGCCGGCAGCGGGGACGTGGCGAGCGACAGGGCAAGCGCGATGGAGGTCGCCGTGCAATGCATACGGGTGTCTCTCATTGGAGTCCTCCCGGGCCGGGGTGGTCCGTGGAGCGCCTCGGCATCAGGTAGCGGTCGAACCACTCGAGGCGCCCCTGGGCGGCCGGCACCAAGGGTCTGAACGTGGACGTGGCCCGTCGGACGGGGTTCCTGCACGTTCCACTCGTCGTCGTTGTCGGTCACCACGTACGCGATCCAGCGGCGGGTTCGGGCGACGGCGATCGGCTGACCGCCGGCGAACGTGCGCACCGCCAGGACGTGCTCGGCCGTGAAGACGGGCCCAACCGGCGCGGTCGCGGCCGCCGGCGCCCTACCGAGGCCGATGGTGCCCACGAGAACGATGAGTAATGGGCGCATCGGGACTCTCACGTCGGTCTCGCGTGAGGAAATTCAATCGGGGGCTTGTGAGCATAGTTCGGGTCCAGACGGCGCGCCAGGGGCCGATGGGCGGATATCAACACCCCACGATCGTGATTGGAGCCCAAGCGCGAACGCTCCGTCGGCGCGGTTCGTGGTGGACCTTCCGACGCTCAGGCAGCGGGGATATGACTTGCGCAAGGTCGACGGGTTGGGCTTCGGGTTTGGCGGGTCGCACTTCCGGTCTGACGGGCTGCACTGCGGGTTCGACGCGTCGCGCTCCGAGCTTGACGAAACGCACTCCCCAGGGCGGGGTCGGGCTAGTTGCCAATTATCCAGCGGGAGGCCTCGGGGTCGCAGCCGGTTCCGTCCTTCTGGCTGGGGATCGGCGACAACCCCTTGACGAAGCGAGGGTTTGATTGATCTTGAGAGATTGCAGGGTTTCCGATTTAGGCTGCGGGGGCTCCGCAGCTCAAACAGTAGTTAGGCAACACGACGCCGGTCCTCGACCGGTCGTACCCCTTTTCGCTCGAACCCCTTTTGGGAGCTGTCCTTCCAGTGCCGCTCCCTTGGCTAAGTCGTTGCCGCCCAGTACATTACTTGCGATCGGACCACTCAAAGGCGGTTCTAGGTGACTCTTGTGATTGAGCTTGGGCAAGAAACCGACGGGCGCTGGATCGGCGAGGTTGCCTCACTGCCCGGGGTCCTCGCCTATGGCATGACGCGCACGGATGCCCTGGCGAGGGTCCAGGCGCTTGCCCTCCGCGTGCTCGCGGACCGCCTCGACCATGGCGAAGCAGTCGCCGAGGTCCTGAACGTTTCCTTTCAAGCCGCGTGAGCCAGTGGGGATCGGCGAAGGCGCGCCGGGTGCTGGCGGCGCTGCGCCAGATCGGCTGGGAACTCAAGCGCCAGACGGGCTCCCACCGCACGCTCGGCCGCCTGGGCTGGCCGGACTTTGTATTTGCGTTCCACGACAATGAAGAGATCGGGCCCCGAATGCTCACCCGGATCGCGAAACACACGGGGCTGCGGCCTGAAGATCTGTGAGGCGTGTTGCCTAACAAGCAAATGAAGCTGACGAGGGCGCCTACTTTGCGGCTTCGCCGCAAGCGCCCTCGCCTGGGCCGCGCAGCACCGTCCGCAGCTCGAGGCCAACTGGGCGGCCATGACCGCCGGCCAAGCCCTTGAGCGAATTGAGCCCCTCAAGTAGGGTTCAGCCATGACATTCCTGCCGGCAGTCCGAGAGGCGCTCTACCGTGGTGGG
>JAYTTT010000270.1:0-6728 GCA_043744895.1 Gemmatimonadota bacterium | reverse complement strand
TCCAACTGGTGAACAGTACCGTCTTCCCGTCAGGGAGGATCTTGGGCCATCGGTGCTGGGTGTCCACCGAGTCGAGCGGCGTCGTGATCGGAGTTATTTTGCCGCCGTTGGCCAAAACGGCGTGGAGCCCGCCGGTCAGTCCGTTGCCAACCCCGCCCTGCATGCCAAGGATGATCCGCCCGTCCGGCGCCCAGGTGCCGCCCAGCCCGATGACCCGCTCGGCCACCAGCACGATCGGTCCGCCGTCGACCGGGACCTTGAACAGCCGAGCCGAGTTGAGGACGCTCCCGCTCGTGACGAAGTAGGCGATCCACTTGCCGTCGGGCGAGAAAAACGGCACCGAGACCCCGCTGGTGCCCGGCACCGCGCGCGGCGCCAGATCGCCCAGGCTTCGGATGAACAGGGGCCGGCCCGAGCCCTCCCCGATCCAGGCGATCGTGCGCCCGTCCGGTGCGATCGCGATCGGCTGGCTGCTCAGGGCGTTGAAATGTTCGCCGGGGCCCGCCCCGATGGCGAAGCGGACCGGATCGACATCGGGTGTGGTTCCCCGGTGGGTCAGGAGCCACGCCGCCAGGCCGAGCGCGCTGAGGGTCGCCGCCGTCTGGGCCAGGCTCGCGGCGCGCCAGCCCCGGCTCGGCCGAGGCTCCGGGATGGTCGCCCGAACTATGGGCTCGCTGGCCGGGGCGACGAGGGCTGCCGCAAACGCCGCCGCAGTGGGCCACCGATCGGCCGGAAGCTTGGCGAGCGACTTGAGCACCGCCCGTTCTACCGCGGGCGTCACCGTGTCCCGGATCGCTCTGGGCGCGGTCGGCTTCTCGGTCATGACCTTGGCGACGATGGCCTGGACGGTGGACCCGGTGAACGGGGGATCGCCGGTGAGCAACTCGTAAAGAACCACGCCGAGCGCGTAGATATCGCTCCGGGCGTCGATCGCCCGTTCCCCCATGGCCTGTTCGGGGCTCATGTACTGCGGGGTCCCGAGCGAGAGGCCGGTCTGGGTCATCCGGTGGCCGCCGGCGCTCTGGACCGCGAGCGCGATCCCGAAATCCGCGACCAGAGCGTGGCCGCCGTGGAGGAGAATATTTTCCGGCTTGATGTCCCGGTGGATTACCGCGTGGCTGTGCGCGTAGTCGAGGGCGTCGGCTACCTCCCGGGTGATGGTGACGGCATCGTCCACCGGGAGCTGCTTCTCCCGGACCAGCCGGTCGCGGAGCGATTCGCCGTCGACGAACGGCATCACGTAGAACAGGAAGCCCAGGGCCGCGCCGGAATCGTGGAGCGGGAGGATGTGGGGATGCTGGAGATTGGCGGTGGTTTTGATCTCGGCCAGGAACCGGTCGGTGCCTAACGCAGCCGCCAGATCGGGGTGGAGGACCTTGACCGCGACGTTCCGCTGGTGCTTCAAATCCTGGGCAAGGTAGACGGTGGCCATCCCGCCCGCCCCGAGCTCCCGGTCAATCCGGTACCGGTCGGCCAGGGCGGCCCGAAGGGCGGTGATATCGGTCATCGGTTCACCTCCATCACCCAGACGTCGCATTGGCGGTCTCGCCGGAACTTACGCGGGTGGGGCGGGCCGGCGCCGGGCGGTGAAAGGGTATATCGCCGGTTCCTGTCGGCGGCGATGTTGAGCATGTACGTCGCGATCGCGTCGCCCGATATCCGCTGCTCGATCCCGATCATCAGGACAGCTGAGATTGACGGCACGTTGGACTCCCGGCGCTCGACAGGTTTCGCCAATCTACCTCAACCGCTCAGCGACGTGAACCCGGCCGGGGGCCGAGATTGGCACGGGTGGCAGACTGTCGCCCGGCGGGTGGCCTGCCTTGACGGGCCGTGCGCCAGTCCGGTACACTGGGTTCATGCCTGGTCGGGATGGAATATTCAGATGACGCCGCCGCGCCGGCCCCGGGGCCGGTCGGCCTACCGGTCTTAAATGCCCCATCGACCGCCGAAGCACCTAGCCGAGCCGGCCACCCGAAGTGTGGCCGAACCGGCGGCCCTCGACCCCGAGGAGCCTGCCCCGCTCCTCCTGCCGGCACGGTCCTTCAACCCCGATCGAATCACCCGTCTCCAACGATCCCTGGGCAACGGTCGGGTTCAAAGACTTTTGACGGGAGTGATCCAACGGGATACCGCTACCCCACCGGCCACGGCGTCGGCCGGCAACGTTCCAACCGACGTACCGGCCCCGGCGGTCTTGGCCAGCGATCAGGAGTTGATCCTCAAGATTGAGGTCGTCGAGAAGGTCCGCCAGCGGGAGGCCAACCGCAAGAAGCAGGAAGTGAAAGTCGCCCAATCCGGCGCGCCCGACCTGCGCCCGTCGTTGGGTCAGACGGTACCCGATGTCTCGGTGCTTGACGAAACCAGCCTGGCGATGCTGGCGAGCGTGGGGCTGAGCCGCCTGCCGGAGGACGAACGGGCCGGCCAGAAGGGGCTCCAGACCGCGCTCGGTCCCTTGGCTCCGGCGTCTCAGTCCCTTGAGTTCCAACTGAGCAGCATGTTCGGCACCAAACTCCAAACGGTCACCCATTTCCTCCTCGACCGAAACAAGACGGTGGCCGAACGGGAGCGGGACCGCTACAAGGGTACCAACCTTACGGACGTCAAGGGACTCAAGGATGCGGCCTGGGACCTGGCCGAGGAGAACAAGAACGTCAGCCTTGGCAAGGCGTTGATGGACGCAAGCAAGGCCGGGAAAGAAGCGAAGGACAAGGGCGAAGCCGGAGGAAGTCTCGCGGGGGACACCGTTATTGAGTATTCCAAACGCCTCCAGAAATTCACGGATCTTCTGAAGGTCAAAGGCCAACAGTTTCCGATCCTGCACACCCAGGGACTCGATTTTCTCCAGCTCTCCCGAACGAACAACGCGGCCGTCGCCGGTTTCCTCGCCGGCCCCGCCGCCAAGGTCCTTGCCGACATCGCCACCACGAAGGACCACCTGTCGAAGGGTGAACTCGATCCCCGGACCCTGGTGCGGGTCCGTGCCGAGACGCGGCGCCACCTCGGGATCAAGGACGGCTCGGCGGCCGCGCGAATTCTCGACAAGGAGCTTGAGGCGAGAACTCGGGCCCAGACGTACACGGCTATCGCCGAAGCCGCGATCATGATCGCGGTGTCGCTCGCTGCGGCGGTGCCCGGGCTGCAGCTGGTGGCCCTGACCGGAGCGGCGGCCCTGTCCGCCATGAGTGCTCAACACGCGTACAAGCAGTACACCATGGAAGCCGCTGGCGCCGGTAGCGCGATTGATTCGGCTGCGGCCATCGGCTCCGAATACCCTGATGGATTCTGGATCGCCGTGGCGATTTGCGGCGCGGTCGTCGATGCCGGCGCGGCGATGATGGCCTTCCGTGAGGTCGTGGCGGGGCTCAAGATCGCCAAGGAAGCCGCCGACATCGAGAAAGCGGTGCAGAAGGGGGTCAACGCGATTCCCGAACCCAAGTTCGTGGTCGACCCGAAGACCGGCAAACCGATTGGGCGGGCAACGCTGTTCGGACGATTGAAGGACCAGGCAGTGGCGCAGTTCAGCCGAGTGCTTGCGAGCGAGAAATTGGGCGGGATCGTGCAGGACGTTCTCAAGGGTATCATTGCCGGCAAGCCGTTTACGGTACTGGACGATGCTGCCTGTAAGCTCCTGCTCCGCCAGCACGGCAATTGGAAGCAGCTGGTGGAGGAATTGATGCGCTCGGGTCCCAAGGGCGAAAAGGTGGCCATCGGGCTCCAACAACACCGCCAACGCGTTCTGGCCGCGCTCGAGCGCCGATTCGGTGCGAAGCCGCTGCCCGACGCGAGCCTAACCGCCGTGAGCGACGTTGACCTCAACATCGCCGGCCGTGGCGCGGGCGCGAAAGTCCTCCAGGCCGAGGCGCACATGGCGAAGGAAATTGGCGCCGGCTGGGCGGACGCCTACCGGATGGCCTTCTACACCGAAAGCTCGAGACTACTCGCCTACCGGTCGGTCCTTGAGGGCCTGACCGAGGCCGAGAAGGCGATATACCTCAGGAAGGCCATGGACCAACTCACGCCGCGTATCACGCTCCTGAACGAGGCCAAGAGCTTGGCGCATGCCGGCGAGGACGCAGCGGCGGCGGCTCGGGTACGCGAGCGAGCCGGGAAGCTGGGCCTCGACGTGTCGGTCGTGGAAAGGGAAGCTGGTCGCCTCAAGTCAGCGGCTGCCGCGGAGGAACGGGCCAAGCTACTCAACGAGGTGGACGGGCTCACGAACCGCCTCAGCTCGAAGGAGCTCTCGGCCGGTGCCCGCCAAGACTTGGCCCTCGAGATCAGCGCCAAGCAACTTGAGGCGAACTTCCTGTCCCGCGAAGCTTATATCGGTCCGGCCGCGATGCTTGGGCCCGGCAAAGTGCAGACCACAACCGAGGCGTTTCACGGGGCCCACTCGCAACTCGAGATGTTGGAGCACATCCTCCACGAGAGCGGCGGCGACGTGGTCCTTGCGATGCGGGAATACGAGGCCTACAAGTATATCAATCGGTTCTCCGGTTTCGCGATGGCCGGCGGGGTTCCCGACGCGGAGTTCCAGGCCTTCGCAAACATCTCCGAGTACGTCTACCGAACCAATCGGGTGGCCCAGCGGGCGGTGGGAACCTTCATCACGGACGATATGCTGGCCGGCGCCACGAAGTTCCGGCCGGCGACGGCCGCCGAAATCGCCGAAGCAAAGCTTGCTACGGGCAAGCTGCCGGGCGTCACGACGTCCGGTTTGGTCATTTCACCGGACGAGAGCGTCATGACCAGCGGCGGCAAGACCGCGACCGGCGGATTCTGGATTCGGCCGGCCGACAGCGGCGTGGCTCAGTCGGCGCTCTCCGATGACACCGTGCGGCAGCTCTACGCCAGCTTCAACAAGAGGGCTAACGAGGCCCTGCCCAAGCTCCAGAAGGCCGGCCTGGAAGGACGCCCCGTTACCCAGCCACTCCCGCCGCAGGGTGGGCCGCCGCCGGTTCGCCCAGGCAGCGGACCCGACTCGGCACCGCCCACCGCGCGGAATCCGAACGCGAGCGATGCGCTGCCGCCGTCTACCGCGCGCTCGCCGGATGGCGGGCCGCCCCGCCGCATCGATCTCAGCACGCCCGATGCCTACGAGGTTCGTGATTCGAGCGATCCGAAACGGTTCTTCTGCCGGGCATGGATCAACGAGGAGGGGTCCCTGCAGACCGAGATGTACGCCGCGCGAGACGGCACCCGTTCCACGGTCCTGCACATTCTCCAGATCATGGGGGAGATCAACCAGAAATTCGGCCAGCGCGCAAAGGGCATCTTCGCGACGTGGATGGGTTCGACCAACACGAATATCCAGGCACTCAACGCGGCCATCGAGGCCGGACACCCGCTCGAGAAGGCGGTGTTCAGGACCGTGGAAGGGATGACCGCGCAGCGGGCCGGCTTCACTCAAGCCACGATCACCAATGCCTACGCGCCGACCGCGACTCCTGGCCAGTACTACTTCGTCCAGGTTCAGTTCAGTCGGCCAGGCGTGCACCCATGAAACCGCTTATTCGCAAAATCGGGCAAGGTAGACGGTGGCTATCCCGCCCGCCCCAGAAGGACGGTGATATCGGTCATCGGTTCGCCTCCATCACCCAGACGTTGCATTGGCGGCTACCCGGGCACTGCCGTCATCGAATCCCAACTCGCTTGATGATCCGGCCCGGGCGGCTGCCGGTCGGGCGCCCGTTCCGCCACACGGTCACTCCGTTGACCCAGACCACGACGATCCCGACCGATACGTTATGCGGCTCGGCCGGCGTGGCGCCATCGACGACCGTGGCCGGATCGAGCAGGACGAGATCGGCGGCCTGACCCGGCGCAATCCGGCCTCGATTCACGATCCCCACGTGCTGCGCCGAGAGCGCCGTCATCTTGTGGATCGCGGCCTCGAGGCTGAGCACCTTCTCCTCCCGGACGTACCGGCCAAGGACCCGTGGAAAGGCGCCGAATCCCCGAGGATGCGCCGTTCAATTCGCCGTCGGAGCAGACATTCGTGTGGTCCCACTGGATCAGCTTCCGGACGTCGGCCTCCTCCATCGCCGTGGCCACCACACTCTCCACCGCCGACGGCATGGCATGATCGGCGTTCTGGGCCGGATAAGCCTGCGACTCCCGGATCAATCCCATCAAGGTGGACGCTGGATCCTCGTGGCGGAGTTCGGCGATCTGCGCCACCGTCTTTCCAGCGTACTCCGGCTTGGCCGCGTACACTCCGATCAGCAGCCCCTCGGCCGGTACGATCTCCTTGAGGATCTTCAAGGCCTCCGCCCGATTGGCGAAATCCCGTTTCGGGAAGAGCACCTGGAGCGTCGAGTGCCAGTAGGTATAGGGATAGATGTCGGCCGTGACGTCCACGCCCTGGGCCCGGGCGGCATCGAGGCGGCGAAGGAGCGAGTCCGCCTGCCCCCAGAGCGGAACCATGGCAAGCTTCAGGTGGCTGATCTGAACCGGAAGCTTGGCCTCACGCCCGATCGTCAGGATCTCGTCGATCGCGTCCCAGAAATCGCGGTCCTCGCTCCGGATGTGGCTGATGTACCGACTCCCTGCGGCCGCCGCCACTTTGGCGAGCGCCAGCACCTCAGCCCGGTCGGCGTAGATCCCCGGATCGTACTCGAGGCCGGTTGAGAGACCTAACAGGGTGCTGAAAAAGTCGGCAAAAGTGTCCCTGGTGTTTGCGGGCGATTCGTATAGGTTGGCGCATCCTTCCAAGGGAGTCGCGACGA
>JAYTTT010000269.1:0-6747 GCA_043744895.1 Gemmatimonadota bacterium | reverse complement strand
TACCCATACGGCGACGAATGAGGCAGCCTACCGGCTGCTGGAGGAGGCGTTGGGGGGGCTCGGGGCCGGATTCATCTTTGCGAACGTGATCGAGTTCGACCAAAGTTGGGGGCACCGAAATGACGTTTCAGGCTTCCTCCGGGGCCTCCAGGAACTCGACCAAGCGGTCCCCCGGCTTCTCAAGAACGTGCAACCGGATGATTTGATTATCTTTACGGCCGATCATGGGAACGACCCGACCACCCCTTCGACGAACCATTCCAGGGAACGGGTGCCGATCATCGTGTCCGGCCCGAAGGTGAAGCCGATCGGGCTCGGCGAGCGAACCACGTTTGCGGATGTTGGGCAGACGATCGCCGAATTCTTGGGCGTGGGACCCCTCGCGGCTGGGCGGTCTTTTCTCCGGGAGGTGTGGTCTGGCTGATCCGGTAGTGGAGCAGGCAAGGGCCGTCCAGCAACGGGCCTACGCCCCTTATTCGAAGTTCCGGGTCGGGGCCGCGATCGAGGCAATGAGCGGCGAGATTTATGTCGGGTGCAACGTCGAGAATGCCTCCTTCGGCCTGACGATCTGCGCGGAACGGGCCGCGGTGGTGCAGGCGGTGAGTGCCGGACGGCGGCAGTTCCGCCGAATCGTCGTGGTGACGGATACGGAGCCGCCGGCGGCTCCGTGCGGGGCCTGCCGTCAGGTCCTGGCTGAATTCGGGACCGATCTGGTAGTGGAAGCGGTAGGACCGTCGTCGACCAAACGGTGGCGGATACGAGAACTATTGCCCGATTCATTCGGGCCGGAGTCGTTGGCATGAGGAAGCTATTCGCCGGCCTTGCGACGGTGGTCGCTTTGGCGGCGTGTCAGGAAAGTATCAGTACTCCGGGCGACTGTCCGACCCTCTGTCCGGGCGAGCAGATCATCGTGCGGGACACGATCATTGTGGCGACCGCGGGCGGAGATTCTGCTTTCTTCGGCTATTTCCCCCGGTCATCCAACAGCGTGCTGCTGGTTTCCGCGGGATTGGCGGCCGGCGAGTTACGGTCCTTCATGGTGTTTCCGAAGCAGCGCCGAGACTCGATCCAAGTCGATGGCACGGCGCGGGCCCTGGTGGTCGACACGATTTCGATTTCGTTCACGCTGCAGGCCCGGGACAGCACCGCCAAGGGCCTGACCGTGTTCCTTCACCGTCTCCCGATCACCATCGACACCGCCATCAGCTTCGATGCACTCCAGAGGCTGATCGTCGCGGCTCCCGCGTTCGACAGCATTGCGGTACCGGATACGCTCAAGGCGGGGAAGCTCGAAGCCCTCTACGTCGGCGGTCGGCTTCCGCTGATGGACGGACCGGCGGCCGACAGCGGGCGGTTTGCGCTCGGGCTGACCATCCGCGCCGCCAAGCCGACCGGGATCCGTTTGGCAGGTGGCACGTCCAGCGCGACCGCCGCTCCGTTGTTCGAATCCCGGGGGCAGGTCGATGTGACCGATACCGCCAAACGTCGCCAGCGGCCCTCAGTTCGGCCCGACGCCGTCGACCGGATCGGTTACGTCGGCAACCGCGATCTTGCGGTTGGGGCAAACCCGGATCTTTTGTATGTCGGGGGCCCCAGGGCAGGCCGTTCAATCATTCGGTTCGTGATTCCGAACTTTATCCGGGATTCGTCGCAGATCCTTCGGGCCACGCTCGAGCTGACGCCCGCCACCGTGCTGGACGGCCTGCCGAACAACCCGGGCGGCGACTCGTTGGCGGTTCGCGGGGTGTCCGCCGATTTGGGGGCCAAGTCTCCGCCGCTGGGCACCACCGGCCTGCTCCTCAAGGGCGGATTGGGCCAAGGCACCACCAACCCGACCCGGATTGATCTGTTCAGGCTGGTGTCGCAATGGCAGGCCGCCAGTGGTCCGCCGCCGGTGGTCTTCATCGCCCATCAAGATGAACCACTGGGGGGCGGTTTTATGCAGCCGGTGTTCTACTCGACGCGGTCCCTGACTGGGCAGCCAATACTTCGGGTGACCTATGGACTCCCGACTCGCCCCGGGAGACCGTAACGTGAGGAAAACCTTGCTGTGGAGCCTCCTTCTTGTGGCGCTGCCGTCGGCGGTGCGAGGCCAGTCGTCCCAATTTGGGATTCGGGGGCTCGGTCTTCCGATTCGCCCGCTCTCGCCCCGAGCGATCGCGACCGGAGGGGCCTTCGGATTGTTCGATTTGGAGTCGAGCCTGAACCCCGCCACCACGGCCGGGGCCATTCAGTTTACCTCGCTCTTCTCGAGCGCCCAGAATTTTCGGACCTCAACGAACCCCTTCGGGACCTCATCCGGTAAAGACAACCGGTTTCCGCAGATCATCGCTGTCGGCCCGGTCGGGGGAACCCCGCTCGGTGTGTCGATCAGCATGTCGGGGTATACCGACCGGAACTTTGCGTTAGGCACCACCGATACGATCGACCTCCGAGGTGCCAGGGTCGGCGTGTTCGATACCCTGATTTCGCGGGGCGGCCTCTCCGATCTGCGGTTGGCCGGCGGCTGGCGGATCAGCTCGGGATTGCAGGTGGGGCTTGGCCTCCACGCCATTACCGGATCGAACCGGATCGAGAACCGGCGCACGTTCGCGGATTCGAGTTACGCGATCGCGTCCGAACGATCGACCCTCTCCTACCTCGGCCTCGGCCTCTCGACAGGGGTCTCGTTTCGGCTCATGCCAAGGCTGACCATTGCGGGAATGTTTCGGACCGACGGGCACCTCGCCATTGACCGGGATACCACCCGGATTGCCCGGACCGACTTGCCGACCAGTTTCGGATTCGGGGCCCGATGGCAGCCGTCGTTGAAGGTGGCCATGGCGGCCAGCTACTCGACCAAGCGGTGGGCCACGTCCGACGCCGATCTCAAGGCCCAGGGCGGCATTGGGGCCGACAATGCGTACGAGGTGTCGGGAGGAATCGAGCTCCTCCGGGATCCGAAAAACCCTGGGCATCGCCCCTGGAGACTGGGCGGCTATTACGCCACCCTTCCGTTTCCGGTGCGGGCCGGCCGCCAGCCGCACGAACTCGGGATCTCGGCCGGTACCGGTGTCCGGTTCACCAATGGTAAGGGCGGCTTTGACCTAACGCTGCAACAGCTCTGGCGTTCGGACGGCGTCGGCTATACCGAACGCGCGACCGTTGTCACCTTCGGCATTTTGATTCGGCCCTGATCGATGAAGCGGGTGTACATCGAGACCTACGGCTGCCAGATGAACGTGGCGGACACCGAGCTGATGTTCGGCGTCCTCACGGCCCACGGCTACTCCAAGGTCGAGGACCCCGCCCTGGCCGACGTGATGCTGGTCAACACGTGTGCCGTCCGGGATCATGCCGAGCAGCGGGTCGTGGGCCGGGTTGGCGAGTTACAACGTCATAAGCGCCCTGGCTCGGTGTTAGGCGTGGTGGGCTGCATGGCGCAGCGGCTGGGGTCGACGTTGCTCGACCAGGTGCCGAAACTCGACCTGGTCGTCGGCCCCGACTCCTACCGCTACCTCGCGGAGTTGATTGAGGACGCGTCGATCGGGCGGCGCGCCTCAGACACTGCGTTCCGATCGTGGGAACACTATGAAGACGTGCCGCCGGCCCGCGATGATGGGCCCCGGGCGTTTGTCACCGTCCAGCGCGGTTGTGACTACAAGTGCACCTTCTGTATCGTGCCGTATACCAGAGGTCCGGAGCGGAGCCGGCATCTCGCCGACGTGGTCCGGGAGGTTCGCGGTCTCGCGCTCCAGGGCAAGACCGAGGTGACGCTGCTGGGCCAGACCGTGAATTCGTACCGCCAGGGCGAGCACGATTTCGCCGACCTGCTCCGAGCCGTCGGGGCGGTCGACGGGATCCGGCGGATTCGCTTCACCAGTCCGTATCCGACCGATTTTACCGATCGGGTCATCGAGGCCATGGCGGCGACCAAGGCCGTCTGTGAGCACGTCCATTTGCCGGTCCAAAGCGGATCGACCACCGTGCTCAAGCGGATGCTCCGTCGCTACACCAGGGAAGGGTACCTCGACGTGATCACCCGGCTTCGGTCCGCGATCCCCACGATCACGGTGTCGACCGATATCATCGTCGGGTTCCCCGGTGAAACTGAGGGGCAGTTTCAGGAAACCCTTTCGCTGGTCGAGGTGGCCGCTTTCGATGACGCCTATACCTTCCGATACTCCGTGCGGGAGGGCACGCCGGCGGTTCGCCTCCGGGACCAGGTGCCGGATCAGGTGGCCTCGGAGCGATTGGCGCGGCTGATCGCCCTGGCCCGCCACCAAACCCGGCGGAAGAACCTGGGGCGACTTGGCGAATTGGCGGAGGTGTTGGTCGAGCAACCCGCGAAACGGGGGGGAATGCTGGGGCGGACCCGGACGAATGCGATGGTGTTGCTCGATGTCGGACCGGAGCAGGTCGGGGCGTATCATGAGGTGCGGTTGACAGGCACAACGGGGTCCACGTTTACGGGAACCATTCTCGCGAAGCAGGCGATGGCGGTGCTATGAAACTCAAGAATGCGGTAGAAGATCATGCCGTCGAGGCGTACCATGCCCTCCGGCCCCATTTCCCGGAGTTCTGCGGCTGCGAGATGTGTCGCGCCGACGTCATCGTGTATGCGCTGAACCGGTTACCCCCGCGCTACGTGGCGACGCTCGAGGGCGCGGTGGTCACGGAGGTTGCCCTCGACAAGCATCAAGGCCGCGCCTCAATCGATGTGGCCTTGATGGACGGGTTTCGGCGGGTCGCGCTGTCACCCCGTTGCGGCTCGGCGTCCGCTCCGGCCTGATCGGCGGTCGTTGGCGCCAATTCGAGGAAATATGGTGAGGTAGTTCATCGGGGGATGCGGCATTGATATGCCGTGTCCCCCGTTCGGATTCCGTCTCCCGCATTGATCGGGCTCGCCTGTTTTGGCAGTGGGGTGCTCGCGGGGCTGTCCGGTGGTTGGGTGGCCGGCGTCATCCTCGTCGGAGCGTTAGGTGCCGCGGCAGGCGACCGGAGGATCCGAATCGGGGCGGCCGTGTTCTGGCTTGGTGCCGGTCACGGTTTCCTGGCCCGGCGGCACGACGACCAGGGTTGCAGCGCCCGGCTGCCGGCCGGCCCGACCGTGCTGACGGGTACATTGGACGAACCCGCCGTCCCTGGGCAGCCGGCCCTGTTTCGCCCTGGGGCGGCCTGCCGCGGCAACATCACCATCCGGCTCGGGGAGGCGGGCGATACCCTCTGGGCTGGGCAGGTCGTCCGGCTCGAGGGGCGGTGGATCCCTTCGGGCCGCGGTGTGGGGCCGGCCCGCGGCATCCTGGCGGTCCGGGCCGCCACGGTGGTGTCGCGCCACGTCAAGGGCAGGGCCGCCCTTCGTAACTGGCTGGTGGCAACGATCGCCCGCCTCTACGGGCCGAGGGCGGGAGTCATCCGGGCCCTGATTCTGGGATCGCGTGGCACCATCGATCCGGTGCTTTCAGGGGCGTTTGCCCGGTCCGGACTGGTGCACCTCCTCTCCATCAGCGGGTTCCACGTTGGTTTGATCTGGGCTTGGGTGATCCTGCTGGTTCGCCTGGCCGGTCGGGGTCGGGTGGCGGAGGCCGTGGCGGCCGTCGTCGTCGTGGGTTACGTCGGATTCATCGGTGCGCCGGCGCCGGCCCTTCGGGCCACTGTCCTCGCGGTGGTGGCCGCCGTCGAGCGACGGCGACAGCGGGCTCCGGCCGCCGGCCCTTTGTTCGCCGTGGTGCTGGGCGCCGTCGTGGCGTTCGATCCGTTTGCGGTCGTCGATCTCGGGGCCTGGCTGTCCGGGTTGGCCTTGTGGGGCGCCACTACGGCCACCGCGTGGAGCGACCGGGCGCTGGGCCCGAAGCCCTTGTGGCGGGTCATGGCGGCCTCGACCGGGGCCACGGTGGCCACGGCGCCGGTGACCGCCTTCGCGTTAGGCACTGTGGCCCTGATTGGGATTGGGCTCAACATCGTGGCGATTCCCCTGACGGCGCTCGCGGTCCCCGCAGTGGTGATGAGCCTGGTCGCGTCGCCGGTGGCGGCGGCGGCAGCAAGTGCTTTTGCGGCCGCCGGCGGAGGCCTCCTGGCCGGCCTCGAATTCCTAGCCGATTGGGGGGCGGCCGTTCCCGGCGGTGCGCTGTCCTTTGAGGCCGGGCTTGGGCCGGCCGTGGCAGCCGCCGGCGTTGTCGTCTGGGCCGCGTGGTCGTTTGGGACCCGTCACCGCCTGGCCGAGGCGGCCGGCCGGGTGGGCTTGGGCCTCGCCCTGTTCGCGATCGGTCACGCGGTCGTCAGCTGGCCGGAGCCTCACGTCGGTTCCCGGCTCACGTTACATTTTCTCAACGTCGGTCAAGGTGACGCGGCCCTATTGGAGACTCCCCATGGTCATTGGGTGCTGATTGATGCGGGCCCCGCCGACGGGCGAGTGGACGCGGGCCAACGGGTCATCCTGCCGTTCCTTCGCCAGCGCGGGGTCCGGCGACTCGACGCGATGATCCTCTCCCACGCCCATCGCGACCATGTCGGTGGCGTGGCCGCGATCCTTGGCGCGGTGCAGGTCGACCGGGTCTTCGAGCCCGCCGTCCTCACCGGCGAGCCGAGCTATGGCAACTTGCTGGATGAGCTGGTGGCGGTGGGCGCGGCGTGGCGGCCGCTTCGGGCCGGCGACCGCATTGAGGTTGACGGCGTCACCCTCGAAGTCGTCCATCCGACCGCGGGATGGAGCCAGTGGGGCGAGGATCTCAACGAGGATTCCGTCGTCTTCGTGGTTCGAAGCGGGCC
>JAYTTT010000268.1:0-1777 GCA_043744895.1 Gemmatimonadota bacterium | reverse complement strand
TCGTTTGCCGCGCCGGTGATCCAGGTGCTGAATACCTACCTGATTTTCGAGACCGCCGAAGGGGTCGTGTTCGTCGACCAGCATTCCGCCCATGAGCGGATCCTCTACGAGCAGATCATGGCGGATTTGGCGAGCGGCACGGTGGCCAGCCAGCGGCTTTTGCTTCCTCTGACGATCGAACTCACCGACGAAGAACTCGAGGTGACGGAGCGGTTCGGCGAGGAACTCCGGCGGACCGGGTTCGAGGTCGAACCGTTCGGGGGCCGGAGCGTCGTGATCCACGCCGTCCCGACGCCCCATCCTCGATTCGATGCGGCCGCCTGTTTCCGAGAGATGGTGGCCGACCTCGCCCGCGGCCGTTTCGGGGGATGGGCCAATCGCCTCGAGCGGTTCGCGGCCACCTACGCCTGCCGCGCGGCCGTCAAAGCCGGGATGCCGCTCTCGGAACCCGAGATCCGGAGTGTGCTCCTTCGGCTCTATGAAACCGAACTCCCGCCCCATGACGTCCACGGCCGGTCGACGATCGTCACGCTGCCGGTCGACGAGCTGGAGCGACGATTTGGCCGCCGGTAGGGTTCCTGTTCTGCTTGGCCCGACGGGGATTGGGAAAACCGCGGTGGCCCTGGCGTTGGCCGACTGGTGGCCCCTCGAGGTGGTCTCCGCCGACTCTCGCCAGATCTACCGCCGCCTCGATATCGGCACGGCCAAGCCAACCCGGAACGAGCGGGGCCGGGTGCCCCACCACGGCATCGACCTCGTCGACGTGGGCGGGCGATACAGCGCAGGCCGTTTTGCCCATGATGCCGAGCGGTGGATCACCGACATTCGGGCCCGCGGGATGATGCCCGTGGTGGTGGGCGGTACCGGGCTGTACGTCCGCGCCTTGGTCGAGGGACTCTTTCTCGAGCCCCCGCTCGATCCGACTCAGCGCCGGGCCATTGAGGGGTGGGTCGAGCAACTCGGGACCACCGATTTGGTCCGATGGGCCTCGCGGCTCGATGCGCAGTTCGCGGGGGGGGGGGCGGCAGCGGGCCCTGCGGGCCATCGAGGTGGCGTTGCTCTCGGGACGAGCCTTGAGCTACTGGCAGGCCAAGGCCCGCGCCCAGGGATTGGTGAGCCCGTGGTACGTCGTGCTCACCGCCCCGCGCCCGATCATTCATCGCCGCATCGAGATCCGCGCCGACGAAATGGTCCGGCGGGGATTGATCGAGGAAGTCGCGTCCGTGCTCGCCGATGGCGGCGTGCGGGGCAGCCCCGGCCTCGACGGCGTGGGGATTCGGGAAGCAGTCGAGTACCTTTGCGGCGAACGAAGCCGTGAATCGGTGGCCAAGGCGGTGAGCATCGCCACCAGACAGTACGCCAAACGTCAAGAAACGTGGTTCCGCCACCAGCTCAAGGGGCCGGTGTTGACTCTGGATGCGTCGCGGCCCCCGGAGACGATCGCGGCGGAGATCACGGCGGCCTGGGCGGACGGGATCGAAAGGAGCGGTACCGAATGAAAATTGGGATTACCTGCTATCCGACCTACGGCGGCTCGGGCGCGCTGGCCACCGAACTCGGCCTCGAACTGGCCCGCCGCGGTCACGAGGTTCACTTCATCACCTACGCGATGCCGTTCCGGCTTCGCGAGTATACCGAGCGGGTCTACTTTCACGAAGTCGACACCTCCACGGGATTCTATCCGCTGTTCGAGCACTACCCTTACTCGCTGGCGCTGGCGAGCAAGCAGCATGAGGTGGCGCTACGCGAAAAACTCGACGTGCTCCACGTCCACTAC
>JAYTTT010000267.1:0-1779 GCA_043744895.1 Gemmatimonadota bacterium | reverse complement strand
CGGACGAGGTCTACAATCTCGCCGCCCAATCGTATGTTCCCACCTCTTTTTCGCAGCCGGTGCTCACCGGAGAATTCACGGCTCTCGGCGTCACCCGGATCCTCGAGGCCGTCCGCTTGGCCTGCCCGACGGCCAGGTACTATCAGGCAAGCTCATCCGAAATGTTCGGCAAGGTTCAAGAAACACCCCAAAGCGAGCGAACCCCGTTCTACCCCCGGTCGCCCTACGGGGTGGCCAAGCTGTATGGGCATTGGATCACGGTGAACTATCGAGAGTCGTACGGCCTCCACGCAGTCAGCGGCATTCTGTTCAACCACGAGTCGCCGCGGCGGGGCATCGAGTTCGTGACCCGGAAAATTTCCGACGGCGTGGCCCGAATCAAGCTCGGTCGAGCCAAAGAACTGCGGCTCGGGAATCTCGATGCCAGGCGCGACTGGGGGTTTGCCGGCGACTACGTCGACGCGATGTGGCGGATGCTGCAGCAGCCGGAACCCCGGGACTATGTGATCGGCACCGGTACGACCCACAGCGTGCGCCAGTTGGTCGAATTGGCGTTTGGCCACGTCGGGCTCGACTGGCGCGATCACGTGGTGACGGATCAGGCCCACATGCGGCCGGCCGAGGTCGACCTCCTGATCGCCGATCCCCGGAAGGCCGCTGCCGAACTTGGGTGGACGCCGCGGGTGTCGTTCACCGATTTGGTCAGGATGATGGTCGACGCCGACCTCGAGCGCCTTCGGACCACCCGATGAGAGTTTTGGTAACCGGCGCCGACGGGTTCGTGGGCGGTTGGTTGGTGCGCGAGCTGCTCCAGGCCGGACATCAGGTCATCGGCGCTGTTCGGATTGGCGGCGGCCCGTCCCGCGAATTGTCTGAGGCCGAGCGCCTCAGTGTGCAGTGGGTGGACTTCGACCTGCTTTCGTCCGACTCGGTCACTGGCTTGGCCCAGCTCAGCGTTGAGGCGGTGGTCCATTTGGCCGCGGTGGCCTCCGGCGCCGAAGCCCGCCAGGATCCCGGGTATGCCTGGGCTGTCAATGCCGCGGGGTCCGCTCGTTTGGCCGAGTCGTTTGGCCGCCTGACGTCGGAGCGACAGGGTAATCCGCTACTGCTGCTGGCCTCGACTGGCGAAGTGTACGGCCACGGCCGGAACCGGCCTTCGGCTGAGTCGGACCCCGTGCTGCCGGCGTCGCCGTACGCGGCGAGCAAGCTAGGAGCGGAAATCGCGGTGGCGGAGGTGTCCCGCCGCACCGGGCTTCGGACCGTGATCGCCCGGGCTTTCCCGCATACGGGGCCGGGCCAGAGCGAGCAGTACGTGGTCCCGGCGTTGGCCCAGCGGATCAGGACGGCGAAGCGAATCGGAGCGCCGGCCATCAAGACTGGGAATCTCGAGCCTGTTCGCGACCTCCTGGATGTTCGGGACGTCGTGAGGGCCTATCGCGCTCTCCTCGAGCGGGGCCACGCGGGCGCGACCTATAATGTCGCTAGTGGCCATGGCGTCTCGCTCCGTTCGGTGGCTGACCGCCTGATGGATGCTGCGGGCCATCGAGTGATCGTTGAGTCAGACCCCAACTTAGCCCGACCGAACGACCTCGCCTTCCTGGTTGGTGAACCCGGCCGGCTGGTCCATGATACCGGTTGGAAGCCTTCGATTCCGTTAGCTCAGACCTTGAAAGACCTGCTCGATGCCCAAGCGGACTGACCTTCGTTCCATCCTCCTTATCGGATCCGGCCCGATCGTGATCGGTCAGGGCGCCGAGTTCGACTACTCGGGTACCCAGG
>JAYTTT010000266.1:0-6838 GCA_043744895.1 Gemmatimonadota bacterium | reverse complement strand
GTCGCCGGTTGCCCCCGCGCGACACTCACAAAATGGGCCAACTCGAGCCCCAGCGGCTCGGCATTCGGGACCTTCGGAATCAGGATGTCTCCCTCCCGCACCGCCAGACTCTCCCCGTACGAACCGTACTCCGGCGGCCGGTCCACCCCTTTGTCGTAGAGCCGGAGTTTCTCCCGTGGCGCCATGTCATCGAACACCGCCATCTGTTTCGACCCGACCACGGTAAGCCGACGTTCTTTGTGCGGATCGAGCCAGGACATGTGGGCGTGCACCACCACACCGGACCGGAACCGCATCACCAAAAACACTACATCCTCGATACCCGGCTGAAGGTACGAATGGCCTTGGGCCGATACCGACTCCGGGGTCTCGCCCAGCAGATAGAGCGCCACCGAAATATCGTGAGGACCAAAACTCCACAATGCGTTCTCGTCCGGCCGAACCTGCCCCAGGTTGAGGCGCTGGGAGTGGAGGTAGTAGACCTCCCCGAGTGAGCCGTCCTGAACCATCGCCCGGAGCCGGTCGATGACCGGATGGAACTCGAGCAGATGCCCGACCAGCGCTGGGACCTTCCGTCGTTGGCTCTCCTCCGCCAACGCCTCGGCATCGGCCACCGTGAGCGCGAAGGGCTTCTCGATCAAAACCGGCTTTCCGGCCTGGAGGGCCCGAATCCCCAGCGAGGCGTGGGTCCGCGCCGTGGTCGCCACCACGACCGCGTCGACCCGCTCCAACAGGGCGTCGACCGAATCCGTCACCAACACGCCTGGAAACGCCTTGGCGGTCCGCTCCCGAGTGGCCCCGGAAAGATCGCAGACCGCGGTCAAATCGACCCCCGCCATCGCCGCGAGCGTCCGGACGTGATTCCGGCCCCACGCCCCCGCCCCAATGACGCCGACCCGTAGCAAGGTCACTGAAAGAACCCCTTCACCGTCGCTGCCACCCGGTCGACTTGGTCGTCCGTCAACTCCGGAAAGACGGGCAGCGAAAGGACTTCCCGCATCGCTCGCTCGGTCTCGGGCAGCGAACCCGGCCGATACCCCAGGTCGGCAAAACAGGGCTGGAGATGGAGCCCGACCGGATAATAGACAGCACAACCGATGCCGCTGGCTTTGAGGTGGGCCAGCAGCTGGTCCCGACGGGGCACCCGGACCGTATACTGATGAAAAATGTGCTCGTTGGCGGCGTCAGTGACCGGCGGTACGATGTCGGAATGCCCGGCAAACGATGCCGAGTACCGGGCGGCTCGATCGCGGCGGGCCTGACTCCAGCCGGCGAGGTGGGGAAGTTTGGCGAGGAGCACGGCGGCTTGGAGGGTATCGAGCCGGCTGTTCGTTCCGACTTCCTCGTGGTGGTACTGCTTCGCACCACCGTGCAGGCGGAGCCGACGGAGCCGGGCTGCCAGGTCATCCTGCTGCGTCACCATCATCCCGCCGTCGCCGAAGCCACCCAAGTTCTTGCTCGGAA
Organism: Gemmatimonadota bacterium; assembly: GCA_043744895.1. GTDB lineage: Bacteria > Gemmatimonadota > Gemmatimonadetes > Gemmatimonadales > GWC2-71-9 > SHZU01. The sequence goes on along the minus strand of JAYTTT010000266.1, from coordinate 5,374 downwards.
AGAACGAGAACGTCCCACACCAACCGAGTTCGCCGGCCATCCGCCAGGTCCCGTCCACCAAACGTCGCGCCCCAATTGCCTGGGCCCCGTCTTCGATAACCGGAAGCCCGTGGCGGCATGCAATGTCGAGAATCGCCTCCATCGCCGCCATCTGGCCGAAGAGATGCACGACGATGATTGCCTTGGTCCTCGGGGTAATCGCGGCCTCGATCGCTGCCGGAGACGCGCAGAATGTCGCCGGATCGATGTCCACGAACACGGGAGTTCCGCCCGCGTTATGGATGGTCCCGGCGGTCGCGAAGAACGTAAAGCTGGGCGCGATGACCTGATCACCGGCCACCAGGCCGAGCGCCTTGAGCGGGAGCAAGATCGCGTCGGTGCCGCTGGCGCATCCAATGGCGTGCTTGGTGTGACTCAACGCGGCGAGGGCGGTCTCCAATTCCCCGACTTCGCGGCCCATGATGAATTCCTGGCGCTCGACGACCGAACCGATCGCCCGGGTGACATCCTCTTTGATCGAGTTGTACTGGGCCTTGAGGTCGAGCAGGGGAACGGTCACGTCGGCAATCCTCGAGTTCGGAAACTTGTCGACGACCGCGCAAGTCTCATATTAGCAGTAACTTAGAACGGCCTACCCCGGTGAGTCAACCGGCCGCAGACGGTGGTTCGACTCCCGATAGGACGCGCCGCAGGAGGCACATTGCGCCACGCCCCCATCCACGCTTAACCGGACGCCGCACTGGCACATCCACCCAATCCGCCGAGCCGGAACGCCCACCACCAACGCATAAGCCGGTACCTCCCCGCGAACGACACTCCCCGCGCCCACGAACGCGTACTCTCCAATCTCACCGCCGCACACGATCGTGGCATTCGCCCCGATGGTGGCTCCCCGCTTGACCAAGGTGCGTTGGTACTCGGACTTCCGGGAGACGTGACTGCGGGGATTGAGGACATTGGTAAATACACAGCTGGGGCCGCAGAAGACGTCGTCCTCGAGCTCCACCCCTTCATAGACGGACACGTTGTTCTGGATCTTGACGTTGTTGCCGATCTTGGTCCCCGGCATCACGACCACGTTCTGCCCCAGATTGCAGCGCTCCCCAATGACGGCGCCGGCCATCACGTGACTGAAGTGCCACACCTTCGACCCGGATCCCACGACGGCGCCCTCATCCACGTAACTCGACTCATGCACGAAGTAATCAGCCATGGCCTTCCGCTCCCATGAGATATTCGCCCCATTCTCCGATCACTTTGACCTCGGGCCCGAGCGTGACCGCGAACCGTTCCTGCACCTGCTTGGTGGCCAGGTCGATCAACCCGCGCACATCGGCCGCGGTCGCCCCGCCAACATTCACGAAATAGTTCGCGTGCATGGCTGACACTTCGGCTCCGCCCACCCGGACTCCCTTGAGCCCGGCCGCTTCGATCAGCTGCCCGGCGGTCAGTCGCTCACCCTCGCCCCCGCCCGGATTCTTGAACACGCTCCCGCAACACGGCATGTTGAAGGGGGTCCCCCGTTGGCGCCATTCGAACAGCTTGACGACCTCGGCCGCAAGGACTGAGGCATCGCCAGGCTCGAGTCGGACGGTGGCCTCGAGCACCACCCAGCCATCGAGGCCGCTCCATCGATATTGGAACGGGATATCGGCCCTGGAAAACACCCGGGACTCACCCCGACGGTCCACGGCCACTACCGACTCGACCGTGTCGGACCACTGCCCGCCGTGGCACCCGGCATTCATATAGACGCCCCCCCCGACCGTCCCGGGCACCCCGACCATCATGTGGATGCCCGCCCAGCCGGCCTGGGCCGTCTTGCGAGCAGCGATCGGTGCCGGCAGCCCGGCTCCAAACCGCCAGCGTTCGCCGGCCTGATCGATCCGGTCGATCCCTTTGCCCAGCCGCAGGACCAGGGCCCCGAGCCCGGCATCAGGCAACAGGACATTCGACCCGAGGCCGATGGTGAAGGTCGGAATGCCGGCGTCCGCCGCGAGGCGCGTCGCCGTCGCGACGTCCTCAGGATCTGCCGGGACCACGACCGTGGCGGGGCCGCCGATCCGGTAGGTACAGTACCGCGCCAGGCTCTCATGCTCCCGGACCTCGCCCCGAATCGCCGAGCGGACCGCCTGGGCGAACCCGGGGTTCCGCGCCGAGGTCACGCCTTCTGCTCCGCCATGAAACTCCGGGCCAGCTCATGCCATTCCTGGAGGGACCGGACTTCACCGGTCCGGCTCCGCTGCGCGATGATCGCATCACAGGCCGCGGCGGCCGCCGTCATCGTCGTGGTATACGGCACCCGTTCCTGGAGGGCCGCCCGCCGGAGGATGTAGTCGTCCCGCTGGGTGAGTTTCCCGAACGGCGTATTGATCAGCAGCTGCACTTGCCCCGAGACCATCAGGTCGACGGCGTTGGGGCGCCCCTCATGGACCTTGAGCGCCCGCTCGGCCGGAATCCCCCGCGACCGGAGATACCGCGCCGTGCCTTCGGTGGCGAGGACCCGGAATCCCATTTCGTGGAATCGCCTCGCGATCGGGGTCACGGCCGCCTTGTCGGCATCGTTGACGGTCACGAAAATCGCTCCGCCTAACGGCAGGCCCCCATCGGCGCTGATTTGGGCCTTGCCGAACGCCATCCCGAACGAGTCCGCGATGCCCATCACCTCGCCGGTCGAGCGCATTTCAGGGCCGAGTAAGAGATCGACACCCGGAAATTTACTGAACGGGAACACGGCCTCCTTGACGGCCACGTAGGGGTGGGCAACATCGTCGACCGCGCCCAGCTCCTCGAGGGTTTTGCCCGCCATCACCTGGGCGGCCAGACTCGCGAGCTGCACCCCCGTGGTCTTCGACACGAACGGGATCGTCCGCGAGGCCCGGGGATTCACCTCCAGCACGAAGACCCGCCCATCCTTCACGGCGTACTGCACGTTCATCAGGCCGACCACCCCGAGTTTGAGGGCAAACTTCCTGGTATGCTCCTTCATCTCGGTCACTTGTTGTTCGGTGATCAGGTACGGGGGCATCACGCAGGCGGAGTCACCTGAGTGAATGCCGGCATCCTCGATGTGCTGCATCACCCCCCCGATGATGCACCGGGTGCCGTCGCAAATGGCATCGACGTCCGCCTCGAACGCATCTTCGAGGAACTTGTCGATCAGGACCGGATGCCCCGGCGCCACCCGTTCGGCGGCGGCGAAGAATTCTCCGAGCGATTCGGCGTCGTACACGATCTGCATGGCTCGGCCGCCTAACACATACGAGGGCCGGATCAGCACCGGATACCCAACGATGGCAGCCTCCCGGACCGCCTCCGCGAGCGACATAGCGGTGCCATTCTTCGGTTGCTCGATCCCGAGTTCGCGAGCGAGCGCCTCGAACCGGCCCCGATCTTCGGCCGCATCGATCGCCTCCGGCGAGGTGCCCAGAATCGGAACCCCCTCGGCCTCCAGCCCCCCGGCCAGCCGGAGCGGCGTCTGGCCGCCGAACTGGACCACGACCCCCATTGGCTTCTCGGCATGGACGATCTCGAGCACATCCTCGAGCGTGAGCGGCTCGAAATAAAGGGCGTCCGACATGTCGAAGTCGGTCGAGACGGTCTCCGGGTTCGAGTTCACCATCACGGTCCGAAAGCCCATTGCCCGAAATGCCATGACCGCGCGAACGCAGCAATAGTCGAACTCCACTCCCTGGCCGATCCGATTCGGCCCCGATCCCAAGATGATGATCGTCTTTTCGCCCACCGCCGCGGTCTCGGTCTCCTCGTCGTACGAGGAATAGAAATAGGGCGTCTTGGAGGGAAACTCGCCGGCGCAGGTATCGACGATCTTGTAGACCGGGCGGACGCCCAACGCCTGGCGGCGGTGCCGCATCGCGGTCTCCGTGGTCGCGACCAGATCGGCCAGCTGGCGGTCGGAAAAGCCCATCCGCTTCATCCGCCGGATCAGCGACCGCTCCGCGTCGTCGCCAGGAACCCCCGCGGGGCGAACATTCCAGTCGGCGACGAACGCCCGTTCGGCCTCGATCAGCTCCTTCAGCTGCTCGAGGAACCACGGGTCGATCCGGGATCGCTCGGCGATCGTGGCCACGGGCACGTCCCGCAACAGGGCCCGTTTGACCTGGAAGTACCGCTCCGGGGTTGGCTTCCGAAGCCCTGTTAGGATCGCATCCAAAGAACTGTCCTCGAGCCGGTCGTCGGCCAGCGTCTCCCCAACGACCCATCCCGACCGCCCAATCTCAAGGCCCCGGAAGCCCTTCTGGAACGCCTCTTTGAAGGTCCGGCCGATGGCCATCACCTCGCCGACTGACTTCATTTGGGTCGTCAACCCCGGATCAGCGGCCGGAAATTTCTCGAACGCGAAGCGGGGAATCTTGACGACGACGTAGTCGAGGACCGGCTCGAAACTGGCCGGTGTCGTCTTCGTGATGTCATTGGGAAGCTCATCGAGCCGGTAGCCCACAGCAAGCTTGGCGCCGATTCGAGCGATCGGAAATCCAGTCGCCTTGGACGCCAACGCCGAGCTCCTCGACACCCGCGGATTCATTTCGATCACGAGCTGCTCGCCCGTTTCCGGGCTGACCGCAAACTGGACGTTGCAGCCGCCGGCCTCGACCCCTATCTCGCGGATGATCTTGCAGGCCGCATCGCGCATGACTTGATATTCTCGATCCGACAGGGTCATTGCCGGGGCCACCGTGACTGAATCGCCGGTGTGAACCCCCATCGGATCGATGTTCTCGATCGAGCAGACGATGACGACGTTGTCGGCGCCATCCCGCATCAGCTCAAGTTCGAACTCCTTCCAGCCGATGATGCTTCGCTCGACCAACACCGACCCAACCGGTGACGCCTCGAGGCCCCGCCGCAGCATGGTTTCGAATTCATCCCGATTGTAGGCGATCCCGCCTCCGGTACCTCCGAGGGTAAAGGAGGGTCGGAGAATGGCCGGGTAGGACGTTCGCTCGACGGCGGCGAGGCCTTCATCGACCGAACGAACGGTGGTCCCTTCGGGCGTGGCCAACCCGATCCGGCGCATCGCCTTGGCGAACTCATCCCGATCTTCGGCGACCCGGATGGCCCGCTCATTGGCCCCAATCAGCTCGACTCCATACTTTTCGAGGACCCCCGTCCGGTAGAGATCCATGGCCACGTTGAGCCCGGTTTGCCCGCCCATGGTGGGCAGTAACGCATCCGGGCGTTCCCGGGCAATGATCTTTTCCACCCACTCGGCCGTCACCGGTTCGATATAGGTTCGATCGGCCACCTCCGGATCGGTCATGATCGTAGCGGGGTTCGAATTCACCAGGATGACGCGGAATCCTTCTTCCCGGAGCGCCCGAGCGGCCTGGGTACCCGAGTAGTCGAACTCGGC
>JAYTTT010000265.1:0-1788 GCA_043744895.1 Gemmatimonadota bacterium | reverse complement strand
GCGATCGACGATGCCGACGCGGGAGAATGAGATGAGTCGAGACGAGCGGGATGTGATCGTGATCGAACGCGACGGGGGCGGCGGGCTCAAGTGGCTGGTCCTCGGTGCGGCGTTAGGCGCCGGACTGGCGCTCCTCTTGACGCCCAAGACCGGCAAGGAACTCCGCCGCGAGCTGGGCCGGGGCCTTCGGGGCGTTCGGGACCTGGCCGATGAAACGCTCGCCGAGCTGAAGGTCGAATTTGGGGCCGAGGGTGCCCCGGAGCCGGCGGCGGAGGCGGCCCGGCCGGTGGTGGGGGGAGCCCGGGAGGAGTTGGAGCGGCGGCTGGAGGCGGCCCGGGCCCGGCGTCGCACCACGGTCCCCGAGGATGAGGAGCCGGTCGCCTGACCGAACCGCGCCCGACCGCGTGGTACCGCTCGTTCGGCAGGTTGGTAGGTCGGACGCTGCTGGCCGCGGACGAGAACAGGATCCCGTTCCTGGCGAGCGCCCTGACGTTCGATGCATTGCTGGCCGCCATTCCACTGTTCCTCCTGATCCTGGCCGGGGTGTCGCAATTGGTCGACTGGGCCGGGGCCAGTCCGGTCGGCGCGGCCGATTTCGTCGAGCGATTCTTTCCCCCCCACGACACCACCGCGGGACGCGATCCCTTCGCGGCGGTCGAAGAATTCCTGGGCCGGCTGGTGGTGGCCGCCCGGGACCTGACCGTCGTGGCCATTCCGGCCTTCCTCTGGTTCAGCACCCGGCTGTTTGCCTCGGCCCGGACCTCGCTCAACGAGATCTTCCACATCCACGTTCCGCCGGTCCGGCGTCATTTCGTGACCGCCTATTTGCTCGGGAAGCTGCGCGATCTCGGGATGGTCGGGCTGACGCTGTTGTTATTTCTTGCCAACGCCGGACTCTCGGCCGGCCTCGCGTTGCTCCAAGCCCGGAGCTTGGCCCTGGCGCCCCGGTTCGAGTTCCTGCTCTCGACGACGGGGCAGCTGGCCGGCGAGGTCCTGGCGTTCGCCTTCTTGGTGAGCCTGTTCTTCACGGTCTACCGCTTTGCCTCAACGCGCCGGCCGCCGTGGCGGGCCGCCGTGGTGGGGGCGCTGTTTACGGCACTGTTGTTCGAGGCTGCCAAGCGGCTGTTCGGTCTCTATATCCGAAACCGGCTCTATCAAAACGTCACCGTCGACGTCAACGTCGGGGCGGCGATCCTGTTCGTGCTCTGGATGTATTACTCGGCGCTGGTGTTCTTACTCGGCGGGGTGGTGATCTCGGCACTCGGGGCTCGGCACTCGGCACTCGGGGCTCGGCACTCGGCACTCGGCACTCGGGGCTCGGCACTTGGCGGGGGTGGGGGGACCGGGTCGGTTGGGGGGCCCCAGGTCCGGAGGATGCTGGCGCGCGAACCGCGTCAGGACCTTGCCGGTAGCAGCGCTAAGCGATGTCCAGTATTGCTTCGGGGTGCCTGGGGCACTTTCTCGGCACTCGGCACTCGGTGCTCGGCACTCGGCGGTTACGGGGGGGCTAGGGCGCGGAGGAGGCGGTTGAGTTTGCGGCCGAGGTGGTCGATGGTTTCGAGGAGGGTTTGGGCTTCGTTTTCGGTTACCAACTTCATCATCGCGGCTAGGCGGAGTTGGGTGTCCAACTCGGCCACGGAGCCCATCGCGATGCGGAGGTAGCGGAGGTACTCCTTCGTGCCGCCGCGGCCGTAGCCCTCGGCGATGTTGGACGGAACCGAAATCGAGGTCCGCCGAAGTTCCCGGCCGAGCACCTCCGCTGGCCCCCATCTCCCCGTCGCCTCATGC
>JAYTTT010000264.1:0-6854 GCA_043744895.1 Gemmatimonadota bacterium | reverse complement strand
CGAAGAGTGCCAACGCCGGGATCGTCACCCCGTGCAGTACCTTTGCCATGAGAATCGCTCGGCGCTCGCCCAATCGCACCACCGCGCTCTTGAGGCCTTCGCCCCGGTCGAAGGCCTCGTCCGGGAGCGCATAGAACATGTCGAAGCCCGCAACCCAGGTGGCCACGGCCACCGTAATCGCCACCAACAACCAGGCCGGATCGCTCCACGCCCCGGTCACCGCCAAGTAACCGCCGACCGGCGCAATAGCGAGCCCCATGCCGAGCCAGAGATGGGGCCACCAGGTAAACCGTTTCGAAAGACTGTAGCCCATGACCCAGACGAGGGCCACCGGACTCAGGTAGAGGCACAGCCGATTGAACGACCCGGCCGCCACCAGAAACACCACGGCCGCCACCACCACCGACACCCAGGCCTGCCGAACTGTCAGCGCCCCCGTCGGCAACTCCCGGTTCATCGTCCGCGGATTCCGGGCATCAAACTCCCGGTCCGCGATCCGATTGAACGCCATCGCCACCCACCGCGCCGCCGTGAAGGCGATCGCCACCTGCCCGACCATCCACCCGGTAATCGGATGCCCCATCGACGCCGCCACGACCCCGAGCATGGCAAACGGCAACGCAAACAACGTATGCGGCAACTTCACAAAGTTCACCCACCGCACGACCCCCGCTCGCCCCCCGAACGTCTGCCCCTCCCGCCGAGCGCCGAGTGCCGAGTGCCGAGTGCCGAGCCTCATATCCCGAGCCTACTCCACATCTCGTCGACCTTAGTTTTGGTCGTCTGATCCATCTCGATCAACGGCGGCCATTCCCGGGTAAACCCCTCCTCCGGCCATTTCCGGGTCCCATCAATGCCCATCTTACTGCCGTAGGTAAACGCCCGGCTCGCATGGTCCAGGACATCGACCGGGCCCATGCTGAACCGGACGTCCCGCTCCGGATCGATGTTGTTGAGTGCGATCCACCAGGCCTCGTCCGCGTTCTGGACATTGACGTGCTTGTCCACGACGACGATCACCTTCGCCAGCGACATCAACCCCGCGCCCCACATCGCGTTCATCACTTTGGAGGCGTGCCCGGGATATTGCTTGTCGATCGCGACAAACACGAGGTTGTGGAAAATGCCACAGGCTGGCATGTGATAGTCGACGACTTCCGGCGTGGTCAACTTGAGCAGCGGCAGGAAGATCCGCTCGGTGGCGTGGCCAAGGTAGTAGTCCTCCATCGGCGGACGGCCCACCAGGGTGGCCGGGTAAATCGGGTCCTTCCGCATGGTGACGCAGGTGATGTGGACCGCCGGATACCGGTCGGCCAGCGAATAAAACCCGGTGTGATCGCCGAACGGTCCCTCCATGACCAACGGCTCGGCCGGGTCGATGTACCCCTCGAGCACGATGTCGGCCTCGGCGGGGACCTCGAGGTCGCAGGTCACGGCCCGGGCCAACTCCACCGGCGACCTCCGGAGGAACCCGGCGAACAGAAACTCGTCAATCATCGGGGGTAACGGCGCTGAGGCCGAGTAGATGGCCGCCGGGTCGCCGCCTAACGCAATGACCACCGGCATCTTGGCGCCCTTCTCGGCCATTTCCCGCCAGTGGGCCGCCCCGACTTTGTGACGCTGCCAATGCATGGCCACGGTGTTCTTGCCGATCACTTGGACTCGGTACATCCCGACGTTCCGAATCCCGCGCGAGGGGTCTTCGGTAATGACCATCGGCAGCGTCAGGTAGGGCCCACCGTCGCCCGGCCAGGTGATCAAGACCGGCAACTTCGAGAGATCGACCTCATCGCCCTTCCAGACGACGTCCTGGCATGACGGCCGTCCGCTCCGGGTCTTCGGCGGGAATTTGGCCACCTCCGCGAGCTTCGGCAGCATCGCGAGCTTCCCGAAAATGCCCTCGGGCACCTTGAGATTGAGCAGCTCCGAAATTCGTCCACCGACGTCATCGAGCCGCTCGACCCCGAGCGCGAGGCACATCCGCCGCATCGAACCAAACAGATTGATCCCCACCGGAATCGGGTGCCTCGCGCCCGAGTCCGAAACCGGATTCTCGAACAACAGCGCCGGCCCCCCCCCGGGCCGCTTCATCACCCGATCCGCAATCTCCGCGATCTCGAGCCGAGTCCGAACCGGATGGGTGATCCGCACCAGCTCCCCAGCCTTCTCAATGGCCGCCACAAACTCCCGCAAACTATCGAGTGCCATCACTACTCCCCGTGCCGAGTGCCGAGTGCCGAGTGCCGAGCGCCGAGCCCACATGAATCGCGCAGATCCCTCCCAACAGCAGCCGATACGAAACGTCCCCAAACCCCGCCCGCTCCATCTTGGCCTTGAGCTCCTCGGGGCCTGGAAACGCCAGTACCGACTCCGGCAAGTAGGTGTACGCGCTCCGGTGCTTCGAAACCAGCCGCCCAATCAGCGGCAATACCTGCCGAAAGTAGAAGAAGTAGAGGCCCCGCATCGGTTGCCAAGTCGGGGTCGTGAACTCGAGAACCACGAGCCTGGCACCCGGCTTGAGGACCCGCCCCGCCTCGATCAGCCCGCGATCCAGATCCATCAGATTTCGCACGCCGAACCCCACCGTCGCGCCATCGAACTGGGCGGTCGAGAACGGGAGATCGAGGGCATCCGCGGCCACGGGAACCACGGCCGCTGACTTGCCCCGCCCCAAATCGAGCATCGGCTTGACGAAATCAGCCCCGACCACCCGGCCTCTGAACTTCGGATCGTTGCCCAGCGTAGCGGCCAAGTCGAGGGTCCCGGCGCAGAGATCGAGGTAGGTGCCTTCGGGCGCCTTTTCCCACCCGAGCGCCCGAACCGCATCGCGCCGCCAGCGGCGGTCGACATTCAAACTCAGGACATGGTTGAGGAGGTCGTAGCGCGGGGCGATTGCCGTGAAAATCCCTCGGACGTACGCGCGTTTGGCGGCCCCGCCCTCAAGGGGTAATTCCTTGTCCGTGGCTAACATAGGCGGAGGAAATTAGTCTACCGCCGACCCGCCTCCAAGAAAACCGCCCGGAGCCGGTCGGCCACTAATAATTCCTCGCCGTCGCGAAGCACCCGGGTCCGGGCGGTGGCGTGCCAGACCGGGGTGTCGCGGTCTTTGGTGATGATGACCTCGAGTTCGACGCGGGGCGTCCCCTTGGCGAGGACTGCCCGCAGTGAGTCTTTGGTCAGCCGGATTTGCCGCTCGTCCCACGTCAGGTCGGCATCGAAGTACCCGGCGGTATTCTCGTCGAGCCGGACTGTCAGGCCAGGCACATCGTGCAGCCGGCCTACGATCCGTTCCGCCCGGGCGGTCCAGCGCTCGGTCTCGGCTTGATGATCCTGTCGCACGAACCGCTCCAGCGCGGCCACCAAACCGATCACTTCCTCTTTGCCGACCTTCATGCCGCGGCCGATGTTGTCAAACGGGGTCGCGTTGAGCCGGGCCGCCTCGATCAGGTCCTTGCGGCCCGCGAGGATCCCGGACGACTGGGGACCTCCGATCACCTTGCCCCCGGACATCACGACCAAGTCGGCCCCCGCATCCAGGAATCGCCGGAGACTACCCCAAGGCGGCAGGTCCGACGCCATGTCGATCAGGACCGGCACTCCCGCTTTCTTGCCGATCGCGATCAGCTCTTCTTGTTTGACCAGGCGCTCATCTGGGGGCGGCGCTCGCCGGGCCGAGAGCGGCGGCGCAAAGACATCCTGTCGTTCGGCATTCGAGAGCCCGGCAATGAACGCGGTCCTCCCACCAAGTTTGGCGCCCAACTCCTCACGCGTCGCGCCCTCGACGATGGTGGCGCCGGCCACCTGGTAGGCCCGATCGTAGCTGAATCGCTGGCACGATTGGATCAAACACTCTCGCCTATCCCAGGTCGGGTGGGGCAGCGCGGCGATCTTCTTCTCGTCCGTGCCGGTCAGGCAGGCGGCGGCACCAAGCACCAGCCCGGAAAACCCGCCTGAGGTGACGAGAGCCGCTTCGGCTCCGACCAGCGCCGCCACTCGTTTGCCGGCGGCCAGCGTGAGTTCGTGGATATCAACAAAGAACTCGTTGGCCTCAGCCATGGCCTGGAGTACTTCAGGCGCCATCCGCCCGCCACCGAGCCGCGAGATATGCTCGTGCGCGCCGAGGTGCGGCCGGACCCCGAGCAGCTTAGTGTAGACATTGTTTTCGAGGTCCGGAGCGGCCGCCACTTGCCCGCCGACTGAGGGCAACGCCGCCACCGCGCCGGCCGCCCCGGCCGCGCCGAGGAACGTGCGGCGGCTCAACCGTCTCTGACGATCGCTCATCGGGCACCTCCACAAGGGTCGAACGGAGAACAATCCGCTGCAGTCATTGTAGCGGATTTCGCCCCAGGTTGGCCCACGGTACTTGATCAGGGGCCCCGCGGCGCCTTCATTTGGCACAACCTAAAGGAAACTCCATGCGCCGGCTCGCGTTTCTGACCGCCCTTGCGGCGGTCCCCGTCTCCCTGGCTGCCCAGGCCGCTCCGGTCACGACCGCGGTCAGGGCCGCCCGAATGCTCGACCTTGCCTCGGGCCAGATGGTGGCCAATCCGGTGGTCGTGATCCAGGGGAACCGGATCGTGTCGCTCGGACAAGCCACCGTGCCCAAGGGCGCCCGGGTGGTCGATCTGGGTGACCTGACCCTCCTGCCCGGGTTCATCGATCTGCACACCCACCTCTCGAGCGAAATCTCGGCAGCCTCGTTCACGGCGCCCGTCACCCTCACGATGGCCGACCTGGCCTTCAGCGCCGCCAACAACGCCCGAAAAACCGTCCTGGCCGGTTTCACCACGGTCCGCGACTTCGGCGGCGATGTCACCGTCGCCCTCGGCAAAGCGGTCGAGCGGGGGGCCGTGGTGGGGCCGCACGTCGTACCCTCACGCGATCCAATCGGCATCACTGGTGGTCACTGCGATGTCACGGGATTCGCTCCAGGAGTCGCGGAGCAAGGCCCATCCGACGGCGTGGCCGACGGGCCGTGGCAAGTGATCCAAGCGGTCCGGTACCAGATCAAGCACGGCGCCCAGGTCATCAAGGTCTGCGCCACCGCCGGCGTCCTCTCGCTCGAGGGACCGGTTGGCGCCCAGCAGCTGAGCTTCGAGGAGCTCAAGGCCATCGTCGACGAGGCCACCCGCCACGGGATCCGGGTTGCCGCCCACGCGCATGGCACCGAGGGGATCAAGGCGGCCGTCCGCGCCGGGGTGACTACGATCGAACACGGATCGATGCTCGACGACGAGGCCATCGCGATGATGAAAGAACGGGGCACCTACCTGGTCCCGACGACCTACCTGGCCGACCGCATCAACCTGGCGGTGCTGCCGCCCGTGGTCCGAAGCAAGGCGGAAACCATCATTCCCTTCGCCAGGGCCAGCCTCAAGAAGGCCATTGCCGCGGGGGTCAGGGTCGGGTTCGGCACCGACGCGGGCGTCTATCCACATGGAGAGAACGCCGGCGAGTTCATCGCCTACACTAGGCTTGGGATGTCGCCGCTCGACGCCCTCCGGTCCGCCACCATCGTGGCCGCCGAAGCGCTCGGGGTTACCGACCGCGGGACCATCGCCCCGGGCAAATTGGCCGACCTGATCGCCGTCCCCGGCAACCCGCTCCAAGACATCACCGCCACCCAGCGGGTCACCTGGGTCATGGTCGGCGGCAAGATCGTCACCCCCTGACGGACTCCGCGCGAAGACTCCTCGCCCTCGCGGCCGCCGTGGGTTCCGGCGCCGTGGTGCTGGCGCTGCCGACGCCTTCGGGATTGTCCCCAGCGGGGCACCGGATGGCGGCGCTGTTCGCCGTTACCCTCCTCCTCTGGGTCACCGAAGCGATCCCGATTGCCGCGACCTCGCTCGCCGCCCTGGCCCTCCAGCCGCTCTTTGGAGTCGCCACGCTCCAGGCCGCCTTCACCAGTTCGATCAGCACGGTCTTCTTCTTCGTCATCGCGATGTTCTGTATCGCCCAGGCTTTCACTACCTCGGGCCTCGATCGCCGATTTGCCCTGTGGCTCCTAGCCAAGGCCGGCACCGACAGCCGCCGGGTCCTGTTCGCCTTCATGGCCGGAACGGCGGCGGTGTCAACGATCGTGTCGGACGTTCCCTGCACCGCCCTGTTCATGGCCATTGCCCTCGGGCTGTTTCAGCGAATCGGGCTCCGCCCGCTCGAGTCGAACTTTGCCAAGGCCCTGATGATGGGCATTCCGATCGCGGCGTTCATTGGTGGCATCGGGACCCCGGCGGGCACGCCGATCAACGTCCTCGGCCTCAGCCTGCTGGAGCAATACGGCAAGGTCACCATTCCGTTTCTCTCGTGGATGGCGATCGGGATCCCGATGGTCGTGCTGTTGGTGCCGGTGGCGTGGTGGGCCCTGATCCATTTCTATCCGCCCGAAATGGCTTCGATCAGCCCGATGGAGGAGATTTCGGGCCCGATCGAGGCCAAGGAAATCAAGGTCTTGGTTCTCATCGGCGGCATGTTGACGCTCTGGATCCTCTCGACCTGGTTCAAGCAACTCGATGTGGCCCTGGTGGCCTTGCTCGGCGCCGTTGCGATGTTCCTCCCGGGGATGAGCCTGATGACCTGGAAGGACGTGCAACAGGGCACCGGATGGGATGTCCTCCTGATGATCGCCGGCGTCACGTCCCTCGGCGCCGCCTCCGCGCAAACCGGGCTCGCCAAGTGGCTGGTCGTTACCGCCCTCGGCGGACTGCCCCAACACAGCGTCGTTGCCCTGATCGTACTGATCAGCATCTTTGTCGTCCTGATCCACCTCGTGTTGCCGATCGGCCCCGTCATTGTCGCGGTGGTCGTCCCCCCCATTGTGCTCTTGGCGCAGGCGGCCGGCGTCAACCCGGCGCTGT
>JAYTTT010000263.1:0-25750 GCA_043744895.1 Gemmatimonadota bacterium | reverse complement strand
CTCAATGCGGGCCGTGTCGGCTCCGTCGCCAACCCGGTGCCCGATCTTGAGAATCCGAGTATAGCCGCCTGGCCGGGCCGCAAACCGAGGACCAATTTCAGCAAAGAGGCGCTTGAGGGCTTCGCGGTCCTGGATCTTCCGCTCCGCCAAGCGCCGAGCGTGAAGGTCACCGCGCCGCGCCAGCGTAATGAGCCGTTCGGCAAAGGGCCGAAGCTCCTTGGCCTTGGCCGTCGTCGTGACAATCTTCTCATGGAGAAACAAGCTCATGGCCATGTTGCGAAGCATGGCCTTCTTATGCTCCGACGTCCGGGAGAGCTGACGTCCCTTCGAACCGTGCCGCATTACCCGTTCCCTTCGGCGGCGCCCATGGTTGGCGCCGCGCCGCTCTTGACGATCCGGAAGTCGCCGTCGACTTCCTCAAAGCCCATCCCGAACCGGAGCCCTTCACGCTGGAGCAGGTCGCCGATTTCGGCAACGGCCTTCTCCCCGACGTTCTTGACGTCCAGCAATTCTTTTTCCGAGTATTCGACCAAATCTTTCAGGGTCCGGATGTTCGAGTTCTTGAGTGAATTCAAGGTCCGGACCGTCAGGCCGAGGTCGTCAATCAGCCGAGAGAGCTTCGACCGCAGGCCACCAGCCACCGCCACGTGGTCGTGACTGACCGCTCGGGCGGTCGGAACCCGGCCGAAGTCGACAAAGTGCCGGAAGTGCTCCTGAGCCAGCGCGGCAGCGTACGCGATCGCATCTTCGGGCGAGATCGTGCCGTTGGTTTCGATCATCACCGCGAGCCGGTCGTAGTCGGTCCGCTGCCCGACCCGGGTTTCACTGACGGTGAAGTTTGCCCGGCGCACCGGATTGTAGATGGCGTCGATCCGAACCAAATCCACCGGCATCGAGCGGTCGGCCGGGTGCAGTTCGGATTCGACGTACCCGCGGCCCTTGTTGACATACAAGTCGCAACTGATTTCCCGGTCGTCTTGGACAGTAAAGAGCAGGTGGTCGGGATTGACGACTCGGACGTTGTTGTTGCCCTGAATATCTCGGGCGTATACCGCGCCCTTCCCCTCCCGCCGAATCCGGAGAATGGTTTCGTCAGTGGCTTCGTCGAGCACGAGGGTCAGCGCCTTCAGGCGCTGAACGATCTGATGGACGTCCTCCAGGATGCCCTGGACCGTCTGGTGCTCGTGGACGACGCCGTCCATTCGAAAGCCCCAAACCGCCGAGCCCCGGAGCGATGAGAGCAGCATTCGCCGGAGGGCGTTCCCGAGCGTGTGGCCGAAGCCGCGCTCGAGGGGCTGAAGACGGAATTCCGCGATATTCGGGTTGTCCTCACGCTTGGTCATTTCGACCAAATGCGGGTGAACAAGGCCGGTCAGGTCAATCGACATAATGTCCTACCCCTTACTTCGAGTAGAGCTCGACGATGAGCTGTTCGTTGGCGTTCGTTGGGATGGCATCCCGAGTCGGAACCATCGTCATCCGACCAGCGAACTTCTGGTGATCCACGGCCAACCAGGTCGGCGAGACGCCGCGGGCCGCCATTTCCTGGGCAACCTTGACCGGCACCATCTCGCGGGACCCGACGGCAACCCGGACTTCCTGGCCCGGCTTGACGCGGAACGACGGAATATCCACGCGATGGCCGTCGACTTCGACATGACCATGGCACACCAACTGGCGGGAGCCCCGGCGGCTGGTGGCAAAACCCATCCGATAGGCGACGTTGTCGAGTCGCGACTCAAGCGCTACCAACAAGTTGGTGCCCTTCACGCCCGGCTCGTGCGAAGCGGTTTCGAAGGTGTTACGGAACTGACGCTCCGTCAAACCGTAGGTCCGTTTGACCTTTTGCTTCTCCCGAAGCTGCTTCGCGTACTCGGACATCTTGCGGCCGCCGCCTTTGCCGCCTTGCGACTGGCCATGTTGGCCTGGGGCATAGGACCGTCGATCGACCGCACACTTCTCGGTGAAGCAGCGGGTGCCCTTCAGAAACAACTTGGTTCCCTCGCGCCGGCACAATCGGCAGGCCGGCCCAGCATATCGTGACATGGATCAGACTCTGCGCTTTTTCGGAGGACGGCAACCGTTGTGGGGAATCGGCGTGACGTCTTTGATCGACGCCACCCGGAGGCCCGCCGAGGCGAGGGCTTGAATCGCCGACTCGCGCCCACTGCCAGGCCCCTGGACCAGTACGTGGACTCGGCGAACACCGAGATTCATGGCCTCACGGCCGACGCCCTCGGCCGCCACTGTGGCTGCGTACGGGGTCGATTTCTTGGAGCCCTTGAACCCAGCCTTGCCGCAGGTACCCCAGGCAACCGCGTTGCCACGGGTGTCCGTGATCGTGATCAGGGTGTTGTTGAACGTGGCGGCGATGTGAGCGATCCCTTCGGACTCGACCACTTTCTTACCACGCTTGGCGGCCTTGGGAGCCGCGGCCTTCGCGTCGGCGGCCGGTTGGACCGGCGTCGGAGCAGTTTCGGGAGCCGTCATAGCTTACTTCTTCGTCGCCTTCTTCTTGCCAGCGATTGCCCGACGCGGACCCTTCTTGGTCCGAGCGTTGGTATGAGTCCGCTGCCCCCGAACCGGGAGCCCCTTGCGGTGGCGCGACCCACGATAGGATCCGATGTCCATCAACCGTTTGATGTTCATCGCGATTTCAGTCCGAAGCGAGCCCTCGACCCGGATGCTCCGTTCGATCATCTGGCGGAGCCGAGCGACTTCGGCGTCTGAGAGGTCCCGGACTCGGGTATCTGGATTGACGCCGGTTCCGCTCAACAGCTTCTGGCTGGTGGCAAGACCGACACCGTAGATGTACGTGAGGGCGATCTCAACCCGCTTGTCGCGCGGTAAATCGACGCCAGAAATACGTGCCATGTGGTTATCCCTGCCGCTGCTTGTGCTTGGGGTTCCGCTTGCAGATAATCCGGATCACACCACGGCGGCGGACCACCTTGCAGTGTTCGCAGATTGGCTTGACGCTCGAACGTACCTTCATTGATTCTCTCTCAAACGCCAGGTTTCACGGTAGCTTGCAAAGCTATCCCTGGATTGGAGTTATTGCAAGGGAGGCGGCGAGGCCGTCACCCAGACCTCGGTGACCCGCCACCGCCCCTCCTCATACCTGGCGCCGATGAGAATTCTCTGCCGTTGATCCTCCTGGGTTCCCAGGACCCGGAACCGGCGCCGAATCTCGATGTAGCCGTGACCCGGGACCACCACGGCCGATCCAACCGTCAAAAACTCGAGATCGGTCGTTCGACGAACCATCGACGCGAGGGTCGCGGCCGCGATCTCGCCCCGAACCGACACCGCGGACGGTTGGCTGGGCAATTCGAGGCGAACCGGCTGCCGGCCCCCAAAAAGCCGCCCGAAATCCCTGGTCTCGAAGATCTCCCGCGCGACGTTGGCAAGCTGACCCAGTTCTCTTTCCTGAATCGGAACGGTCATCGCCACGAGGGCCGCAAGTCCGAGGTGGATCATCCGATTTCCTGGCGGAGTTCGGCCCAAACGAGGGCGGGATTGCCAGCCTCGAGTACGGGCCGACCCACGACGAGGTGGGTGGATCCCGCCCCCGCGGCCGATCGGGCCGTTGCCGTGCGGCTCTGGTCGCCCTTCGGATCGGATGCCCTTCGAATCCCGGGCGTGACCAACAGGGCCGTCGGACCTAGCGCGGCGCGGAGCCGGGCCACTTCAAGGGGGGAGGACACCACGCCATCGGCGCCGGCCCGCACCGCGAGGCTCGCCAGCCGCTCGACCTCAGCCCCGACCTCGAGCTGGTGCCGCCCCAGGATCGACCGGAACTGGTCCTGATCGTGCGAGGTGAGGACGGTGACGGCGACCACGGCGACCCGGGGCCCGGCGGCGGACTTGGCCGCTTCGATCATCGCCGGACCACCCAAGGCATGGACGGTGACCATCTCGACCCCGAGGTCGCGGGCCCGGGCAACCGCCCCGGTCACGGTGTTCGGGATGTCGTGCCACTTGAGATCCAGAAAGACCCGATGCCCGCGCGCCTTGAGAACGCCGATCACGGCCGGCCCCGTCCGAGTGAACAGGACCGAGCCCAGTTTGACCCAGCCGACCCCGGGAACCTGGTCGAGAAACGCGAGGGCCGCCCCGGCGTCAGGGAGGTCGAGGGCCAAAACGAGTTCAGCCACCACTCATCCACTCCCGAGCGAGCCGCTCGGGAAGCCGGGGATCCGCGAGGCCGGCGGTGCCGATCGCTACCAGGGACGCACCGGCGGCTAGGTACTGCCGAACGTGCTCCAAGGTCCGGATGCCCCCGACCCCGATAATGGGCACATCGGGCAGCCGGCGCCGCACTCGAGCTGTCGCCAACAGCCCAACCGGAAGGAGGGCGGGCCCGCTGACCCCACCGGCGCCGTTGCCCAGCCGAGGATTCCCCCCTTCATAGACCAGGCCCGGCATCGTGTTGACGACCGAAATTCCATCGGCTCCGGCTTGGACCGCCGCCGCCGCCAAGGCCGGAATGTCCGGCAGCGCGGGGGAGAGCTTGGCCACCAGGGGTCGCTCGGTGACCGCCCGGCAACCCGCGACGATGCGGCCGACTGCGCCCGCATCGGCCCCGAACTCGATCCCGCCGGCCGAGGTATTTGGGCAGGAGAGATTCAGTTCGTACCCGACCATCCCGCCGACCGGATCGAGTCCGCGGATCACCCGGGCGTATTCGTCCTCGGCGAAGCCGACGACATTCACCAGGACCCTGACCTTGGGGAGGTGAACTCCGAGCCAGGGCAAGTCTTCCGATGCCACCGCCGCGAGGCCGGGATTCGCCAACCCGATCGAGTTGAGCATCCCCCCGTCGAACTCAGCGACCCGGGGCGCACGGTTGCCATGACGAGGCTCGAGCGACACCGCTTTGGTCACGAACCCGCCTAACGTCTCGAGGTCGACGATGCCGGCAAGCTCTCGTCCAAACCCGGCGGTGCCGGCAGCGAGGAGGATCGGATTGGCGAAGGTGGTGCCGAAGACGGCGAGGGGTGCCGGAACGACGGCGGTGGTCACTCCCGGCCGGCCCCCGTTTGGGTCCCCGCTCGCGTCGTGCCGACCCGCTGTTGGTACTCGAGGAGGTAGCTCACTATGGCATCGGCCACGGCCCGCGCAAGATTCCGCTGGGACCGCGGCTCCGTCATCAGCCGGGCATCCTCGGGGTTGGTACTGAAGCCCATTTCAAAAAGGACCGCGGGCCGGCGAGCGGTGGTCAACACAGCGAGCCCCGCTTGCTTGACCCCCTTGTTGGGTCCGGTGTGAACCTCAGCGGTATGGGACTGCATCAACTCGGCCAGCCGGGCCGATTCCCTGAGGTATTCGTTGAGCTGCAGGTCCTTGAGAATGAAGTCGAGCCCGGTGAATTGGTCGCCCTTCGGCTCCTCGAAGCGGATGGCTTCATTTTCCATCCGGGCTACCCGGGCAGCATCTTCGGTCTTGGCCTCGGCGAGGAAGTAGGTCTCAAATCCCCGTGCTTTGGTATAGCCGGTTCGTTTCGGGAGCGAATTGACATGGAGGCTCACGAACAGCCCGCAGCGCTCGGTACAATAGGACGCCCGCTGGTGGAGATCGATCAGCGTATCGGTCGTTCGGGTCATAATGACCCCGACACCGCGCCGCACCAGTTCCTGGCGCACGAGGAGCCCAACCTGAAGGGCCACGTCCTTTTCCTTGAGCCCTCGGGGGAAGAAGATGCCTGGATTGCCGGGATCGACCCCGCCATGCCCGGGATCGATGGTCACGACGTGGCCCTTGTTGAGCCCGCCGGGAAGGACCGTCCGGGCGGCGGTTTCACGAGGCGGCCTTGGTTCGCTCGCCACCACGACCGCCCCGGCGGCCCGCGGCAGCACCTCCTCCAGACGGCCGGATGACGGGTAGTAACGGAACCGGTCTTTCAGCTCCGCCGGCAGGACCTGGGTCACGAACTGAAGCGGGAGAAACAGGCTATCGCGTTTGACGATGGCCACCCCGACGAGCGGCTTGAGGACTCCGCCGACCGTGTAGTAGGGCGCCCCAAGTAACAGCCGGAACGGCAGGTTCGAAATTTCGATGTGGGCCCAGGCGCCGACGACCGAGGCGAGGCCGCCTAACGCCGGGACCAAGGCGGCGGCCGACACCAGCGGACCGGACTCGGCGTCAGCGCGGACCGGGATTCGGACGTCGCCCCTGGCCGTCGCAACCACGAGCGCCATGGGCGCGCTGACCGCGGCGGGCGCCGCCCGACCGAGCGTGGCCGCGAGCAGGAGGCCCGCGATCATGCCCGCACCTTCAGCGCCCGCGCCAATTCGCGGTCCGCCATGCGCCGTTTGATGTCTTCTCTGCGGTCATGGACCTTCTTTCCCTTCCCCAATGCCAGCGCCAACTTGGCCCTGCCACCCAGGAAATACAGCTCGAGAGGCACCAAGGTGCAACCTTTTTGCTCCGTTGCGCCGATCAGCCGTTCGATTTCCCGGCGATGCAGCAGGAGTTTGCGCGATCGAAGCGGGGCGTGATTGTGCCGGTTCCCCTGTTCATACGGCGTGATGTGCATTCCTTCGAGCCACAGCTCACCTTTGCGAACCAGCCCGAAGGCTTCCTTAATCGAGGCCTTGCCGACCCGGAGACTCTTCACCTCGGTGCCGGTCAGCATGATACCCGCTTCGTGGGTCTCGAGGATGTGGTAGTCGTACGTAGCCCGCGGATTTCGTGCCACTGAGATCCGGGCTTGAGGGTCGGTCGCGGCTTTCCCACCTTGGCTCATAAGTCTCACTCTCACATCAAGATAGCTTGACTGTGGCAGGGTGGCAACGGAGCGCTTGCCTTAACCGATTGGCTCCTCTAGGTTTGCGCTTCGCGCCGGAGTGGTGGAACTGGTAGACGCGCTGCGTTCAGGGCGCAGTGGGCGCAAGCCCGTGGGGGTTCGAGTCCCCCCTTCGGCATGGTTAGAAACGGGACGGCTTTCGAGCCGTCCCTTTCTTTTAGGGACCGGCGGGGGAGGAGGTCAGCGTCACGAACTCGGGCACTGCCGGGCGCTCATCTTTCAGCAAATCAGCCAAGGTGACACTCCCGAGGAAATCGTCGATTCGGCGTTGGAGTCCTTGCCAAACCGGTCGAATGGTACAAGGACTCCCCGGCGAGCAACGCTCGGCATCGACCGGGTGGCTCTCGCAATTCATCTCGAAGGCCTGATGCTCCGAAGCCGCCATGATGTCCCGGACCGTAATGGCGGAAGGGTCCTGGGCCAGGAAATACCCACCCTTGGCCCCCCGAACGCTCTCGACAATGCCGGCCCGCCGAAGCCGAAGCAAAATCTGTTCGACGTAGTCGGCGGGAAGCCGCTCGACCTCGGCGAGCTCCCGAGCGGCGACCGGCGCCACCCCGCCCCGACCCCGTTTGGCCAAGTGGATCGAGATGATCAAGCTGTATTCGGTCCAGGTGGTAATCCTCATTCGGAGAATCTAGCGTCTCCAGATAATTCCGACCAGCCTACTCGGGGTAGCGGATCACTAATTCGCGAATCATGGCGGTGTCAGACATCCGGCGCACCAGCAGGGCTCGCCCAGGTACCTTGGACCGGACTTCGAGCTGCCGTCCCCTCGGTAGGGCGCAACTTTGAAAGGTGCCGTCCGGCCCCGGCTTGATTTCCCATTCGGCGCCCTTTTCACGGATGGTGACGAGGGCCCCGGTCCGCGCAATGGTTATGAGGTCCGACCGCACGATGACGGTGGCATCGCCGATTGGGAGGCCGGTCACACTATCCTCCACCCGGCCCACCAGCAGCGCCCGGGTGGAGTCGAGTTGATCCACCCCGCAGAGCCGCCGGATGGTCGCGGCGAGGCCGGGCGTTGCCAGATCGGCCGTGTCAGTCTGGCCCCGCCGGAGCTGGGCCGAGCCATGGAGCCGCCCCAGTCCGAACCACCGGAACCGAGGGTGATCGGCCGTCAACAGGTAGTCGCCGGTGCCGGGAGAGACGATCCGATACCGGCCCGTTTGGTCGGTGGTATCGGCGAAGGCTCCCTGCTGGATACTGACGATGGCGCCGGCGAGGGGTCGGTTTCGAAGCGAATCGAACACGATGCCGGTCACAGCCGTCAAGGCGGCTCCCGGGGCGACGGTCGTCACCGGAACCGCGGAACCACCCGCTTCTCGATAGCCGATGACACTATCCCGCCGCCCGACTTGCAACACCTTGGTTCGGGTGATGGGCATTCGAATCGCCCACTTGCCGACGATCCAGCCTCCGTTGCCAAGCCGGACGAATTCGATCCGGCCGCCGATGTCGCGGGCGCCGTTGGGCCACTCGACGCCGGTGTAGGTATACTCGAGATCCCGAAGCTCGAGGGTCTTGCCATCGAGCCAGAGGACCCCGGCGATATCAGGAACCGTTCTCGAGGCGGTTGGCTGGAACTCGAGTCCCACGCGAACATCGGAGTCGGCGCCGAGCTTGGCCGGACGAAAACAGTGGTCGTCGAGGAACTGCTCCGAAAGCAGGAGCTCAGCGTCCGGGCCGTGGAACCAGAGTCCGTCCGAACGCTGCTGGACGAAGCCGAAGCGACGGAGGCTGTCGAAATCGACGGCGACGAACGGCCTCGCCGTGGGCGCCCGCCGTGCTTCACTGGTTTCGTCGACAATCCGGCCGCGGGAGTCGAGCCGACGCTCAAAGGTCCGGACCTCGAGTTCCAACGGGTGGGCCCGGGTCAACTGGGTTCCCGTCAGCGCCTTGCGGGCCTCGTCCCACAGCCTGGCCGCCGCCGTTCCCCGGGCCTCCTCGAGATCACACTGAACCGGCCGAGAGCTCGCGACGACGAGTTCCTTCAGATTGAGCGGCGCACCTTCGAGGCTGACTGATCGTTCGAGAGCGACTCCATCGGGAAGGTCGAAGGGATCCCCCACAACGCCCTGGTAACCGATGGCATCGACCCGAAGTCGGTAACGACCGGCGGCCGGCGCCTTGAGGTTGGCCCGCCCGCGTTCATCGGCCAGGGTTTGGACGACCCGTTTGCCCGCTTGGTCTTGGAGCGAAACCAAGGCGCCTCCGAGGGCTCCTCCGTTGGTCCGGTCGGTCACCCGGAGGGCGACCGATTGCCCAACCACGAGCCCCGGAACCAGCCAGACTGCCACCGCAAACATCCGCCATCGAGAGGAGTTGAGCCACATCATGGCAAGCTAGGCGGGCTCCCGGGTCCCGACCAGCGTCGCTTGGCCACGGCGCGGATGGCCACAAATCCAAGCGCCGGTCCGACCGCAAGCGCGGGGAAGGCCCAGGGCGTGGCCGGTCCTCCGAGGGCCGCCACCATCTGAATGGCGACCATGGTGAGGAGGAAGCCCAACGAGGTCTGAAGGGTCAGGGCGGTTCCGACGGCGTGCGCCGGCGCCAACTCGGTGACCAAGGCGCTGTACTGGGCGGAGTCGGCAATGATCGCGACGCCCCAAACCATGATCACCACCAGCCGAAGCCAGCCCGGGCCATGAAAGACGAGCGCCGAGCCGATGGCTGCGGCGCCACTGATCGCCAGGGACCAGAGCACGACCCGCTCCCGTCCGATCCGGTCGGCCGCGAGCCCGCCGCCAACGCACCCAAGCGCGCCGATGGCTATGCTCGACCCGGCCAGAACCGCCACGGTCGCTGGGGCCGGATGGACGAGGGCCGCGGCCCAGTAGGCGGCGACGAAGCTCCAAAACGCGTAGAGCTCCCACATATGGCCGAGGTAGCCCGCCGTCACGAGGCGAAGATCGGCGAGCTTGGCCACCTGCCCGACCAGCCGCCACGAGAACGGCCGGGTCGGAAACCCAAAGGGGCCATCGCGGTAGGCCACGCCGACGAGTACCCCGGCCACCGCGGCGCCGACGGCCGTCGATCCGACCACGATGGTCAGGCTAAGACCGCCTAACGCTTCCACCAGGTACGGGGACGCCTTTCCGATGGTCAGCGCCCCGACCACCACGCCGATCGCGAAGCCCCGGCGGTCTTTGAACCAGGTGGCCGCCATCTTCATGGCGGGAGGGTAGACGCCGGCGAGGCAGAGCCCGAGCAAGAAGCGGGTGACCAGCGCCCCCCCGAAGCTGGCCACGACGAGCAGCGACGCATTGGCCGCCGAGGCGCCGAGGGCGGCCGTGGCGACGAGCCAGCGGGCCGGGACGAGATCCGCCAGGTTCAGGACGGCCGCCACGAGGGTCCCGGCGACGAACCCCAGTTGAACGGCCGAGGTGAGCCACGCCATCTCGGAGGCCGAAAGGCTCCAGGCGGCCGCCAATTGGTGCGCGAGCGCTCCGCCCGCGAACCAGCCCGACATCCCAAGGAGTTCAACGACGGCGATCAGGCCCAGCATGACAAAGGGGCGGGTCTCCCCGCCCCTCGATTGCTGCCGGACGGCCGTTCCGGTCACCGGGCCTCGACCGTAGCCCGTTTGGCGACATGACGCGCCATCTGGCGCACCATCTCAGCGTTCGTCACCGGCTGCCACCCGTGCGGCTTCATCGGCCGGCCGTACTGGAACGTGGCCTTGCCGTCGAGGCGCTTGAACGTTGCCTCCATCTTGTACACCGCGAGATTGAGGAAGTAATTGTCCATGTCGCCGACCCAGACGGTAATCTTGCCGTTCAGATCCCTGCCGATCTTCGGCCAGTTCTTCTCGAGGTAGTCGTTGAGGTCGTAGCCGTTGTCCCGCCAGTAGGCCGCGACCGACTTGTCGATGGTGCCGGTGGTCCGATCGAAGAGCGGCTTCGGATAGCCGTCTTCGGCCACTGGTCCGTAGGTCGCGTCGTAGGCTTCGAGTTGCTGCCCACCCCGGACCCGGCTGCCGAGGACCTGTTCGAGCTGCGCCATTTGGCGGACGGTGGTCAGCGGCTGACCGTCTTCGGCCCGGCTCAAGAACCGCTCGTTCATGAGCCATTGGTTGGGACGGGCATTCGGGGTAAACGCATTGGTGTCGGCGTAGTTGTCGATCATCTGGTTCCGGGAAAAATCGACCCCGTCCGGATAGAGCGACCAGGTTCCCCCAAAGAACTTGGGTTGCTGGATCTGGAGTGCCAACGCTTCCCAGCCACCGGTCGAGCCGCCGGTCAGCAGCCGGGCGTACGACTTGGGAATCAACCGGAACTTCTCTTCGAGGTAGGGGATCAATTCCTGAAGCAGGGCATCTTGATACGGGCCGGTGTTGGCTGAGTTGACCGCATAGGAGTCGTCGTAATACGGGGTGGGATGCTGGAAGCTGATCGCCACCATCTTCGGGAAGGTCGGACTCATCCACGACTGGGCAAATTCGGATCCGGGCTCGCGAGCCGACCTCACCAACCGGGCCGCGCGAGCTTCATTCGATTCGGGCTTTCCGTCCGGATTGAAGCCGAACGGCGCCCCTTCCCCGAAATGACCCTGGATGTAGATGGCCGGATAGCGAGTGGTGGGGTTCTCCTCCCATCCCTTCGGCACCAAGACCGTCGCGCCGAGGTAGACGGGCTTGCCCCACCACTCGGACAACAGCTTGCTCTGGATCTTGATCCGCTTGACCCAGCGGGTGTCGGCGATCGTTTCGACCGGCGGCAGGGCCTTGGTCAACCGGATCGTCAAATGGGAGCCATTGGGGTCCCACTGCACGGATTGGACTTCGCTGACCAGGTTGCCAGGGGTGCGGTTCCACTGGCGGCCTTCCCACTGGTCCCAAGGAACCCAGATCGTCTTGCCGTGTTTCGGTGTCACCTTGGTGTAGATCACCATCAGGCCTTGGACGAAATAGGCCCCTGCGGGGATGTCACGCAGGCTCTTGACAGGAAAGCCTAACGTCGCGGCGTCGATGACGGCCGGCTGACCGGCCGCCAGCTCGCTCACGTCGACGCCGAAGAACGGGACTCCGCCGGCGTAGGAGCCGGCCTGCAGTCTCGGCTCCCGGGCGCTGTCGCGGGTAAAGATCACGAACGCCCGCCCTGTGATCGGCGTACTCCCGACCCCCGGGGCGACCACCACATCGACCCGCTGCGCGGCGACCGGGGCCGCGCAGAGCAGGAGTATTCCACACGTCATGGCACGAGTCATGTCACGCATCAACCGCCTCCCGGCAGTGGTGTGCCACCAGGGATGCCTAGTTCGGTCATCGCCCGGAGGTCGAGGGTGTCCTCGAGTTCTTTTCCAACCAGAATGCCCTTCTTGGTCACGAGATCCTTCACGGTCAGACCGGTCGCGATGGCTTCCTTGGCCAGCTTGGCCGATTCGGTGTATCCGATTTTCGGGGCCAGCGCCGTGACCAGCGCGGGGCTCCGCTCCAGCCAGTACGCACACTGTCTTTCGTCGGCCTCGGTTCCGCGAATGCAGGCAAGATCGAACTGCCGGGATGCGTTTGCCAGAATGATCATGGCAAGGACGATATTGTGGGCGATGACCGGCATCATCACGTTGAGTTCGAGCTGGCCGGCCTCGGCCGCCATGGCCACCGTGGTATCGAAACCAAGCACCTGATAACAGACTTGGTTGACCATTTCAGCGATCGACGGATTGACCTTGCCCGGCATGATGCTCGACCCCGGCTGGACCGCGGGCAGGAGGATTTCCGCTAACCCGGTCCGGGGCCCCGAGGCCAGCAACCGGATGTCGTTGGCGATCTTGTTCAGGTCGAGCGCGTAGGCGCGGACGGCCCCACTGAACGAGGCGATGTCGCCCATGGACTGCATCAGCTGAATCCGGTCTTCGGCCACCTCGAGGTCGAGGCCGGTCAGCCGGCGGAGAGAGTCCACCATGAGGGCCGGATATTCGACCTCCGCGTTCAGGCCGGTCCCGACGGCGGTCCCGCCGATGGGCATGGGCCGGAGCCAGTTGGCCGCCTCGGCCAGCTTGAGTCGATGGCGGGCGACGGTCCGCCCGTAGGCGGTGAACTCCTGACCGAGCCGAATCGGGGTGGCATCCTGAAGATGGGTGCGACCCGTTTTCATCACGTGGTCGAATTGGCGACCCTTGGCCAGGAAGGAGTCGGCCAGCCCGTTGAGCGCATCGAGCAACTTGGGCAGCGTGGCCAACACGGCCAGGCGCATGGCGGTTGGAATCACATCGTTGGTACTTTGCGCCATGTTGACGTGATCGTTGGGATGCACGGGAGCGTACGACCCGCGGGCGGCGCCGAGCATTTCGTTGGCCCGGTTCGCGAGCACTTCATTACAGTTCATGTTATGGGAGGTGCCGGCGCCCGCTTGATAGATATCGACCACGAACTGGTCGCGATGCTGGCCGGCCAGGATTTCATCGGCGGCTCGGATAATGGCGTCGGCCAGCCGGGCGTCGAGCCGGCCGGTGGTCTTATGGGTTTCGGCGGCCGACCGCTTGATCCAAATGACCGCGTCGACAAACGCCGGCAACGGTTTCTGGCCCGAAATCGGGAAGTTTTCGACGGCGCGCAATGTCTGAATGCCATAGAGCGCGGACGCAGGCACCGGCTTCTCGCCGAGGGGGTCCTTTTCGATGCGATGCGACATCATGTTGGGCAGAGGCGGAAGGGGGAAACAGCCATGTCACAGTTTCTGATCGATCCACGTACTCGGGCCACCTTCTCGGCCGGAACCGGAACCAAAGTCGACCTGGTTCGCGGCGACAAAATGTTCCTCGGACTCAACTGCTTCGAACCGGGGCAGCGTCAGCGGGTTCACCGCCACGAGGGGTCTGACAAATTCTATCTGATCGTCTCGGGAAAGGCGAGATTTTCGGTCGGGGAGGATGAGTTCGAGGCAGGGACCGGGGCCTTGGTTTGGGCTCCGGCGGGGGTGCCGCACGGGGTTCTCACGGCCCTCGAACGCACGGTGATGATGATCGGCATGTCGCCACCGCCGGGATGACGGGAGACGCGGGTCACACCCCAACCAGGAACGGGTTCGCTCCTCGCTCCGCCCCGATCGTGGTCGCCGGCCCATGCCCCGGGTAGACCACGGTATCGTCCGGGAGCACCAACAATTCCTCGCGGATGCTCTGGATCAATTGGTCAAAGCTCCCACCGGGCAAGTCGGTCCGCCCGATCGACCCCTGGAAGAGCACGTCGCCCCCGATCACGAGCCCCGACGCCACGAAGCAGACGCTCCCGCGCGAGTGTCCCGGCGTATGCCGGACCGAGAACACGGTCCGACCGAGCGTCACGGTGCCCC
This sequence comes from Gemmatimonadota bacterium, assembly GCA_043744895.1. GTDB lineage: Bacteria > Gemmatimonadota > Gemmatimonadetes > Gemmatimonadales > GWC2-71-9 > SHZU01. The sequence goes on along the minus strand of JAYTTT010000263.1, from coordinate 11,647 downwards.
CGTGGATCAATTCCCGGTCGGGTGCCGGAGGGGGGCCGGCCTTCAAGCCGAACATCCGGGCCTGCTCCGGCAAGCTGTCGTACAGTGCCCGGTCGAGGGGATGGAGGAAGATGAGCGCGCCGGTGGCTTGCTTGACCGCGGCCACTCCAGAGACATGATCGATGTGGCCGTGGGTCAGCCAGATTTCCCGGATCGTAATCCGGTGGCGGGCGGCGGTCTCCAAGAACAGTTCCGGTTCCTCACCGGGATCGACGATGACACCTTCGGTCGATCCGGCTTCCGCGAGGAGGTAGCAGTTCTCGGCGAACTGGCCGTTGAGGATCGGAATGACCCGAACCGTTGGGGCCGTCATCCCGTCGCCACCATCGATTTCAGATGCGTCAGATATTTCTCAACGGCAATCGCCGCGGTGGTGGCGTCGCCCACGGCGGTGGTGACTTGCCGGGTCAGCTGGACCCGGAGATCGCCAGCCGCAAAGAGACCGGGAATCGAAGTCATCATCCGGTCGTCGGTGATCAGATAGCCGCTGGAGTCGTGGTCCACATGCTCTTTGACCAGGCCAGTGTTCGGGGTGAACCCCACAAACACGAAGCAACCGGTGACCGCCAGGTCCGACTTGGCACCGGTGACGGTGTCCTCGAGGCCGAGCCGGCGCAGACCCGATGGTTCGCCCACCATCTCGAGCACCTTCTTATTGCGGATCACTTCGATTTTCGGGTTCTTGAAGGCCCGTTCCTGCACCAGTTTTGAGGCTCGAAATTCAGCGCGCCGGTGCACGATGTAGACCCTGGCGGCGTAGCGGGTCAGGTAGTCGGCCTCTTCGACCGCGGCATCCCCGCCCCCGACCACGGCAATGGTCTCGCCCTTGAAGAAGGCGCCGTCGCAGACCGCGCAGTACGACACCCCGCGGCCGGCGTATTCCACTTCGCCCGGCACGTCGAGTTTGGTCGGGGTTCCGCCGGCCGTCAGAATGACCGTGGTGCTCCGGAAATCGGTGCCGGAGCTCGTCGTCACCCGGAAAGAGCCATCCGGCTCCCGAAAGATTCCTTCGACGTTCTCATTGAGAATCTTGGCCCCGAATTTTTCCGCATGGGCGGCCATCTTCGCCGCCAACTCGGGACCCAGAATCGACTCGAATCCCGGGTAGTCCTCGATTTTTTCGGTGTTGAGCAACTCGCCGCCCGGAATGCCGCGCTCCAGCACGACCGCATCCAGCATCCCGCGCCCGGCATACATCCCCGCACACATCCCCGCTGGGCCGGCGCCGACGACGATCACATCATGTCTTGTCATTTGACCGGGTCTCATGGTGGTCCCCGACAACCAGAACGGTCGTCAGGCGGCCTCAAATATAAGACCTCGTGGCGCGCGTGCGGCTACGGGTGGGACCCCAAGAGGCCGGGCTCGTCGATGGCCCGAGCCGAGGCCGGGCCGAGCCGAATAACCTCGCGATAGCCGGAGTCGAGCCGGTCGAGCTCGCGTTCCCACGAAAGCTCGGCTGCCGTCCGCCGAGCGCCAGCAGCCAACGACGCCCGCAGGTTCGACCCCGTCGCCAGCTCGATCATGAAGTCCGCCATCTGGCCGACGTCCCCGGGGCGGTACGCCAGGCCGTTGACCCCGTGGCGGAGGTGATCGGCGACCCCGCCGGCCGGGGCGGCCACGACCGGGAGGCCGCTGGCCATCGCCTCAAGGACTACCAAGCCCAGGGTCTCCGTCTCCGACGCGAAGACGAAAGCGTCGGCGCTGGCGTAGAGGGCGGGTAGCTCCTTGATGCGGTCGAGATACCCCAAGAACAAGACGCCGGTCGGCGCCGAGCGGGCCATTTCGACCCGGCTGGGACCGTCGCCCGCTAGGACGAGGGTGACCCGGGACCCGAGCCGGGCCCGGCACCGGGCGAAGGCTGCCACGATCCGATCGACGCTCTTCTCAGGCGCCATCCGGCCGACATGCAGGAAAATGAACGAGTCCTCAGGAGCCAGGCTCCAGCGGACCTCGGTCGAGCGCTCGCCCGGATGGAACCGAGCCGCGTCGACACCACACCCCCACACGACCGCCCGATCAATGCCGCGTTCGAGCAACTCAGTTCGGGTGGCGTGTGACGGAGTGAAGGTCCGGTCGGCCCGCCGGTGGAACCGGGTGAGGTACCGGGTCATGACGCCCTGAAGGCGGGGCAAACCGTAGGATTGCATGTAGCGACCGAAATCGGTGTGATACGACGTCACCATCGGGACCCTGAGTTTGCGGGCCACCCATTGGCCGAGCCGGCCGGCGACGAATTCGGTGGCACAATGAATCAGGTCGGGGGCGAAGCGGCGGGCGGTCCGAAGCGCCTCGCCCATGACGGGGGCCATAACCCGGATTTCGGGGTAGTTCGGGATCGGCCAGCTGGGGGGAGCCAGGAGCACTTCTCGGCGGGTCCCTCCGAATACGTCGGCGCCTGGCGGATACCGCGGCGCGACGACCCCGACCTCCCAGCCCCGGGCAATCAAGCCTCGGGCCGACAATTCAGTGACGACGGAAACCCCATTGACTTGGGGCGGATAGGTGTCCGTAAAGTAGAGTGCCCGCATCGACTGAACATGGCGCCGCTGGGTCACGATAACGTTAGGCTCGTGTCACAACGTGATGACCGCGGCTCGTGACCAGTCCGAGACACCACCGTTAGGTGTCCCTAACGCCTAACCGCGACCGTTATGAACAGCCCCAATACGGAGATGATCATGTCCCCTGCTGGCCTGCTTTCCCGGATCGACGCCCGCGACCGGCTCCTCTACCTCCGGTGGTCGCTGCCCGTGGACGCCTCCGGACTCCATCGACGGTTCTGGATCGCGGTCACCGGCCTGGGCAGCGCGCCGGTCACGATCGGAGCGGCCGTCTTGCCCCTGTTCGGACCCCAGGGGCCAAGGGGCATCGCCACGGAGGCCGCGCTGGCGCTGGTCGTCTCGCACCCCTTCATTCAAGCCGCCAAGCGCCTGGTTGGCCGCCCACGACCGTCCGAACGGACCCCGGAGCGACGCGTCATCGCGAACCCGGATCGATTCTCGTTTCCGTCCGGCCATTCGGCCTCGAGCCTGGCGATCGCGCTGAGTTACGCCATCGCGTTCCCCCAGCTGATGGCTCCCCTGGTCGGGCTCGGGCTCTTGGTTGGGATGAGCCGGGTTGCTCTGGGGGTCCACTACCCCGGCGACGTCCTGGCGGGACAGGCCATCGCGGCCCTCACGGTGCTGGCGCTGCACCGGTGACCCGGAGCATCCCGACCGCCCCGTGACACGAGGAGACGGTGGCCATCACGAGCGCCGCTCCCCGTTCGACCGCCGCCGCGAGTTGCTCCCGGGCCGCCCGGACCTCGGCCACGTCGAACATCCCGACGCCAAAGGCCCGGTGACGGGTGACGAAAAGCGCTGGGCCGGCGGTGGGGCTGCCCCGATCGAGGTCCCCGACGTAGCGAGCCAATGCATCCTTCATTTCCCAGGTCCGCGGCCCCCGAATGACCGGGCACACATGGGGCTCGATGCAGTGGGTCGGACAGAGCCAGTCGGCGAAGGAGACATACCGGGTCCCATCGGGCGCCAAGACATCGTACGGAGTGCCTAACGGTTCAGACACCGGGACGGCCTCCGCCACCCGGCCGGGCCAGCAGCGCTGGGCCAGCCGGGCCAGCCAGTGAGCCATCAGATGCGGCATCAACGGCGAGGGGACGATGGCGTCATCCGGGTCCGTCGGCGGGGGCGGCCCCCGATCCAGAAACCGATCGAGAAATGGATCCCAGTCTTCCGCCGCGAGCGAGAAATCAGCCGGAAGGAGGTTCTCTCGGACGGCCTGACAGGACGGGTTCCGATCCACCACGATCACCTCACGAAAGGTGATCTTCCCGCGAAAGCGGGCCAGGGCCAGCTGACCGGCGTAGAACGAGCCGTAGCACCCGCCGCCGATGACAACAATGTCGCGAAAGGCGGCCGGGGCCGGGGACGTCATCCGGCCGCGTCGGGGGGCTGCCGTTCCGCAGACAGCCGCTCCAACGCGTCGACCCACGCCATGGGGACCCGCTCGCCACCGATGACACTGTGCGAGGGGCTCACGGCCGCTTCGCCGTGGGAATCGCTCCCACCGGTCTTGAGGAGACCAAGGGCCTCCGCCGATCGCTCGAGCTCGGCCCGGACTGGCCCGCTCTGGCTCGGATGGCGGACCTCGACGGCATCGAGTCCCTGGTCCCGAAAGGTCGCCAGCAGCGCCCGACTGCCCCGCTCGCGCAAATGGGCCGCCGACGACACCCCGCCCACTCGGCGAATCAGGCCGGTGATGTCGCCCAGGTCGGGGAGCACCTTGGGCACATAGGCCGGCCGTCCCTGACCCAAGAACCGGTCGAAGGCCTCGTCGAAACTCCGGACGATCTTTCGTTCCATCAGCACCCGGGCGACGTGGGGCCGCCCGATCGGCGCGCCGGCCGCCACCCGTTCGACCTCGGCGATTTCGACCGGAAACCCGATCCGCCGAATCGCTTCGACCATCGCGACGCCCCGGTCGGCCCGGCCGGCCCGCATTCGGTTCAAGGTGCCTAACAATTCGGGGTGCTGGTCCGGCAGGAAATAGCCAAGCAGGTGCATCTCGCCCCACTCGACCTTGACGGAGAACTCGCATCCGGCAATGACTTTGACCCCGAGCGTGGCGCCGGCACCGCGCGCTTCGGCGACGCCGGCGACGGTATCATGATCGGTCAGGGCAATGGCCGCGAGACCGGCGGCGGCTCCCAGCCGAACCACCTCCGCGGGAGGCAAGGTCCCGTCGGAGGCCGTGCTATGGAGATGGAGGTCGGCGACGTGGGTCAGCGGCGGTATCCGAGTTCTACCGAGGTCCAAGACGGCTGCGACCGGGCCAGTAGGTCGGCCAGTTGGGGGTCCGTCAATTCCGCCAGCGACGATTCCCTGGCCTTGGTGCCGAGCGGCGAATAGCGGGCCACCCGCTGTTCGTCGGTCCCGATTCGGCTGAAGCACACGGTAAACTCGTCCCTGGCGTATTGGGTCCGGCGGCCGGTCGTGGTGACCGTCCACCTGGAGTTCGCGACGGCAATTTCTCTCGACATCGGTTCGGCTCCGAATGATTAGGCGTTGTCCGGGAACTCGTGGAGCGCTTTCTTGAGGTCGGCCAAGAACCGATCGGCGTTCGCCCCGTCGACCACCCGGTGGTCGAACGACATCGCCAGAATCCCCTTGGTGCGAATCGCGATCGAGTCAGTTCCATCGGGCGCGGTGATGACCGACGGCTGCTTTTCAATCGATCCGACCGCTAGAATCGCCGACTGGGGCTGGTTGATGATGGGTAACCCGACAATGGTCCCAAATCCGCCCGGATTAGTGATCGTGAAGGTACCCTTCTGGACCTCATCGGGCGACAGTTTCTTGGTGCGCGCGCGGTCGGCCAAGTCGCCGATCGATCGGGCCAGGCCGAACAGATTGAGCTCGTCGGCGCGACGGACCACCGGAACGATCAGGCCCCAGTCGAGCGCCACCGCAATGCCAAGATTGATCTCCCGGCGAATGATCGTGGCTTCTCCCATGACGGCCGAGTTGACCATCGGATGTTTCCGAAGGCTGTCGGCCACCGCTTTGGCGATGAACGCCAGAAACGTCAGATTGACCCCCCGCTCGGCGAACTCCGCCTTTCGCTTCGCCCGGATCTGGGCGACCCGGGTATAGTCGATCTCGATCAGACTGCTGACATGCGGCGAGACTCGTCGCGACATCAGCATGTGATCGGCGGTCAGCTTGCGGATCCGCGACCACGGCTCGACCTTGTCGCCCTCCCATGGCTCGACGACCGGGCCCGGGATGATATGCACCCCGGCCGGCGAGCCGCCCGCGGCCGGCGATCGCGGGGCAGCCGCCGGCGCCGGCTCGGCGGCGAGGCCTTGGTCGAGATAGCTGATCACGTCGTTCTTGGTGACCCGGCCGGCCAGTCCGCTTCCCGCAATGGCCGTCAGGTCGAGGCCATGCTCGGCCACCATCTTTCGGACGACGGGGGTGGACTTGCGACGAAGGCGGGCCTCCATCGATTCGTCGGCGCCGGCCGGCGGGACTGGTGGGGTCATCGCCTTCGGGGCGGCAGACGCAGGAGCAACCGGCGCCGTCGGGGCCGGTTTCGGGGCCGCCGGAGCGACGGGCGCGGGGGCAGGCGTGGGCGCCGCCCCAACCCCGGCCTCAGTCTCGATCCGCGCCACCAGCGTCTGAATCGGCACCGTTTGCCCTTCATTGACCAAGATCTCGGCCAGGATCCCGGCGCTCGGCGCGGGAATCTCCGCGTCGACTTTGTCGGTCGAGATCTCGAACATCGGCTCGTCTCGCTTGACCGGATCGCCAAGCTTCTTGAGCCACTTGGACAGAGTGCCCTCGGTAATGGACTCGCCCATTTGGGGCATCACCACGTCAATTCGCGCCATAGCAGTCTCCTAGTACCCCACCATCCAGCGCACTGCCTTGACGATATCGTCGGTCTGGGGCAGCACGAAATCTTCGAGCGTCGGGGCGTAGGGCAGCGGCACGTCGTGCGCGCAGACCCGCCGGACCGGCGCATCCAGCCATTCAAAACACTGCTCGTTGATCCGAGCCGACAACTCACCCGCTATTCCGCCGGTTCGGGTGTCTTCGTGGACGATCAAGACCCGGTTGGTTTTCTTGACGCTCGCGACGATCGTGGCGTCATCGATCGGCAGCAACGTCCGCAGATCGATCACCTCGACCGACACCCCGTCGTTGCTCAGTTGGTCGGCCGCCTCGAGCGCCTTGTGGACCATGGCGGAATAGGTCACGATGGTCAGGTCGGTGCCCGGTCTGGCGACGTTCGCCTTCCCGATCGGGGTCAGGATCTCCTCGCCGTCGGGAAGATCCTCCTTGATCCGCCGATACAGATACTTGTGTTCAAAGTACAACACCGGGTCGTCATCGCGGATGGCCGCCTTGATAAGGCCCTTGGCATCGCGCACGGTGGCCGGGGCCACGATCTTGAGCCCCGGGGTGTGGAGGTAGGCCGCCTCGGGATTCTGGGAGTGGAACGGCCCGCCCCGAACGTAGCCACCCGACGGGCCCCGGATGACCATCGGCGTCTTGAGACCGGCGCGGTACCGGGCCGTGGCCACGTAGTTGGTGATGATGGAATAGGCGCAGGAAAGGAAGTCGATGAACTGCATCTCGCAGACGGGCCGGAGTCCCATGTGCGCCGCACCGGCGGCGGCGCCAACGATCGCGGTTTCCGAAATCGGCGCATCGATGACGCGGTCGACCCCGAATCGCTCCTGAAGCCCCTCCGTCACCTTGAAGGCCCCCCCAAAGGCCCCGATGTCTTCGCCGATCATGAAGACCCGGTCGTCGCGTTCCATTTCTTCGCGGAGCCCGTCCCGGATGGCCTCGAGATACGTTACCAGGGCCACGTCAGAGTCTCCGGTACCATTCGAGTTCCGCCGCGGGCTCGGAAGCGAACACCCCGAGCAGAGCCGACGCCGGATCAGGCAGCGGCTCGTTCTCGCATTGCGCCACCGCGGTGTCGATTTCGCCGGTGATCCGGCGATCCAATGCGGCAAGTTCGGCGGGCGATGCCCAGCCTTGCTCGGTGAGCCGCCGGACGTACCGATCGATCGGGTCCCGAGCCTCCCACGCTTCGAGCTCTTCTTTCGGCACATACGACTGATTGTCGTGTTCCGCGTGGCCCTTCCGGCGAAAGGTGATCAGCTCCACCAACGTGACGCCGCCGCCGCTGCGGGCCCGGTCGACCGCCTTCCGCGTCGTCTCGTACACGGCCAGGACGTCATTGCCGTCGGCCTGCTCACCGGCCACCCCATAGCCGGCGGCTTTCTCTACCAAGAACTGCACCGCCGTCTGGCGGCGCATTGGAGTGGAATAGGCATACCCGTTGTTCTCACAAATGATCACCAACGGAAGCCGCTGGACCGCGGCGAAGTTGATCCCCTCGTGGAACGCGCCGGTACTCATCCCGCCGTCGCCGATGTAGACCATGCCGACCCGCGGCTCGCGACGGATTTTGAACGACATCGTCACGCCGCACATGACCGGGACCATATCGCCCAAATGGGAGATTTGACCCAGGAAGCCGCGGTCGAGATCGTTGAAGTGGAGGTTGAGTTCGCGGCCGCGAGTGGGACTCTCGGCTTTGGCCATGTACTGGCGGAGCACTTCGAGCGGCGTGGCGCCTTGGACCAGCATGGAGCCGAGGTTCCGGATCAGGGGCGAGAGGATGTCGCCCTTGGCGCGGTCCAGGGCAAACGCGCTGCCGACCGCGTCGGCCTCTTGGCCCAGCGAGCGGAACAGCCCGCCGATAACCTTGGTCTGCCGGTACAGCGCCACCAATTTTTCTTCCAGCGTCCTCGTCAGCCGCATCCAGTAGTACAGCTCGTGCAACTGGGCCCGGGTCAGGCCGGCCGGAATATCGGTCACGATGGTTTAGTAGGCGCCGCGCACCACGTGACGGTCGTCCGCCATCGTGTGCACGGTCGAGAGAAACCGCTTGGCGAACCTATCGAGTTCGCTCTCGCCCGGCTGATTGGTGTCCACGGTCACTAGGGTGTAGTGGCCGCCCTCGGCCTGGACCGTCACGCCGACCTGCCCGACCGCGCTGGAAAACCGGCGGGTTCGCCTGCCTTCTTCGGTCGGACTCATCCGCGCCCCGAAGTAGGACGCCGCCTTCGCCACCACTTCATCGGGCGACACGGAGGTCCGGTGAAAATATTTCATGGTGGCCTCGGGGCTATTCCTTGCCGTAGTCGTAGTACTCGACGCCCAGATGGGTGATCTGGTCTTCGCCCATCAGGAACCGAAGGGTGTTCTTGAGTTTGGTTTGCTGAATGAACAGGTCATGCTCAGGGTAGAGGCCGGGGGCCACCTGCGGGCTCTTGAAGTAGAACGAGAGCCATTCCTGGACGCCGCTCATCCCCGCCCGCTGCGCGAGGTCAAAGAACAACGCCAAGTCGAGCACCAGCGGCGCGGCGAGAATCGAGTCCCGGCAGAGGAAGTCGACCTTGATCTGCATCGGATAGCCGAGCCACCCGAAGATGTCGATGTTGTCCCAGCCCTCTTTGTTGTCGCCCCGGGGGGGATAGTAGTTGATCCGGACCTTGTGGTAGAGCTTGCCGTACAGGTGCGGATACATCTCCGGCTGGAGGATGTGTTCCAGCACGCCGAGCTTCGACTCTTCCTTCGTTTTGAAGCTCTCGGGGTCGTCGAGAATCTCGCCGTCGCGGTTGCCGAGGATATTGGTCGAATACCAGCCGGCCACCCCCAGCATCCGGGCCTTGAACATCGGGGCGAGCACGGTCTTGAGCATCGTCTGACCGGTCTTGAAGTCCTTGCCGCCGATGGCGCAGTTCTTCTGCTTGGCGAGTGCCTCGATGGCCGGGAAATCGCACGTCAGGTTGGGGGCGCCGTTGGCGAACGGAACGCCCTCCATCATCGAGGCGTAGGCGTAGAGCATCGAGGGGGCGATGGCCTGGTCGTTGGCATCGAGGGCCTTTTCGAACGCCTCGATCGACTGATGTTGCGGACCGGGGACGATGAAGATCTCGGTCGAGGCGCACCAGACCATGACCATCCGGGCCACGCCGTGCTTTGCCTTGAAGTCCCGGATGTCTTTCCGGAGGGCGTCGGCCAACTGCCGCTTGGTGCCGGTTTTGACGTTGGTGCCCTGGAGCCGTTTCACATAGTACTGATCGAACGCGGCCGGCATCGGCTTGATGGTCTTGAGAAAGTCGGCAATCGGTTCGACGTGTTCGTGCTTGTCGAGCACGCCGCAGTGGAGGCAGGACTGATAGCAGTCGTCCGGCACCGGGTCCCAGGCCCCAAAGACCAAATCGTTGAGGGTGGCCAGGGGGACGAAATCCTTGATCAGCGGGGCCCGTTGGTCGGTCCGTTTGCCGAGGCGGATGGTGGCGAGTTGGGTCAGAGCGCCGGTTGGCTGAGCCCGGCCCCGTCTGACATTCTCGACGCCGGCAATGAAGGTCGAGGCCACGGCGCCGAGACCGACGACGAGCACGCCGAGCTTGCCATCGGCCGGAGCGATCGGGCGGGGAGTTGCCTGTGCCACAGTGGGTCCTTTCAAATTTTCACTTCGGGTCAGGAGTTCCCTCCGTGACCTGGTAGACGTACACGAACCGCTGCACGACCGTCACCGTCGACAGAATGGCGAGCAAAACCGCCAGGATCTGCAGCACGATCCCGTTCGGCCCGGCGCCCACGATGACCGACGGGACGCCGATCATGATCATTCGCTCGGCTCGCTGCACGATGCCCACCTTGCAGTCGAGCCCGAGCCCTTCCGCCCGGGCCCGGGCGTACGACACCAGCAGCGAGCTGAGGATCGCGATCATGCAGACCACGGCCGTCTCGATCCGGAATGCCACCCCCGGCGCTTTCAGCAAGTACGCCGCGATCCCGATAAAGGTGGCGCCGTCTCCCACTCGATCGAGCGTCGAATCGTAGAAGGCGCCGAACTTCGAGACCAACCCACCCCGGCGAGCCACCTGGCCATCGAACGTATCGACGACGCCCGAGACAAGCAGCAGCGCCCCGCCGGTCCGGATCCAGCCGAACCCAAAAGCCACCGCCGAGACGGCAACGAGAAGCGCCCCGATCGTCGTCAGCGTATTGGGCCGAACGCGGTGTCCGAGAAGCCAGGTGACGACTGGTTCCGTCAGACCAAGATAGGCTCGTTCCAACGACTTGGTGACCAGTTTCACGCGCCCTCGCCAGCGCTGTCAGTCGGCCGTAAGGTCCAATTTTTTCAACGACTTACCAGCGCGCAAGCATAACCGCTCACTCGCCGAATCGCAATTCGTCGGCTCCGAAGGCGCACCAGTTGAGGGTCCCTAATGGTAGAGCAGGAACGGACGACTCCGCCGTCGGAACTCGGCCAGCCGGGGCTTCCAACCGGCCAGAATGGCTTCGACCGGGCGGCGGGCCAGCAGGTCGGCCCGGAGGCCGGAGCCGCCCGCAAGCCGATCGAATGACGCCGGGGTGAACCCGACTTGGTCGGGGTGGACGGCGACCACCGCATCGAGCAATACCAGCGCGGTCCGGATCGGGTCGTATTGCTTGGAGTCGGTCATCACCAAACGGATGCCGGCCAGGAGGACGCCCGGGTGTTTGGCATCACCGGGGCGAACCGGCGTGAACGTCGTCGATTCCAGCCGGACCCCTTTGAGATTGGCCCGGCGCGCCCTGGCCAACACCCGGGTCGTGTCGAGCCACGGCGCCCCGATCTGCCGAAACGCCGCGTCGGTGCCCCTGCCGACCGACAGGGCCGTCGCTTCGAACAGACAGGTCCCGGGATAGTGGAAGAGACTCTCCAAGCTTTGGAGATTGGGACTCGGCGCCACGAACGGGAGACCGGTGACGGTCGCGTCGTCCTTCCGGCGCCACCCAGCCGCGGCCACCACGATAAGCCGGACCCCGATGCCCAACTCAGCGTTGGCAAACCTGGCCTGTTCACCCAACGTCATGCCATGGCGAATCGGGACTTCGAGGCTTCCCACAAACGACCGGAAGGCCGGCTCGAGGACCGGGCCCTGGACCGCCCCGCCAATCGGGTTCGGCCGGTCGAGGATGACGACGGTCTTGCCCTCCGCGGCGGCGGCCCGCATCACTGCGAT
>JAYTTT010000262.1:0-6864 GCA_043744895.1 Gemmatimonadota bacterium | reverse complement strand
GATGACCCGCTCAACCCTCAGCGTTACCCTCGTTTCGCTGCTCCTGGCTTCCGAATCCATCCGCGAATAGGCCCAGGACATTGCTCGATCACTACCCGAAACGGGCCCGCCCCGGACCCCGTAGGGCCTATCAAGTCCTCAGTCCCCCGCGGCCGCCCCACACCCCAACGATGAGATCCGAATGACATTCGCCAGGTGTCTGGCTGCCCTGCTCACCACGGTCGCCGCCGCGGGCTGCGGTTCGGAACCACCCGAGAGCTGGGGATTCGTCGCCACGCTCGGCCACGACACGACGTCGGTGGAGTGGGTGACCCGGCGGGGTGACCACCTCGTCGGCGAGGCGGTGGGGCGCTCGCCGACCGTGGTCCATCGCCGGTGGGAGGCGACGATCGCGCCGGATGGATCCTTCCGGCGGTGGACCATGGACTCACGTTTGCCTAACGCCCCGGCCGGCGAGTCCGATCTCCATCACGAACTCAGTTTCGACGGCACCCAGGTCAGGGTCATCAGGCGGGCCGGGGCGGACAGCGTCGACCGCACCGTCGCCACCGCCTACCCGCGGACGGTCCCCTGGAATGCCTTCCTCTATGCTACCTCCGAGCGGCTCGTCCAGGCGGCCCGGGGGCTCCCGGACAGCACCCACATCGGGCAGTACTTCTTCGAGGGCTGGGCCGAGGGGCATTTCGGCAACGCGCAGGTCACCCACCTGCCTAACGGCGAGGTGGCCCTGAGCAGTTCAGGGCTGGCCGGCTCGGGGACGGCCCGCCTCGACCCAGACGGGCGGATGCTCCGCTACTCGGGTGCCGGCACCACCTACCTGCAGGAGGTCCGGCGGATCAGCGCGCCGCCGGACATCCCCGCCCTGGTCGAGCGGTTCGCGGCGGCGGAGCGGGCCGGCGGCTTCTCCCGGTGGCTGAGCCCGCGGGACACGACCCAGGCTGAGGTTGCCGGGACGGCCATCACGGTCGACTACAGCCGCCCGCTGGCCCGGGGCCGGACCCTGGTGGGCGGGGTGATTCCCTACGATCAGGTCTGGCGGACCGGCGCCAACGCCGCCACGCAGCTGACGATCGGTGCGCCGCTCCGGTTGGCCGGGATGTCGCTGCCGGCTGGGACCTACACGCTCTGGACCCTGCCGACCCGGACCGGGGTGAGCCTGATCGTGAACCGGCAGACGGGCCAGTGGGGCACTGAATACGGGCCCAGCCATGATCTCGGCCGGGCGCCGATGGAGGTCGGTGAGCCGCGGGCCCCGGTCGAGCGGTTCACGATCCGGGTGGATCCGGCGGGGCCGGCCCTGGTGATGGAGTGGGGCACGTTTCGGTGGAGCGCGGCGATTCAGCCGCCCCGCTGACGCCAACCACCGTTTACGCCCAAACCTCGAAACCCTCCCGCTTGGCGGCGGACGCAAGCTGTTGATCGAGCGTCACGAAGGGGAGCGACCGAAGGTCGAAGTCGGCCAACACCACGGCGGCCGCGAGTTGGAGCGCGTCCGCGGCCCGAAGGAGCAGGCGGGCGGCCTGGTCCCGGACCCGCCCCACCGGTGGGATTTCGGTCCAACTCTTGACCGCCTCGGTGAGCCGGGCGATCGCGGCTGCGACGCCGTCCTCGGTGAGCCGACGCTCCCGTTCCAGACGGGCGATCGCGGAGGCGCACTCCACCGGCGTTCCCCGCCAGGCGGCGATGGCCGGGTCATCCCGAAGGAGTTGGCTCAACCGATCGGTCTGCGGGTCCGCCGTGGCTAGAGGTTCTGGCCGAAGAGCAGCTTCACGCGGCCGGGAAGGATCTGACCTTCTGTCATGCCGGCGGCCAGATACTCGAGGACGTCCTGCACCGCGAGGCTACTCACGGCGGAACCTCCGACTCCAACGGCGTTACCAGCTGGTTGGCTTCCGTACCTCGCCGGTAGCATCGCGAACCGGGTTTGGTAGCTGACTTGCGGCGAGCACGCCTTGGCGGATCGGCTTGAGGAACGAGGCGTTCCGCAACAGCTCGCGGGATGGATGCCGGTGCGGATTCAGAATCCCAACCACCAATCCCAGCTCCTGTTTGACGATTCGAACCGGCTCCGTGAGGTCGGAGTCGTTGGTCACCACAACGGCAGCCTCGAACTGACCTCGGAATGCGTCAGTGAGCAAGTGGGCAGCCAGGTTCACATCGGAACCCTTCTCCTCGGTCTTGATCACCCACTCGTATCGCTGGGCGTGCGGAGGGCAGTCTGCAACCGGCATCCGGACTCGATTCGTCAGGAAGTGCCCGTAAATGATCTCGAGGTTCGGCGATGCGTTGGGCGCTCGCAAATAGGCCTGCTGTCGGGTCTGCTGATCCGGATCGCCGATGCGACCAGAAACTCGGGCCGTGAAATACTTGACCCGGATTATCTCGTGGCGCGGAAGGAGCTTGCGGCACATCGCCGAGATGTCCAGCCACCGGTAGGGTGTCTTCCGAACGGACCCGTAGTAGAGGTTGAATCCGTCGACGTAGACGTTGGTCTTCACCGGACCGACCCGAAAAAGCTGAGGCCGGCCTTGCGGCACGGCCTCGCTGCCCGGCCCCCGAAGGGACCAGGGGGGTAGTGCTTGAGAAGATATTGATCGCCCCGCGACCAGTCAACCTTGAAGATCAGTCCTGAGTGAACCACGGCCGCGCTTCCTCATTCGGGTCGGGGCAAGGTACCGCATGGCCCTGTCCAAGACCTAACCAAATCAACGCAGCCTTGAGCAATCGAACGCAATCGAGCCGCGGCCGACCCGGTCAGGCGGCCGCCCTTCCCTCGAGACGCTCGTAGCGACGGACGCGGATGGTGGATTCCCGCTTCCGGGCCTGCGCCAGGTCGTACGCCATCTGCATCCCGAGCCAGGTTGCCGGGGTACTCCCAAAGGCTTTGGTCAGGCGTATGGCCATCTCCGGGCGGCAACTAGCTTGGCCGGCGTCCGGGCTTGCCATTCGACGCAGTATTACTTAGTATGATTTCATATGAAGACACCCCTTGGGCGGATCAGCATGACGATCCCAGCCGATCTGGTGCGCCAGGCCGACCAGCTGGCCCGCCAGTGGGACCGGTCGCGAAGCTGGGTCATCGCGGAAGCCGTCCGGCGCCTCGGCGCGCAGCGGCACGCGCCTCCCCTGTCCGGCATCGTCGCCGAGCGTGGCATGGCGGCGCCACCGCGGTCCACCGTTCCGGCGGACGCCGGACGGCTCGATCCATCGCGACGGCGGATGCTCGCGGACGATGTCCGCCTGTCGCCGGAAGCTCGGGTCCTGGCGGCGGAACGAACCGCCCGCGAGGTGCCGGCCCGTTCCTATGGGCGGCTGTTCATCAGTTTTGACCGACCGGAGGACTATCTCGCATGGAAGAACCTGGAGGCAGCCGGCCTCCTCTGACGCCGTCGTTCAAGACGGAGCTGGCCGAGGTCTGCTATCATCTCAATCGGGCCGAGGCGCGCTACCTGATAGTGGGTGCCCGGGCGCTCCAACTGTGGGGCAGTGCTCGCGCTACCCGTGACATCGACATCCTGATCGAACCAACCGAGGAGAACGCCGCGCGGGTTCTCGAAGCCCTCGCCCACGTGGGGTTCGGGTTTGCCCGCGAATGGGCGGCCAAGGAGATCGTGGCCAAATTTGTGACCATCATCGGCGATTCGCCGCGGGTCGACATTCTCACCCTGGCGTGGTCGGTCCGGTATCGTGATGCCGTCCGGGAAGCCACCCGGTTCGAGGTGGAGGGCGTTCCGATCCCGACGATATCGCTCGACCACCTGATCGCCTCGAAGCGAACCGGGCGGCCGCAGGATCAGGCGGACATCCTCGTTCTTGAGGAGATCAAGCGCCTGCGAGGCGCCACAATGGCTGATCCGCTCCTGGACCTGTGAGTCGCTCAAGACCGCCTCGCTCGCCGATGCCCGGATCACGGATGCCGTGGCCGTGACCCCATCGGCCACGTGGCCGTCCACCGCACGGCCGAGACCGTCAAGGCGCTGATCCAGGCCTGCTACGGCAAGGCATGGGTAAAATCATATTTCCTCGGCTGCTCCAACGGTGGCCGGCAGGCGATGATGGGACCCAGCGCTATCCGGAGGACTTTCGACGGTGTGGTCGCCGGGGCCCCCGCCTACGATTACACCGAGGTGGTCACCTCATTCATCAGGAACGCCAAGGCGCTCTATCCCGACCCGTCGCAAGTGACGGCGCCGTTGCTGCCGCCTCCGGTGATGAAGATGATTGAGGCCAGGGTGCGTCATTGACAGGGCTTTCGCGGGCGCCGATGCATATCTCCACGGCACGGCCCAGTACATCGAATTCCGTTCCTCTCGAGGAAGCGTTGTGGCGAAGAAACCCACAAACTTCGGCATCAAGATGATACCTGAGTAACAGCGGGAGGAACCGCTACAGAGGGCCCGAGGAAGCGGGCCCCGGGGGGCGACCGCCGTCGGATCAGGGAGCGGACGACGGGGCGGACGCCGTGTCTGGAGAGGCATCTGCTGGACCGTCTGCGAAGCGCCTGCTGGAACCTTCCACAATAGGCCGGACGCCGGCCATCGAGCCCAGCCAACAGGCGACGCCACCCCACATCGGGTTATCGGGGCCGCGACACCTTCCGCCGCGAGAGGTCTTCGTATTGGTTCCAGTCACATCGGAGGTTGCGCAGCTACTGTCTTGGCCCCCTTTCCTTGTTCAAGGTGGGCGAGTGCCCGCTCGACCACCCCTTCCAGGAGAACCGCCGCCCGACTCGAGTCGGGGTGAAGCACGTCGTCAAGCCGCACAAAGTAGTCGCGCTCGGCGAAGAGGTTTCGCTTCCACTCAGCGGGGATCGCCTCCCGCAACGTATCCACGAACACCGTCGGGCCTCTCCCGGCAACGAACCCCGTCTGACGAGGAAGCGTGCTGCCAGTGCCCGAGGCCAACACCCTCATGTGCAGCAACCGGCCGGTGATTGGGATCCCAGCCAGTCCATCCCATTGCGTGGGCCTCACATAGAACAATGGCACATCTGGACGGGCGTATTTGATTTGCAGGACCAGGCTGTTGCTACGGACTACCGTTCGAACGCCCCTTCTCCCCAGCCGTTCGGCGAGCGGCCGGTAAAGTTCCCGAAATGCGGCTGCCGCGTCTGCGTCGATGAAGGGGTCGCCGACGGTGCCCCAACGTAGAGGACTCATGCCGAGCGCCTCCATGTAGGCTCGGAACTGCTCAACGAAAGGTTCCTTGAACCCGGCTACGTCGGCGTAGAAATCACGCCACAAAAAATGCGCCGCGCCGTTACCAGATGGGGTAACGTACCGCCGTGATGCCGACACTGCGGCTGGCAGGGCCAACCGCTGGGTCGCAATCAGCGCCAAGTAGGTTCTCGGTCCGCATTGCTCCAAGTAACGTTCAAGCTGCCTTGGCCCCAAAGGGCCATCCAGTTTGTGTTCACAGATTACTTCGTACTTGTCGGTTTGGAGCAAGCAATCAGGTCGGTTCGCGGCTGTCCCGGATGGATGATCCACGACGGCCTGGAAGGTCGCCTGCGGTAGGCGCGCAAACCTGGCGATACGATCGACCACCAACTGTGCAAGCACCGGATAGGCGGAAAGAAGACCGCACCAGTGGGCGGTAAAGCGATCCTCAAGAGGACGCGACGGCGAGACAAGGAATACGTTGTTGCTCATTCATCGTCCTCGCCCGGTCGGGAAACTGTCATTGCAGGCCGCTCTGCACAACCCTCGCCGAAATGCCGGGGGGGCAACGGTTTACGGCCCGAGATGAAAGGCGACCGGCGAGGTCCCGCCTCAGCTCCTTGTCGATTCCCTGGCCTTGATCGCGGAATAGCTGGACTGGGACCGACCGTTGCCTACCGCTCGTTTGTAATCGCGAACACCATATCGCCAACGAACCGCCTAAACGACTCGTTCTCCACGAACTGCTTGTAAACCTGCGTGTCATCCTTCAACAGGTGCTGCATAACCCGCCCCAGCGCCTGGTCGTGCGCCATCCGCGCCGTGTGGGGCGTGTTCTCCTTGGCATTCCGGTAGGCGACGTCAGCGGCGACCTGCGGCGCGATATCGTCTCGAATCCGCTTCGCCACCCGATCGGTGTCGGTGAACAGGGTCCCGAACTGCTCATTGAAGCTCTTGAGAATGCTACTCAGGCGATCCACCACCAGCTCCGGCTTGTGTCCGCTAGCGTCGGTCGGCACGGGCTCGATCTCCGCATCCGAGTCCACCAGCGCGATCTTCATGGCCGCCTTCCTCTCGACGCGGTAGCTGTCCATGTCGATGGCTTCGAGGATGCCCTTGGCAAGGTCCTCCTCCTTCGGCGCCGGCAGCTTGGGCGTGAGCAGGTCGAGGAAGATCGAGAGCTTTTCCCACTCGGCGTTGCTGTACGGGATCACCGACGAGAGGAAGGCGTAAGTGCGGCAGAACACCTTGGCCTTGCCTTTGAACTCAACCTGGCCATCCTCGTCGAGCCGGTCCACGTAGACCGCCACACAAGCACCGAGGATCGGATGGAGCTGGTCGCGATCCGCGCCGCCAAGGAAGAGTTCCACCAACCGCTGCACCTGCTCGGGCGAGTAGACCTGCGCGGCATCGAGTGCCCCCTTGAGGTCGTGCAGTTTGTTGGGGTCGGTCTCCTCGGCGAGCAGCGTGGTGCGGTAGTAGTCCTGGAACGCGAAGGTCACGCCCTCGCTGTTGTTCTGGAAGTCGAGTACGAAGCAGTCGTGCTTCTGCGGGTGGGCGCGGTTGAGCCTGGAGAGCGTCTGCACCGCCTTGATGCCCGAGAGCGGCTTGTCCACGTACATCGTGTGCAGCAGCGGCTCGTCGTAGCCGGTCTGGAACTTCTCGGCGCAGATCAGGAAGCGGAAGGGGTCGGTCTGGATCTTCC
>JAYTTT010000261.1:0-1798 GCA_043744895.1 Gemmatimonadota bacterium | reverse complement strand
GGCCGTCTGCATCCGGTTCTTGGCGCTGGAAATAATATTTTGGACCAGCTTGGGCGGGAACATCTTCGGCGAAATGCTCCGCTGCTCGAGCAGCCGCTTGATCAGGGCCAGACGGTCGGTCTCGTCGTAGATCGTGAATTCGCGCGAAAAGCCGAGGCGTTCGGCCTCGCGACGCAGGAGCCGAGCCGACAGGCTGTGGAAGGTCCCGATCCACAGCCCCGCCGGGTCGCGATCGAGCATCCGGCCGATCCGTTCCTTCATTTCGGCGGCGGCCCGATTGGTGAAGGTGACCGCAAAGATCTTCTCCGGTCGAACTCCGTGGCGTTCGATCAGGAGCGCGATCCGAGTGGTCAGGACCCGGGTCTTTCCGGACCCGGCGCCGGCCAGGACCAACATCGGGCCCTCGACGTGTTCGGCCGCCGCCCGCTGCTCGGGGTTGAGCGCGAGGACGAGATCGGCGCTGGACATGTGGTTAGGCCGAAATGCGATCGGTACCGAGGTATGGCACCAAGACGTCGGGGACCCGAATCGACCCGTCGGCCTCCTGGTAATTCTCGAGAATGCCGATGATGGTTCGCGGAAAGGCCACGCCTGATGCGTTCAAGGTGTGGACGAACTCGGGCTTGGCACCGGGCGCGGGGCGGAACCGGATGTTGGCCCGCCGGGCCTGGAAGTCGGTGAAGGTGCTCGAACTGGAGACCTCGAGCCACGCTCCGGTGCCGGGTGCCCAGATCTCCAAATCGTAGGTCCGCGCCGAGGCGAAGCCGGTATCGCCGGCCGCGAGTTCGAGGACCCGGTACGGAAGGCCGAGCCGCTGGAGGACCGTCTCGGCGTGTCCCGTCAAGATCTGGTGGTCGGCCTCGCTGGCGTTAGGCGCGGTAAGCCGGACCAGCTCGACCTTGTCGAATTGATGGACCCGGATCAGGCCCCGGGTGTCCTTGCCATGCGAAAACGCTTCCTGCCGGAAACACGGCGAGTAGGCCACGAACGTGGCCGGCAGCTGGGCGGCGTCCAAGATTTCGTCACGATGGATGTTGGTGACCGGGACCTCGGCCGTGGGGATCAGAAACAGGTCGTCCGACGTCCGGTACATGTCCGCTTCGAACTTCGGCAACTGACCGGTGCCGGTCAGACTCGTTCGATTGACGAGATAGGGCGGCTGGATCTCGTGGTACCCGTGCTCGCGGCTGTGGAGGTCAAGCATGAAGTTGGCGAGCGACCGGACCAGCCGAGCGCCCAGGCCGGTAAACAGCGGGAATCCCGACCCGGTGATCTTCGCACCCCGGGGCAGATCGAACAACCGTAGTGACTCGCCAAGTTCCCAATGGGGTTTGACCGGAAACGGAAAGGTCTTCGGGTCGCCCCAAGTCCGGACCACCCGGTTGGCGGCCGCATCGCCATCGGGGGCGCCGGGGTGAGGCAGATTCGGAATCGAGAGCGCGAGCTGCTGCAGTTCGCCTTCGGCCAGCCGGAGCTCAGCATCGAGCGCCTTGACCCGGTCACCCGATGCCTTGAGCTCGGCCATCAGCTCGTCCGTTGGTTCCTTGGCCCGTTTTCGTTTGGCGACTTCTTCGGTGGCGGCGTTACGGGTGGCCTTCAGCCCTTCGACTTGGGCGACCAGGCTTCGCCAGTGCTGATCGAGACCCGCCAGCGCTTCGACCGCCTGATCGATCGAAGGATCCTGGCGGCGAGCGATCGAGCGGCGAAAGGCGTCCGGATCCTGGCGGAACAGCTTGACGTCGATCACCGCTTCGGGAGGCCCGGCTCGAGGCCTCGATACCCGCAATTGACGTCGGCC
>JAYTTT010000260.1:0-6885 GCA_043744895.1 Gemmatimonadota bacterium | reverse complement strand
ACGGCCTTGGGATTGCCGGTCGAACCCGACGTGAAGAGGAACTTGGCAATCGACTCCAATCCGACGTCGGCAAACCGCTCGGCCACCGCGGCAGGATCGAGTTCGCGGGTCACTGCCGCGAACGGGACGACGCCCTCGTCGCCGGGCCGGGCGGATCCCGACACCACGACGGCGTTTCGGTTGGCCGGCCTCGCGGCTAGCGCCGGGCCATAGCGGTCATGGTCGGCCACGTAGATCACGCCCGGTTCAGCCTGATCAAGGATGCTCGTGAGTTTCGCGAAATCACGGGATTGGGTCGAGTAGGCTGGGGACACCGGGGTGACCGGGATGCCGACGTGCATGGCCGCGAGGCTGAGGAGGCCGTGCTCGACGCTGTTGTCGGAGAGGATGGCGACCGGCCGGTCGGCTGAGACGTTTTGGCCGAGGAGCCAGGTCGCGATCCGATAGACGTGGTCGCGAGCGACGGCGTAGGTCGGGCCGGACCATTGGCCGGCAGGGCCGCGTTCCATCAGGAACGGCCGATCCGGCGTCGCGGCGGCCCAGTGCTCTAACCACTCGCCGATTGCTCGAGCCGGGGCCCCGAGCGGTTTGGGGCAGGAAAGGCGAATGGATCCGTCAGGCCGATGCTCGACCGCTACGTCGGGGTCGGCGAAGAGTCGGCTCGGACCCCCATCGGTCATCACGTTTGGCTCCTTTGTTGAACCGAAGGTTGCCGAGCCAGGGACCGAGCGTCAAGGCGTGGGAGGAAACCGCCAGATCATGGTGTCGCGAGGCGCGCCCGACGGAGTGATCGCGTTGCCGCGGATCGTGGTCACGTGGCGGAAGCCGAGCCGGCGGGCGACGGCCGCGCTCCGAATGTTACCTGGGTCGCATCGGATCTCGGCGCGAGCGACCCCCGGGAGGCGGACGGCGGCCTCGACCGCCTCGGTAGCGTAGCCGCGACCGGTCATCTCGGCCTGGAGCCAATAGCCGATTTCCACTGCACCGGCGGGAGCATCGGAGCCCTTGGCCGGGTGCAATCCGAGGCCACCCAGCACGGTGGTGCCGTCGAAGGGAAAGAGGCCGAAGAGCCACTGCTGGCCCGCTTCGAAATCGGCGTGGAACTGGGCTAGGCGAAGGACGAGCTCGGCCACCGGCGTCGGCTCGGCAGCGGCCCACGGCATCCACGCCTGGAGGTGTCCGAGGTTGTTGTCGATCGCTGCTTTCAGCCGGATCGCATGATCAGGGTGCCACCGGCGGAGGATCAGCCGGTCGGTGCGAATCTCGTCGGGCGGCCGCATGATGCTAGCGGGCGTAGTATAACACCGCCACGAAGTGGCACGCCGTGCCGGTCAGCACGAACAGATGCCAGACGAAGTGGCCGTAGCGAAGCCGATTGGCCGCATAGAACCCGACCCCCGCCGTGTAGGCCAGCCCGCCGGCGGCCAGCCAGAACAGTCCCGGGCCGGGCACGCCTTGCCAGAGGGGCTTCGCCGCGACCAGCACGAGCCACCCCATGCCGAGATACAGCGCCGTCGAGAGGCGCGGATAGCGAATTCCGCCCACCGACTTGAGGACGACGCCGGCGATCGCGAGGGTCCAGATCAGCCCGAAGAGGGTCCAGCCCCAGGGGCCGCGGAGCACCCCCAGCGTGAACGGCGTGTAGGTCCCGGCAATGAGGAGGTAAATCGCGCCGTGGTCGAAGATTTGGAACAGCCGCTTGGCCCGGTTCGGGGCGAGGGCATGGTAGAGCGTGGAGGTGAGGTAGAGGAGGGCCGCGGTCACGGCAAAGATCACGGCCCCGACGACGGCCGCGGCGCCGTGCGGCAGCGCGCCGAGCACCAGGACCGGCAGCGCCACCAACGCCGCGAGAAAGCCGACGCCATGACTGACGCTGTTGGCGATTTCTTCACCGAGTGACTGCGGTCGATGAGTGCCGGTAGAGCGGTCTGCCACGGTCAACTGGTTGGCTTACGGAAGCCAACCAAGATGCTCACCAAGGCTAGCAGCAACCCGCAGGCGCAGACCACCGCGGCCCCGGTCGGCAGATCGAGTACGTAGGAGGCCGAGAGGCCGATCAGGCTGGCCATCGCGGCCACGATCCACCCCACGACCAGCCGTCCCATCCATTGCTTGGCCAGCATGACCCCGCAAACCGCCGGAACGATCAGGTACGCGAAGGTGAGCAGCACGCCGGCAATCCGGACAAAGCTCACCACCACGACCGCGAACGCCGCGTAAAACAGGAAATCCCAGAGGGGTATCCCAACACCCTCCGCGCGGGCGGCGTCCGGGGCGGACGAAATCAGGGCGAACCGCTTGTGGAACACTCCGTAGAACGCAGCGAGGCCCGCAAACACCGCGGTTCGTTGGCCGACCTCGGCGGCGGTGACGTTGAGAATGTCGCCGGTCAACAGGTGCTCGAGTTCTTCCTTCCCGCCGGCAACGCGACTCAACAACAGGATCACCCCCGCGGCGGCCACCACGAAGGTGATCCCGATGATCGCTTCCTGGGGCACCTGGCGTTTGGCCACCGTCCGTGACCAGCTGAAGAGGGCGGCCCCAACGAACGTCACGCCGAGGGAGATCCAGAAGGTGACCCGGTCCTCAAAGTGGTAGCCCATGATCAAGGCGATGCAGGTGCCTAACGTCGCAACCTGGGCAAGAGCGAGGTCGACGAAGATCACTTCCCGCTTCACCACATGGAGGCCCATGTAGACCAGCAGCGGGGGCAATACGAGGCAGGCCGCCAAGGGCCATTTCATGACCTCCCAGACGGTGTGAAGATCGACCTGGTTCATTTCTTCTCTCCGAGCGCGGTGGCCAGCGTCTTCACCATGTAGTCCATCAGTCCGAAATAGGTGTCGGTGCCCGGCAAGACTCCCGGTTGTTGAGGAATGTCGAGCACCGTCGCACTGGTCTGGCGGGCCACGGTTTCGGCCGTCTTCCGATTCTGATAGGGCTGCACCAACACGACCCGGACGTTGGCCGCCTTCATTTCGCCGATCACCTTCGCGAGATGAGCGGGTGAGGGCGCGATGCCGGGTTTCGGCTCGAGGTTGTCGACGACCACCAGGCTGAACCGCTCAGCCAGATAGACGAAGTCCTTGTGGTAGGTCACGATCTTGGCGCCCCGAAAGGGAGCCAACTCCTTCTGCCACTCGGTCAGTTTGCTGTCGAGAGCCGCCGAGAATCGGGCCAGGTTGGCGGTGAACGCGGTCGCCGATTTGGGGTCGACCTGACCAAAATGAGCGGCCATTTGCGCCGCGATGATCTTCACGTTGAGCGGATCGAGGAGGAAATGGGGGTTGCCGTACGGATGGACGTCGCCGGCCGCACGATCGAACGTGGCTGGGATCTCGAGCATCGTGATGCCCAACGACGCGACAATCCGCCCCGGTGCTCCGGTGGCGATCTTGTCGTTGCGGGCACTCTCGAGCAATGGCGGAAGCCAGCCGATTTCGAGTTCGGCGCCCCCGTCGATCAGGATGTCGGCCCGATTCAGCGTGACGATGTGACTGGGCTTGGCGTCGACGAAGTGGGGGTCCTCGGTCGGCTTGGCCAACGCTTTGACGTCGACCAAGTCGCCGCCGATTTCTCGGGCGATGGCCGCGAGGTCAGGGGTCGTGGCCACCACGCTAAGCTTGGCGGCGGCGGGCTTCCCGGGGCTGCCAAACGCCACGAACGCGATGACGGCGAGGCTATGAAGAGGCATGGTTCGCATAGGTCGTTTCTTCCGTTCTAGAATTTGTGAGCCCCATGGGCGCCCAGCGTGAACTCGAACTGGACCCACAGGGAGTGGTCGCGACCGATTCCATCACGGTGGTCGTAGTTGTACTGAAGCCGCAGCTTGGAGAATTCCGTCGGATACCAGGTCAGGTTCGGGGAGACTCGAACCCGATCGGCCCGCGAGGCCAGATCGAGCAGACCGTGGTTGCCCCCGGCGAACTCACCCCGAAGCCCTGCCACCCACCGCGGCTTGATGCCCCACAGCACCTGGGAGTAGACCCCACCATCTTCGAGGACCTCGGCCGGCAATACCACCGATGGGATCTCGACCGATGCTCGACGGGCGGCGTGATAGCGGCGAACCATGGCTTCGGTCTGCCAGGAGACGAATGGGAAGCCCTGGCTCGCTCGCGCGGATTTCCACTTCCAGTAGAGGTCGGCCCCGTAGATCTGGGTCGTCGCCGAGGGCCCGGAGTTGTTGGGGCCGAACGCAGCCGAGGCGCCGAACAACACCGTTTGGGTGCTCGTGAGGTCGAACGAAGTCGCCACCCGGGGAACGATCAGCAGATCCTTGACGCCGCCGACGGGACGGTCTTCCGCGATGCCGCCGTGAATCTCCGCCGACTCGTCGGACCGAAAGCTGAAGGTGGTGCCCCCAGCGCTGTTGAGCACGGAGATCATTGCCTCCGTGTACCAGGGAGTTGGGGCGAGCCATGAGACCCGGACACCCTGGCTCCGGATGCCTTCCCGACCAAAGACTCGGCCTAAAACGAGCGGCTGATCGACGAACGCCCAGGCATGGGGGTGCTGCGCATTCTGACGACCGAAGTCAGTGAGGAATTGGCCCGCTTTGATTTGGAAGTTCCCCGGAAGCGCGGTCGTCAGGGCGAACATCTCTTCTAACTCGATGGCCGTCTCGCCCTTGGAATTCAATTTGGTGACGATGTTCACGAACCCCTTGAAATAGGGATCGACCGCGCCGTCCAGCGTGAGTTCGGCGTTCGGGATGGTAAAACCTCGGACCAACGGATCGTGGTCGCCAACCTGAAGCGACGAGACGTTCCGCTCGGACGACCAGCCAAAATCCGCCAGACCGACGAAGCCGATGTTCATGTAGGCGCCGCCGGTCCGGGTCGGGGCAGACACGGGCGCCGCTGCCGGCCGTCCCTCCCCAGCGCGGGCCGCGCTGTCCATCCGGGCCTGAAGGGCCCGGATTTCTACGGCAAGGGAATCAAGGGTGCGCTGCTGACGCCGGGCCGCGGTGTCGGCCGGCTGTTGGGCGTCGAGCTGAGCGCCGGAGAGCGCGAAGACGATTCCCGTGAGAACGAACGCGGACGGCGAACCCCACCGGTCATACCAAACACACCGCATCTGCATGCAGCCTCCATCGACATGAACGAGACGGGAACGGTCCCGATGACCGGTCCTGATTCCAGTTAGGCGATGAAGCGGGGAGGGGCGCGGGACCGGGTTGGCTGGAGGGGTTGGTGCCCGATGAGTCCGACGAACGGAACCGGTTCGTCGGCCCGGGCGAGGATGTGGATATTGAGGCACGGCACCGCGGCAGTCGGGGTCGACCGCTCGGTCGGGGCCATCGACGACAGGCAATGGTCGGCGTGGTGCCGCTGGGTCGCGTTCTCGAAATGGGTCCGGGCCAGATCGGGTGCCGCCGTGTGGCTTAACTGCTCCACCAACGTCGGGATCCCGGCCGATGCCAGGATCAGGACGGCGGCGAAGCGCCGCAGGCGGGCCAAGAAGCGCTGTTTCACTGCCTGACAATGTAACGGAAATTGACGGTTGGCGCGACGGTCGGGGATTCCCGAGGTCCCGATCTGCCATCACGTGGGAGACCACCGGCTCGGCGACGGTACGGGCGACTTTTTGTCATGCCCCGAGTGGACCTACGGGCGCGGAGCCCGGCGCGATCGGGGCCCCCGATTAACTCCACTGTCATCCTCCTGACACTGGTGACGTCTATATCTTAGTCCGTCCGGTCGGCTAGGCCATCCCGCGCCACACGTCGGGGGTATTGTGATCGCTGCGGTGATGGCCCTTTGCCAGATAGTGGTGGCCCGGTCCGACTCGGTGATCGGTCGAGTCCGGGATGAAATCAGCGGCGTTGGTCTGGCCGGGGTGAGGGTGGTTGTGGTTGGGACGCCGATGGAGGCCATGTCCGGCCCCGGCGGTCACTACGCGCTGGGCCGATTGCCCGACCGCGCCGACCACCTTCGATTTTCCGTCCTGGGATACCAGTTCCTCGAGGTCCAGATCGCCGGCGCCCCAGGGCGGGTGCTGGTGGTCGACGTTGATCTTCGGCCTTCGGCTCAGACGTTACCTCCAATTGAGGTGACTGGCCGACCCCTTTCGGTCAACCTGTCGCCAGGCCGCGAGGGTCGGGTGGAGGCTCCGCTCGACATCGGCCGTTCGACGTGGACCCGGGAGGCACTCGCGGCCGACCCGCTCCGGGCCCGCGATGATCCGTTCGCGTCGGTGGCGGCGCTGGCGGCGGCCACGATGCAGCCGGACTTTCCCAGTACCCTTCACGTCAGGGGTGGAGCGGGCGACCAGAACCTCATGCTGGTTGATGGCCTGCCGGTTCGGGCCGGCATGCATTTGGGTGGGATTGCCAGCGCCTTCAATCCCGACGCCATCGCCGGCCTCGCCGTTTACTCGGCGGCGATGCCCGCCCGGTTCGGCGGGCGGCTCTCGAGTACCCTCGAGATCTTCCCGGTTCGGGGCGAGGACCACCGTCTCCAGGCACGAACGGCCATCGACCCGACCTCGGTCCGACAAATGGTCCAAGGCCCGCTTCCCCTGGGGCTCGGCACCCTGCTGGTAAGCGGACGGACCAGCTACCGTGGGGTCTTCTCCCAGGACCAGACCTCCCGCCCGAATCGCTATGATGACCTCTTGATCCGGCTGGCGGTTGGGGGGTCGGCCAGCGAGGTGAGTTGGCTCCACAGCGGGAGCCGGGATCGTCTCGTCTTCCCGAGCCGAGTGACGCCGGTGTCCGAGGTCCCCGGTTCGAATCCCTCGCCCCCCAATTCTTTTGCCTGGTCGGCCTTGACTGATGGGCTGGTCTGGCGCCACCGGCCGACGGGCATGGTGCCGGTGGTGGCCCGGGTTTGGCGGACGGCCACTTCGGCCAGGATCGTGTGGCCCCTCGGCGAAGCGCCG
>JAYTTT010000259.1:0-6977 GCA_043744895.1 Gemmatimonadota bacterium | reverse complement strand
GCGGGCCCTGGTGGCCGGCTATGTGGCCGACCAAGTCCCGGACTACCAGATGGCAGCCATGGCTATGGCGGTCTTGTTCCGGGGGCTCACCACCGACGAGTTGGTCGCGTTGACCCGGGCTATGCGGGAATCGGGCGAGCAATTCGATTTGGGCGACCTCGGCCGCCCCCGGGTCGACAAACATTCGATCGGCGGCGTCGGCGACAAAACCTCGTTGCTGCTGGCGCCGATGCTGGCCTGTCTCGACGTCGCGGTCCCGATGATCTCCGGGCGGGGGCTGGGCCATACCGGTGGCACCCTCGATAAACTGGAGTCGATCCCGGGGTTCCGCACCGGGATGAGTCTGCTCGCCGCCCGGCGCCAGCTGGAACGGATCGGGGTGGTCATGGTCGGCCAGACTCCGGAGCTGGTGCCGGCCGACCGGAAGCTCTACGCCCTGCGGGACGTGACCGGCACGGTCGAGTCGATTCCGCTGATTGCCGCCAGCATCATGTCGAAGAAGCTGGCCGAGTCGCTGACGGGGCTGGTGCTCGACATCAAAACCGGCAGCGGGGCCTTCATTCGCGACCCGGCCGAGTCAAGGGTTCTGGCCCGAACCATGATCGAGTTAGGCGAGGCCAGCGGGTGCCGCACGGTCGGCTTGCTGACCGCGATGGATCGCCCGCTTGGGGTGGCCTGCGGCAACGCCCTCGAGGTGGTGGAGTCGATCCAGGGCCTGGCCGGACAGGGCCCGCCCGATCTGATGACGGTGACCTACGCGTTAGGCGTCGAGATGCTGGTGGTCGCGGGGCTCGCGACCGACCGGCGCGACGCCCGGGCCCGGCTCGAGGCGGTGGTAGCGAGCGGGGCGGCGTTGGAACGGTTCGGAATGCTGATCGAGGCCCAGGGCGGCGACCGGCGGGTCATCGACGACCCGGCCCGGTTGCCGGTGGCGCCGGTCGTGGTCGAGGTGGCCGCGCTGGCCGATGGCCACGTCGCGGTTGTCGAACCCCGGGCGATTGGCCAGGCGGTGGTGGCGTTAGGCGGGGGCCGGTCTCGGACCGATGACGTCGTCGATCCCGCCGTCGGCGTCATGGTGCTGGTCAAGCCCGGCGCGCCGGTCCGCGTGGGCCAGCCCTTGGCTGCCATCCATGCCAGGACCCGGGCCGCCGCCGAGTCGGCCGCGGTTGCGGTTCGGGCCGCCATAACGTTGGGGGCGTCCGACCCGCTCCCGCTGGTGAGTCACCGCGTCACCAAGGACGGCCTGGAGACGCTCCCACCCGACGGGGACTGATCCTCGGTCACGCAACTCCGTGCACTGAATCCGCCCAGCGCGGTGGCGTACCCCTTGCCATTCCCAAACCCGAGGGGGCCGCATTGCCCGCGGCCATCCCGTTGGAGGCTCAGACGTTCGGCGCCTCCTCGTCCCGATCGGCCGCTGGTGCCGTCAGGGGCAAATCGCCCGGGTTGCCCGAAAGGTATCGAACCGTCCATGCGAACAACTGCGCGTGAGGGAGCCCGGCGATGACGGTTGGTTCGGCGGCGGCCTGGTATACCGACCCGGCCAAGGCGAAGGCCGCGGCTCGGGGCGTGAGCCAGGGCCCCCGGGCACTCGACGCCCGCGGATTGGCCACGATGCACCACCTTCTGGTGCAGCTCCGGCAGGTCGAGCACCGGCCCCGGTTTGCGGAAGCCTGCAAGGCCTTCGGCGACATTGTCTGGTGCGATGACCTCGATGAGTTGATGAGTCGGGCGCCGGCCCGCGAGGCGCTGGCGGTGGTGGTCGACCTCGAGGACCGGTCAGGGAATTCCGCGGTCCCCGCGGTGGCCCGGATTCGAATCCGCCGGCCCGACCTCCCGATCGTGCTGTGGTGCGACCGGGCCGGCGCGGACGGCGCGGCGATCGCCGCGATGCTCGAGGCCGGGGTGTCGGCCGTGATCCTTCGGGACGAGAACGATTTCGAGCGGCGGCTGCTTTCCGCGATGACCCGGGCCAGCGATGTGGCCTTTCAGCAACTCACCGATCAAGCCCTCCACCGGCGGGTCCCGACGCCGTTCATTCCGGTGGTTCGGTTCTGTCTGGATCACGCGGTCAGTGCTCCGCGGGTCGAGGTGATTGCCCGAACCGTCGGGATGAGCAGTAAGGCGCTCGCCAGCCAACTCAAACGGGCCGGCGTCCCACCGGTGAGTTCGCTGGTGATGTGGAGCAAGGCTTTGGTGGCGGCCTACCGGCTCGAGAAGACGACCGAATCGGTGGCCGTCATCGCCCGTTCGCTGGGATTCTCTTCGGGCTCGGCGCTCCGCCGCCTACTCAAGCGGTGCGCCAACGAGCCTCCGCAGACGATCCGGTCGGCCGGGGGGTTTGCGTGGATGCTGCGCTGCTTCGAGCGGCAACTGACCAAGGGCGGGCCGTTATAGGCCTACTCCGCGCGAAGTGCCTCGAGGGGTTCGACCCGCGAGGCGCGAGTGGCCGGCACCAGAATCGCCCCCACCGCCACCAGGGCAAGCACCGGTGCGATGACCCCGAACGTCAGCGGATCGAGCGGGGCTACTCCGAACAGAATGCTCCTCAGGAATCCGGCCAGCAGGGCTGCCAGCCCCAGCCCAACGGCAAGGCCCCCAGGTGACATGCTCGCGAACCCGGCCCACGGCCTCCTGCGCTGCATCGCTCGCCGGGTCGAGGCCGAGGAAACGCAGCAGCAGCAGCGTGTAGAGGTTGGACCGCCAATGCGGTGTGGCAACGTTGTCACCCCAGTTGCCGTCGGGCCGCTGCCGGGAGAGGAGACGGGCGCCCCAGCCCTCGCGACCCACCCGCGCCCGCTCCGATGCGACGATCGCAGCCGGCTCGGCGGCAAGGTCTCGCATGAACTGCCAGCGGATCGAAGGGTCCGAGTCGAGCAGCCACGGCAGGGCCTGGTCCGCGTTGTTGTTGGTCGTCGAGTCCATGGTGCTCCGTTAGGCCCGCGCCCAGCGCCTAGCCTGGTTGGCGTTCACCAAACCAGAAGCAGAGGCCGTCCGGCGCCACGACAAAGAACACCCGCCAAGCGGCTCCGTCCCGCTGTTCGGTGGTGAAACCGGGGTTGTCCTTGGCGAGACCGTTCGCCGTGAACTCGGCGAAAAGTGCCTCCACGCCCACGACGTGAAAGGCGGCCCCGTCCTACGCGGGATCCCCGCCGTTCTCCACCAGACCGATCTGGACCAGGCCCGCTCGAGGATGGCTGAGGGGTACGGGTCGGCTCCCCGCGACTGGAGGCGGAAGCCCAACACCTGCTCGTAGAACGGACCAACAACTACGCCGACTTTCCCGGGCTCGATCTCGCGATCGCGGTGTTCATGAACCAGTGGTCACTTCCCGACGACGCCCAGGGCGCCCGCTACCAGGAAGCGAAGTTGATCATTGACTTCGTCCGTTCCTGGACCGAGCGGGAGCTGGCCGGCACCCTCCGTCCGGTGGCGACCCAGGCCTGGGCCTGGAAAGTGTCCTATGTGCAGGGCTTGATGATGGTGGAAAGCGTCAACGGGGCCCTGGGTATCAAGGAGCCGCTCCCGGCCGCGACGATCGAGATGATGGTCCGTGGTGCGGCCCCGCGGGCGGAGCGGAACGGCGGATCGGTATGGGACCCCGAAGGCTTCCGGGCGGGCGTCGCCGATCTTGCGGGCGCCGAGCTCACGCCGACGGGGATCGCCGCGTTCTTCCAGTCCGACCGGCTCCGGGTGTTGCCCGAAGAACTTCCGTTGATCTACCTCGAGCTCGGGGGCCGAGGCAATCTTCCTGATCCGAAACCAAGGTGAAACCGTGAAACGCCGTGACCTTCTCCAAGGCGCCCTGGCCGCGGGTGCCCTCCCGATGTTGCCGCTCGGACCGGCCCCGACGCGGGCTCTGACCCAAGATCTACCGATCGTCGTCGAGGGACTCTTCGCCGGCACCATCCGGCTCTCCCACCTCCGCGGGATGCAACAGGGGGGAGTGCACTGCGGCGTGGCCGGCGGGCCGTCGGATATGGCGTCGTTCGCCGCGCTGCTCGGGTTCTTCGACCGGTACAAGGACGAGGTCGTCCTGGCCAAGTCGGTGGCGGATATCAGGGAGGCCCGCCGGGCCGGCAAGATCTCCACCGTGTTCTGCTGGCAGTCCGCGGACGCGTTGGGACAGCAGTTCAACTCGCCCCTCGGCAACTCGGCGACGGCTCTCCGAGCATTCCACGAAGTGGGCCTCAGAATCGTGGGCCTCTGCTACAACACCGTCAACCCGTTCGGCGGGGGCTGTCTCGAGCCGGCGGTCGGGCTGACGCGGGCCGGTCACCGCCTCGTCGACGAGATCCACCGCCAGAAGATCGTCCTCGACATTGGAGGTCATACCGGCGAGCAAACGTCGCTGGACGCGATCGCGAGCTCCCGGGGCGTTCCGGTGATTTGCACTCACACCAACGTCGCGGCGATCGCCAATAACTACCGCTGCGTCAGCGACCGGGTGATCGACGCCATCGCGGCCACCGGCGGTGTCATCGGGATCACGGCGGTCAACGACTTCCACGTGCGAGCCCGGGGCAACACCGAGCGGGTGCCTCACGTCGGGATCGATGCCCATATTGAACAGTTCGAGTACATCAGGAAACGGGTCGGGGTCGATCATGTCGGGCTGGGGACCGATTTCGTCGACGGCATGCCGATCCCGTACGATGGCGGAATCAACAAAGACATCATCCCGCCGGACATGATCGACGAACCGTGGAACTACGTCGACGGGTTTGCGAACATCGGCGAACTCCCCAACCTGATCGCCGGTTTCAAGCGGAGAGGCTGGAACGACGCCGACCTGGGCAAAGTGATGAGCGGAAATTGGCTTCGGGTGTACCGTCAGGTCTGGGGCGGCTGAGCCCTCGGTGCTCAGCGAGCGGGGCCCGGCGATTCGATCAACGTCTTGAGCACGCGCCCCGGCAGGGCGTAGAATCGTCGTTGGTCGCCCGTCCCGCGCGCTCCGAACACCATCCCGACCACGTGGCCCGCCGGATTGAAAATCGGGCTGCCGCTCGAGCCCAACGCCCCGTAGCCATCGACCTCGAAATGATCCGGATCGAGTACCGTGACCGACCCCGTCGCGGCCGTGGCTTCGGCGCCGGCCTTCCGATCGTCGCCGATGGCGTCGAGTCCGGACGGAAAGCCGACGATCGCGACCGGTTCACCGGGCGCGGCCGAGTCGGCGACGCCTGCCACGACTGAGGCCCCGCCGGGGATCACCGCCACCAGCACCACGAGGCCGGCCGAGTCGCTCGCGTGGGCGATGGCGGCCCGGAAGGCCCGGCCGGCGTCGCGGAAAAATACGCCGGTGGCCGTCGCCGCCACGCCGAGTGAATCTTGGACCAAGTGACGGGTGGTGGCGATCCAGACCGTGTCGTTCCGGGTTCGAACGGCAAAGCCGGTTCCCGAGCGGATCGGCCCGTTCGCGAACTGGGCCACCACGACGGCCACCGCCGATCGGGCCGACGCCGGCAGCGTGGCCGGATCGAAACGGGCAATCCGAAGCAACATGGGGTACCGGCCGAGCGGATCGTTCAGCTCGTGCGCCAAACTGTCGAGGGCCCCACGAGTCGGGGTTCCGCCCGCGATGGCCGCCTGGCGCGCGACCAAGTCGGCGCGAGCCGAGGCGAGGACGTCGTTCAGTTCGGCCGCGTCCGGCCGGCCGGCGGCGAGCCCCGCCACCACCGTATCGACCGCGGCGAGCAGTCCGGTCCGCCGATGCTCGAAGGTTCGCCGGCCGGATTCCCGAGCGGCCCACCCGACCAGGATGAGGCTCCCAATGGCCACCGCCCCGACGACCCAACGCCGCCCGATCGCTGGTCGGGCTCCTCTGCGGACCACGGCGGGTTTGGCGGGGGGGGGGTGAGTCGGATGTCGACCTTGGGGGCCGGCCGGGGTGGTTCCGGCTTGGCGAGCGAGCTCAACACCTTCCGGATCGGGTCGTCTTCCCCGAGTGCTTTGCCCCGGAGGGCCGCCATCGCCTCCGGTAATCCGCCGAACCGGTCCGCGGGCTCTTTGCTCAACATCTTGAGGACGGCGGCGTCGATGTCCGGCGGGCAATCGGGCCGAATCGACCGGACCGGCTCGGGCTTCTGATGCACGATGGCCGCGCCGAGGGTCAGCGCGGTGTCGCCCCGGAACGGCGGCCGGCCGGTGAGCAGCTCGTAGGCGACGTTGCCGAGCGAGTACTGGTCGGTGGCCGGGGTGACCCGCTCGCCGGCGCACTGCTCCGGGCTCATGTAGAGAGGCGTCCCGATCGGCCCAACCGTGAGCGACGTCGAGCCATACTCGCCGACCTTGGCGATCCCGAAATCGGTGACGACGGCATTGCCTTCCAGGTCGAGCATGATGTTGGCCGGCTTGATGTCGCGATGGATCACGCCGTGTTTGTGGGCGTGCCCGATGCCCGCCGCGGCTTGGTAGAGGATCGCCTGGACGGCGGAAACCGGGAGCGTCGCCCCGGAACGGATCACCCGGTCGAGCGATCGTCCCGGGATGAATTGCATCACGAAGAAGTGAAGGTGGCGGACCTCTTCGACCGCAAAGACGGTGACGATATTGGGGTGATAGAGCGACGCCATGGTGCGGGCCTCGCGCGCGAATCGCTCGACCATGGCCGGATCAGTGAGCAGGCTCGGGGCCATGACCTTGATCGCCACCGGCCGCTTCAACCGGATTTCATGGGCCAGGTAGACTGCGGCCATCCCGCCGCGGCCCAGCTCCCGGACGATGTCATAGCGCCCGGCCGTCGCGGCGACCAGCCGCTCCTGCACCTCGCGCCAGGCCGTCTCCACCGCCGACTCGCCGGCCCGGACCGCCTTCGAGGGGTCGAGTCCCTCCCGGAGCCTGCCGCAACCGGCACAGAACCGTTCGTCCGAGCCCATTCGCCGCTGGCAGCCGGCACAGGCCGTGTCGTCCCCGGCCGATGGGGCGGCACGGACGCGAGGGCTTCCCGCGCTGACCGAGTGAGGCCTGCGGTCGAG
>JAYTTT010000258.1:0-6995 GCA_043744895.1 Gemmatimonadota bacterium | reverse complement strand
AACCAGGGTGGTCACCGCGAGGCCGAAAAGGGTTCCGCCGTCTCCCTGGACCTCGATCCCGAGTTTGGTCAGACTCAACACGGGGACGGCCATGGTTCGACGGCTTTCGGCTAGACTTTGACGTGGGCTCCGAGGGATCGACGATGGGTCTCGATCAGCCGGACCAGCTCGCCCACGGTGGTGGGTTTGGCGCCCGCCGCGACGTTCTTGGCGGCGATTTCGAACAGGATCGACCACTGCTGCCGCAGCGTCCGGTAGGCATCGGACAGGCGGTTTTTCGGATCGTAGATACTGGTGGCTTCGGCGGTCGCGCCGTTGAGTTCCAGTACTTTGAAGTTCCGGCCTTCTTGCAACGCTTCGGCGGTCGGCGCTTTGACGTCGTAGCGCCCGAACCAGAACCCGTCGTACCCCTGACTCAACTGGTCGATGGCCGCTTCGAGTGCCGGTGTCCGGACCCATTCCCCATCGAAGAACGCCGATCCTCGCGAATGGGTTCCCAATTCGACCAGGCGAACGGTGACCCCAGGCGCCGGGACCTCGTCGAGCCGGGCGGCGTGCTGGGCCAGAAAGAACTTGGCCATCGACACCGCCCGGTCATCGCGGAGGATCAGCTCTTCGAGGGTCGAGCGGCCATCGCCGAGGACCTCGGGAAACCGCTTGTCGGTAATGGCAAAGATCCGGCCCCGAGGCTGGCCCGGGATCCGGTAGTAGAAGACACCGAACTCGACCCCCGGCACGAATTCTTGGGCCACCAGCGGCTCGGTGGTGCCTTCGAGATACCGGATGGCACGGGCGGCTGAGTCAATGATGCCGACCCCGCCACCCCGTTCTCCGACATCGGGTTTGAGCACCACCGGCCATGTGAGGGCGGCCTCGGCCATGAATTGTTCGAGGGCCGCGAGTCGGATCATCGGCGGGGCGGACGGCAACAGCCGCCACCGCGCCACGCGGTCGGGGGCGTGGCTCAACCCAGCGAGGATCTGGGCCTTCGATTCGCCGACAAACCCGCCGCCGGGAATCGCCGGGTTGACGGCGGTGAACAGCGTCAGGCTCCGGTGCTTGAACGCGAGCCACCCGATATAGGCCGCGATCGGAGGATAGAAGGCCCATCGGGGCCAGAACTCCCACCGAGTCAGGCGGCGCCATCGCGACACGAGCAAGCGGCGGCCCCGCCAGGAGCCGAGCGGCACCACCAATTTGAACAGCAGCAGGACGCCTAACGCCGTGCCGAGTACGGCCGGCAGGGCAAATGTCCGGTAGGCCATGAACCGGGTCAGCACCTGATTGCCGAACGTGGCGCTCAGGCCGACGAGCAAGGGCGTCCACAGCGCGGCGGCGAGAATGAAGGCCCCCACGAACAGCCAGAGCCGAGCCCGGAGGATCCCGGCGGCGAGATAGGTCGGCAGCCGGGTGCCGGGAAGGAACCGGGTGGCTAAGACGATCCAGATTCCCCGGCGTTCGAACCAGGCGGCGCTCCGGTCGATGGCGGCTTCACTGACGAACCATCGGAGCGGGGCCTTGCCGATGGCGGGGCGGCCGAGCCACCGGCCCATGCCGTAGAGCCAGAGATCGCCGGCGACGATTCCGACCAGGCACGCCATCGTGCCGGGCAGGAATCCGATGGTTCCGCGGCTGACCATCAGCCCCGCGGCGATACAGGCGAGGTCCTCGCTGACCAGGGTCGAGGCCGCGATCAGCAACAGCAGAACGCCTAACGCGACGCCCACCGCCGGCGGAATCGACCGAGGGTCGAATGCCCGGCCGGCGGCCGCGATTCGGTCAGGCGCCGCCCCGGCGCGGACCACGGTCCGGCCCGCCTCGGTCCGCTCGAAGAAACTCTCCATCACCGCGGCGATGGTGTCGGCGCGGGCAAAGGCCATGAAATGATTGGCATCGTCGTCGCCGAACATGGCCAGTTCACTCTGGGGCAGAAGGCGGTGGGCCTCCATGGCCACGGCCGGATCGACCAAGGGGTCCTTGTCGCCTTGAACCACGAGCGCCGGGCCCTGATAGGTGGCGAGGATCCGGCGGAGCGGCCGCTGGTCGGTGTCGTAGAAGTTGCGAGCATACTCCACGGTCAGAAACCCCCCATTGAGCCGGCCGAAGTGGGGAATCCCGTTCTCGATCAGCCAAAGCCCGCCGAGCTGAAGGCCGTGGATCGCATGGTTCAAGTAGTAGTCGCCGAGGAGTTCGTATTCTTGGGCTCCGATGGCCGACAGCAACGTGAGCGACGCGATCCGGTTCGGCGCCAGATCCGCCAGGTGGAGGACCACGCCGCCTCCCATACTGAAGCCGACCACGTGGGCCCGCTCAATGCCGAGCGAGTCCATCAGCGATACGACGTACCGGGCATGGGCCGCGACGGAGTAGTCCGGCACCTTCCAGGTCGACCCGCCGAACCCCGGCAGGTCCGGGCTCACCGCCCGGCGGTGGCGGCCGAGGACGGCCCCGAGGCCCTGGACCTCGCCGTTGTCTCCGGGGCTTCCGTGGATCAGGATCACCGGGATGGCGGCCCCGGCGGCCTCGGGCTTCACGTCCCGGAAGGCGACCCGAACCGGTCCCAGGGTCACCACCGACTCGTCGGGATCGGGCGCCGGGGTGGCCGGGTTGATGGAACGGCCGACGTTCGAGACGCCTAACGCGATGAGGTATCCGGCGAGAGCCCAACGCCCGAGGCGGCGTTTAGCCACGGCGGGCGAGTGCCAGCCGGATTGGCTCGGATGGCCGGGTCCGGCAGGGCGAGCCCGCCCGATATCGAACCGACGCCATCGTCTTGGCAACCCGGATCTCGGTCAGGCTCTGGGTCCGGGCGTCGGGGCGATGCATGCAGACCGACAGGGCACCCTTGGCGGGCCGGTGATCCTGGTGAAGGCCGCGGAGCCGCCGGACGGTGATGTCATTCCCGCCGAGCACCTCGTCGAACCGGGCCCGCCTCGACCGTTCCGCCCCGCGTTGGTCGAGCCCCGAACTGGTGCGGACCAATCCGGGCGAGGTCACCCGCGAGAGGGTGAGTTCCCGGCCGTTCCAGTCGGCCACCCGGACGGTGCTGCTCCGGTCGAAGGCGGCGATCGTGAATGGGAGATAGTCCTTCAACCCGGTCCTCGCGAGCCGGCCGATCAGGGCTTTGGCGGAGCGGGCGTCGAGCAGGGACCGAAGCAGGAGGCCCCGGCTGACGGTGGCCGGAGTCCGCTCGACCGGGGCGTCGTGGTAGCGGTTGAGGAGCGCGGCGGACACCGCGAACTGATTGACCCCGATCCAAGTTCCCCCGAAGTCGCCGTCTACCGGCGTGATGATCCTGACTGTGCCGAGGGTTTGGTGCGCCGGGCCCCGTCCGGGCCGCCGGGTTCGACGTTCGTCGCGATTGAAAAAGATCCAATAGCCGGACCGGTCGGGCAGCCAGCTCAGCGTGCACACCTAACGGGTGGCCCGGCCGTGGCTGAGCGTGGATGGGGCAAGGCCGAAGTCGGCGTCGAGCCCGATCCCGTCGCCGGCCACGAGGAGCTTGATCAGGGCGTAGTGGTGGATCGCGTGGCTTACCAGGAACTGGAGTTCACGGCCCACCGATGAGGCGGCCCAGTTCGGGGCGGCGGCCTCGGGATCGCATTCCATTTTGACCTGAACCGGGGTCTCGAGCGGGAGGGCCTCAATGGTCGAGAGCTGAACGATCAAATCCCGGAGGACGGCGGCGGCCCGGTGCCGAGAGGCCTCGACCGTGGCGTCGCGGGGGCGGGCGTCGTAGTCGATGGCCCGGGCTGGAAGGCCCGCCACGAAACTCTGGTAGTGCTCGATGACATGACGGAGCTGCGCGCCCACCGGCGATCCGCTGCCTCGGGGGCTCGCATATTGAGCGTCATTCAACAGGTCGAGCAGGGACAGGGCCTGTCCGAGGCAGGTTTGGTTGGCGCGGATCATCAGATCTCTAGGTCCCCTCGGCTGGATGCGGAATGAAGTTACGAGCCACGGCCTCCCGGGCCTGCACGGCTAACACGGCCCGGTCGTTTCCGGAGACCGGCTCCGTCCCGAAATGGAGCGTCGCATCGAACCCCGGCATCTGACAGAGCTGGAGGACGTGGGGCACGAAGCTCATGTCGCCCCACCAACACACCGCCTCCCGGGCCGGCGGATGGCCCGGTCGGGTGGCATAGTGGATCGTCGCGATTTCGATTGGGCTCCCGGTCTGGGCGGCCCATTCGAACATCGCCGTCCGCATCGGGTAAACGTCACCACCGTTTGAACTGGTTCCCTCCGGAAAGACGATCACGCCGTCGCCCGACGCCACCCGCTGGTCGATCGATTGAATGACCCTTCTGGCGTCTCGTCGGCTGGCGCGGTCGAGGAAGATCGTCCCTACCAGGCGGGTCAGGTAGCCGATAACCGGCCACTGATTGAGCTCTTTTTTGGCCACGAAGACACCATGGACCTGCCCGAGTAGAAGGACAATGTCGCAGTAACTCAGGTGGTTGGCCACCAAGAAAAACGGGGGTTTGGGCCGGGGGCCTCGGATCGTCACCCGCATGTTCACGATCCGACCCATACCCCGGGCCCACCGGCTGACGATGGTGTTCCGCCAGGCGAGGCGCCGCCGGGGCCATGGGGTGGCGAGCCACATGCCGGTCACTAAGACCACGAACAGACTTCCGGTCCACATCATGATGGCGCCAAGGCGGACGACCGGGCGAACGGCCCCGGTGCGCAGGAGCGTCCCGACCGTTTGCCTGAGATTGCCGCCAAAGACTTCCTGTCGAACGTCGGCCTGAGAGGTCACCGGAAAAGGGTGCGGTAAGTGGCTGGATCGAATTCCCTGGTATCAAGGATAACTAGCCAATCGATGGTCTTGAACAATCGGTCGATGGCCGGGGGGCCGAGCACTTTCGCCCCCAGCTGTAAATAGGCCTGGAACAACGCTGGAACATGGGGGGCCGGAAGCACCTGACCTGGGGTCATCTCGCACTCGCTCCCGGGCCGCGGCGCGACCACGAGCGATGGGTGGACCGAGCCCGACGTCTCCAAATGCCGATGGACCGCCACCCCGAGGGCGGGATCCTGGCTCGTCAGAGAGCAACATCCGAAAAAGTAGTGCTTGTGGTTCCACTCGAGGTAGGCCGCGAGCCCTCGCCAGAGCAAGTGAAGGACCCGACCGTTGCGGTGTTCCTTCGAGACACAGGCCCGGCCGATCTCGATCGAGGCATCGCGGACCTCGGCGGGCAGGGTCGAGAGGTCGAATTCGGGGTCGGCGTAGAAACCACCGCCGGCCAGCGCCATCTCGGCGGTCTGCATCCGGTAGGTTCCGACCACCGTGGCCGAGTCGCGGCGCTCAATGATCAGGTGATGAAAGCGGCCGTCCAACTCGTCCTCGTCCCGGCCGCTGGCATGGGACTCGTCGAGTCCTTCACCCAATTCCAGGTTGAAGATCTCATATCGGAGCCGAAGGACGCCATCGAGATCCTCCGGCGTTCGTGCGAACCGAATCCGGTAGCTTCCGGCTTCGAGGTGAAGGTCCGGAATAGCGGCCGGGAACGCCGGGTAGAGGGCGAGCCGGGCATCGGGGTTTCTCACGACTCGGGCAGGCCCTGGGTCACCTGGAAGAACCAGAGGTCACCCTGACGGAGCACCCGGCCGGTCAGGCCGAGGGGCCGGCCGGCGATCCGGTTGAGTGGGGGCAGGGGACTCATTCGGTAGTTCACCATGATCAATTCGATGGCGGCGCCCTCGAAGTTTCGGGCCGCAAACAGGGGCGTCATCCCGCCGCTCAGGCACCGGGCGGCGCAGCCCCGGTGGGTCTTGCCGAGTCCGGGGTTCATGACGCCCAGGTAGCACTTGCTGTCGACAATCTCACCCTCGAGCCGGAAACTTCCCAGATCGACCACCGATTCGATCGGGGCGGGGGCCCCAGCCGCGGTCGCCACCGTGGCGATTTCGAGGAGCCGGCCATTGCCCCGATACGCCAATTGCCCGGTCATTCGTACCAGTTGGCCATCGAACGGTCCGACCACCTGCTGGGCCCCGAACTTTCCAACGGCGGCCAGCAGATAGCGACGGATCTTCGCGCCGCCGTCGGCGACTTCGACGACCGGAAAGGGCGCGGCCCGAATAGTACCAACGACCGTCCGGGTGGTTCCAAACTCGTAGGCTGACGGTCCGAACGTCCGTTGCCCAGCCGCCATGGCGCTCATCAGGCAACCGGCCAATATCAGGACCGACCCGGCCGCGACCTTGGTGAACCGGGCGATCGGGGTCGCGGCCTCTGGCTGGTAGCCGACGTAAAAGGGCTCGTCGTCGGTCGGGCCGGTTCCCGAGTCGGAGGCCACCGGCTCAACGGCCGTTCCCGCTGGGTTCGGGGTCCGTTGGACCAGGACGAGGCCGTTGGTGACCCGAAGATTGTAGGTCGGAATGCTGTCCTCGAACGGCGGGGGCGACCTCCCGTCCTCGGGCCGGAACTGATACCCGTGCCATGGACAGGTGATGCAGCCGTCCACGATTCGTCCTTCGCCGAGGGGCCCCCCCTGGTGTTTACAGACATTGGTGACCGCCGAGAGCCGGCCCTGATGTTTGAAGACGGCGACCCGTTCGCCCCCAACCGTCGCGATCCGGGCTCGACCCTCGATGATCGCTTCGGGCCGGCAGACCGGAACCCACTCAGCGGTGCTCGCCTCTCGATCGGCGGCCCGTTCCCGAATCGATGCTGCGACGTGCAGCCCTCCGACCAGAAGGACCCCGACCGCCAGAGCCGCGGCGTAGAGCGGATGCCGTTCGTCCTGCAGGAATCCCAATCCGACATGGAGGACGAGGGAGACGTAGGCAACGTAGACCAGCATGTGGAGTCGTTTCCATACGGGCGGCGTCAAGACCGCCAGCCAGTAGTCGTGGCTCGTCACCGCCATCAGCGAGAGCACGACGAGGGCGATCACCCCGAAGATCTCGAACGGAAAGCCGGCGAGTCTGGTCCAGTCGGGATTGGCGGTCATCAGGCTCACGACGGGGTCGGTGTTGCCGAA
>JAYTTT010000257.1:0-7023 GCA_043744895.1 Gemmatimonadota bacterium | reverse complement strand
CGACCTCGTCCTGAGCGGTGGTATCAGCGGCATTCAACATGGCGGGTCGGCCTTCCAGTTTGCCTCGGATCAGTTCGACATCGGCGGAGTCGTCGGCGGGGGCCTTCACATCGTGATGTCGCCGATGGTCACCCTCCGGTTCGACGGCGACCTCTATGTCTACAAGTGGAGCGCCGGCCCGGGGTTCGGCTCCCGGACCCAATCCGATGTCATGATGACGGTGGGCCTCGGACTTCGGCTGGGCCGCTAGTCGTCGATGCGGCGGCTGGCCAACTATTTCCTCCGCGGGCTCCTGATCACCGCGCCCGCGGTCCTCACGTTCTATCTCTGCTGGCTCGCAATCCGGTGGGTCGACTCGCTGCTCGGCACCAACATCCCGGGGCTCGGCGTCGTCGCCGCGGTCGCAGGCGTTACGCTGATCGGGGCGCTGGCCTCCAACCTCATTACCAAAACCGTGCTGGCCACCGCCGACCGGCTGCTGGCCAAGCTGCCCTTCGTGCGGCTGCTGTACACCAGCATCAAGGACTTGCTCAACGCCTTCGTCGGTGAGCAGCGCCGGTTCAACCGGCCGGTTCGAGCCCGGATCGGTGAAGGGACCGCTGAAGTGTATTTGCTGGGGTTCGTGACCTCGGAATCGTTAGGCCACCTTGGCCTCGCCGACCAGGTCGCGGTCTACGTTCCGTTCTCCTATAGCGTCGCGGGGCACATCCTCATCCTTCCCCGGAATCGGGTTACTCCGCTAGCGGTGGACTCCTCAGATGCCATGGCATTCATCGTCTCCGGAGGGGTGACCCGCTCGGTCCCCAGGGCCCCGGTCGTCCCCCCGGCTTAACGGTGCCCCGACCTCGGCGTCCAACCCGGTGAAGCAACTAAACCGAGAACCCGAAGGAGTTTCCCATGAAGACCCTAACTCGTTGTGGCACGCTAGGTTTGCTTGTCACCTTGGCGGCCTGCAACGCGGAGAGCACCGGCCCCGAGTTGCCCCCCCTGGCGGACCTGGCCATCTCCCGTG
This sequence comes from Gemmatimonadota bacterium, assembly GCA_043744895.1. GTDB lineage: Bacteria > Gemmatimonadota > Gemmatimonadetes > Gemmatimonadales > GWC2-71-9 > SHZU01. The sequence continues at coordinate 6,011 of JAYTTT010000257.1, read as the reverse complement.
ACATCGCCACCCAATCTGCAGAAGCCGCCGCCGAGGACGTCGAATTGATGGGCGGGCCGACCGGCCAATTTGGGTTCGGCTTTGCCACGAGCCTTTCGAGCGGAGACGAAGCCCCGTTTCTATGCGGGACCCACACCCGTGACCTCCTCACCATCGTTCGCACCTGCACCTTCAAGAACGCGGCCGGGGCGACCCAGAGCGGGTACGATGCGACCACGACCGCGTCGGCCGTCATCCACGCCGAAGTGACCGGCAAAATCGAGCGGGAAAACTGGAGCGCCGAGGTTACGCGGATCCGGGACCTGACCGTGACCGGGTTGGCGGGAGCCGAGACCAGCCGGACCTGGAACGGCACCGGCACCGGCAAGTCGACCCGGTCGCGGCACAAGGAAGGTACCGAGACCCGGATGTACGACGTGTCCTGCACCAGCACCCGGACCAACGTGGTCGTGAATCTGCCCCGGAGCGAGAATCAGTGGCCGGTTTCCGGCACGATCAACCGGCAGTGCACCATCAAGATCACCGGCGGCCCGAACGACGGGAAGACGGTGGAGCGCACCGTGACGATCACGTTCAACGGAACGCAGATGGTACCGATCACGGTGAACGGAAAAGCTTTTACGTTGGATCTGAAGACGCGGAAGGTTGGGGGCTAGGGGCTCGGCACTCGGCACTCGGCACTCGGCACTCGGAGGGGGCGGGCTTCGGCCCGCCCTTTTCGTTTGCAGGGGGGTATTTTTGTGGGATGCGATCGCTGGCGGGGCTTGATTTTGATAACAGTTTTGCTCGGTTGAATCCGGCGTTCTATCAGGTAGTGGATCCGACGCCGCTTTCGGATCCGTACTTAGTGGCGTTCAATCCGGATGCGGCGGGGCTGATCGATCTCGATCCGGCGGCGGCGCGGGATCCGGACGCGGCGCGGTACTTGTCGGGCGGGTTGCGGCTGCCGGGGGCGGAGCCGGTGGCGGCGCTCTATGCGGGGCATCAGTTCGGGGTCTGGGTTCCTCAGCTGGGAGACGGGCGGGCGATCTTGCTCGGCGAGGCCCGCAACAGCCGGGGCGAGCGGTGGGATCTTCAGCTCAAGGGCTCAGGGCAGACCAAGTTCTCCCGGATGGGCGATGGACGGGCGGTCCTCCGCTCGACGATTCGGGAGTACCTGGCGTGTGAGGCGATGTTCGCGCTGGGGATTCCGACCACGCGGGCTCTGGCCATCGTCGGAAGCCCGGATCCGGTCTATCGGGAAACGGTCGAAACCGCCGCGACCGTCATCCGGATGGCACCCACGCACGTTCGGTTCGGGAGTTTCCAGGTCCTGGCCGCGCGGGGCTTGACGGAGCGGATCGCCGAACTGGCCGATTACGTCATCAGCCATCACCACCCGGAGCTGGCCGGGCTCCCGGACCGGTATCAGCGCTGGCTCGCCATCGTGGTCGAGCGGACCGCCGACCTGATGGCGGCCTGGATGGCCGTCGGCTTTGCGCACGGAGTCATGAACACCGACAACATGTCGGTGCTCGGCCTGACCCTCGACTACGGCCCCTACGGATTTCTCGAGGAGACCGACCCGGGATTCATTTGTAATCATACCGACCACGACGGGCGGTACGCGTTCGGCCAGCAGCCGGCGGTTGGACTGTGGAATGTGGCGCGGTTCGCGGAGTCGCTCTTGGACCTAATCCCGATCGATGACGCCAATGCCGCCCTGACCCAGTATGCCGGGGCCTACGAGGCGGGCTATGGCCGCCGAATGCGGGAGAAGCTCGGGCTCACGACCGAACAACCGGGAGACCCAACCCTGATCGGCGACATGCTGAGCCTGATGGCCGCGAACCGGGTTGACTACCCCGGCTGGTTTCGGGGGCTGACCGACCCGGCGTCACTGCGGTCGGTGGTGCCCAACCACGAGCGGTTCGACGTGTGGATAGCTCACTACAACGAGCGGCTGAGTGCTGAGCCCCAAGACCCGAGTGTGCGCCGGGCCGCCATGAACCGAACCAACCCCGCCTACGTGTTGCGGAACCACCTCGCGCAACGAGCAATCGGCCAAGCGGAGCGAGGCGATTTTTCGGAGATCGACCAGCTCCACGAGGTGCTTCGGCGCCCGTTCGACCAGCGGCCCGAACACGCCCGGTATGCCGAGCCCGCGCCGCCCGACGAGCGGGGTATCGTCGTCAGTTGTTCCTCCTGAGCCGTCACCGGGCTTTGAACGTGTCGCAGTCCTCGATCCGGCCCGACTTGAACCCGCGCATGAACCAGCGGGCCCGCTGCTCCGATGAGCCGTGGGTGAAAGTCTCCGGATTGACGTAGCCTTGGGCCTGTTTCTGGATCCGATCGTCGCCGACGGCCGACGCCGCGGCCAGTCCCTCGTTCACGTCGCCTTCCTCCAAGATGCCCATCGCGGCCGTCTCATGACCCCAGATGCCGGCGAGGCAATCCGCTTGCAGTTCCAACGCCACCTGCGCCTGGTTGGAACCGCCCCGAGCCTTTGCCTCGATGCCAAGCAACGTTTGGACGTGGTGGCCGATTTCGTGGGCCAGCACATACGCTTGGGCAAAGTCGCCCGGAGCCCCGAACCGCTGATCGAGTTCGTCGAGGAAACTCAGGTCGATGTAGACCTTCTGGTCGCCCGGGCAGTAGAACGGACCGGTGGCCGCGGAGGCTGATCCACAGGCGGATTCGACCGAACCACGAAACAACACCAGCCGGGCTCGTTGATACTCCGCCCCGAGCGCCGGCAGCTTCCGTTGCCAGAAATTCTGGGCGCTATCAAGCACGAACCCAACGAACTTGACCCGTAGTTCCTCCTCGGGTGTCGACGCAACGGGACCCGCCTCGGCGCTCGGAGCCGTCGTGCCGCCGAGCCCGGCGCCGCCGCCCAAGAGGCTGAAGAAGTCCTGCTTGAATACCACGCTCAAGATCAAGAGGACGACGAACCCACCGATGCCGAGGCCGCGGCCACCCCCAAACCGGCCGCCTCCCCCGCCCATCCCGCGACGATCTTCGATGTCCTGACTGGTTTGGCCCGGTTTCCATTTCATCGGTTACTTCCCATCCACTGGTCGGACGACCATATCGAAGGGGGCGGTGACGATGCTGGCCCCCCGGCGAAGTTGAACCCAGACCCGGTATTGGCCGGCACTCGGAAAAGCATAGGGAAAGGTCAGCGTGCCGGCGAACATCGGATGATCTCCATGGTCCATCGCGGCATTCTCGGCCGAGATCCGTCGGGCCAGCATACCCGGCACGGTGTCGGTGGCTTGCCGGCCGCCTAACGCCTGCTGCGCCACCATCGAGATGGTGCCATTCGGATGGAGGTGGATGTACACCTGGCCGTCGGTGCGGTAGACCACCGCATGGCCGGGCATCCCGAGGTAGGGGGCCAGTCGCGCCACGGTGCCGTCCGGTTCCTTCACCGTGAACGTCAGCCCGGCTTCCTGATTGGCCGGCAGCGAATCGGGTTTGGCTTCCCAGGTGACGGTGGCCCCGTCGGGCAACGTGTAGGAGGCACCGGTGGGGGCACCGATGAACGCGGCATCATCGGGATCGGACAACGAGCTATCGGTCCCGGCCGCCGGCACCTCGATTTTGGCCACCATGGTTTGGGGGAAGCCGGTCTCGTGGACCACATCGGCATACGCCGTGTAGCTGCCCGCCGGCAGGTTGCCCAACCCGGCAACGAACGTAATCGAGTCGGCGGAGACCGGGTGGAGATGGGCAAACGAGGTCGGGTCGCCCACCCGCATCAGGAACAGGTGCATCAGCTTGCCGTGATCCGGTACCAGCGGGCTGACCGCAAACCGCTCCCAGAGGTTCCCGGCCCGCCGGGTCGCCCAGACCGAGTCGGTGATGGCAAACCGGAGGGTCCGGCGGCCGTTGTCGACCGCGACCAAGGCAGTGGCCCTGAACGGCTGGTACAACTCAGCCAGGGATTCCCGCGCCACCGCGTTCCACCAGACCCGTCCCCCGAACAAACCGAGCCCGAGCACTCCGGCCCCGAACACCGACGCCAAGACCCCGGTTCGGTTGCTCCGAGCGGTCGCGAGCTGGCCCGGAGGGGTGACGCCATCGCTCCCGGCGGCCCCGAGGATGGTCACGGCCCCGACAAAGAGAAACAGACCGATCGCCAGGAGGAGCTTGCCGAGCCAGGGGTACATCGCGATTTGGCGATCGGGGACCGCCGTGACGGGCACCACCGCGACCCCGATTCCGCGGCTCCCGGTCACCTCGACGTTGACGCTGAACGACCCCGGCCTCATGAACCAGAGCTCGGCGTGGTAGGCGCCGGGCCGGCCCGGGACCGGTTTGGCTACGTCGGCGGGCGGAGCACCCTCCTTGCCGGCGTCGAAAATGATCGGCTGGACGGTGACCCTCTCGACCCCTTCGCCGGTGACGGCCAGGTCGATTTGGCCTAAACCCGGAACGACGCCCGGGAGCCGGACCACGACCCGAACCAGATAGGGACCGGCGTTGCCCTGGAACCAGGTGTCGGGGCTGCCGAGGTGGGCACTGGTAACGATCACGACTGCGGCCAGACCCGCGATGGTGACGACGAGGCGGAACCGCATCTACCGCTGCACTCGGGTCATCCAGCGTCCCCACCAGAGGCCGAGCCGACTCGAGAGCAGACCGAACAGCATCGCGATCAGGAGTCCCTTCCCGACCGCGAGGTAGTCGACCGTCCCGACCCAACCTTCGCCCCGGACCCAGGTAAAGCCGGGGACATCGAAGAAGGTCTTGGTCCAGGGGCCGAGGCGTTCCGAATAGCCCCAGTAACCGGTGGCGAACAGATAGTTCGGGTGGTCGAGTGACATGAGAAAGGTCGCAAACGGCCATTGCGCCGCCGCCATCAGCACCACGAAGACGACCCCGACCACCGGGGCGACCAACCAGTCGCTCCGGCCGGCCATTCGCTTCAGCAGCCAATCGATGGCGATAGCGGGCACCAGCACCAAGAGCGGAAAGCCCGGCGGTGTCAGGTGGGTAATCTGGTTATAAATCGGCGCGAGCTTCGGGGTGGCCGGCACCAACGCCAGCACCCAACTCGAGACCAGGAGCACGATCGAGTAGGTCAACGCCGCCACGGTGGCGGGAAACCGGGTCCTGCCGGCCCGCGCCGCCGCCACCAGGAAGAGTGGAAACACCCCGGCGGTGATCTGATAGAACAGGGGCCGGTGCTGGAGGTTCGCGATCCCGGTATCGGAATAGACGATCGTCGCCACCATCAAGACGATCAGGCCCATCGAGGTCGAGAACACCAAGCCCCGCCGGTCGCCCGCCGCGAGCACGGCCGACCGATTCTGCTCGGCCAGCATCATCAGCATGGCGCCCAACTGCACCGTCACCATCCCGAGGAGCAGGAACGTGTGGGGCGGCGACAGAATCTTGACGTCGAGGCCGTAGGCGGCATGCCACCAGTTGTCGAAGGGGGCCGACGCGATCATCGCCATCGTGCCCCAGATGCAGACCCAGCCGCCTAACGGGCCGTGGAAGAGGCCCCAGAACCGGACCGCGTTGCCGCGATCGGCCTCAGTGCCAAGGAATGAGGTGTAGAGGACCCGCCAGCCGCAAAACAGGCCGGCCAGCGCAGCCGCGACCTGCTCCAAGATATGGGGCGGGCTCCAGAAGGTGTCGCGCCCAATGGCCCGGTGCCAGGCGATGTCCCAGTGGAGCCCGACCACGATGGCGGCCGAGGCGAAGAGGACCACGGGCACCGTGGCCTCGAGGGCCAGGTACCGGGCCAAGGCCGACCCCCTGGCCGGGGCCACGTTCGAGCGTTCCAGCACTGAGGTCGCCATCAAAATCCCGTCGAAAAGGCAAACCCAAGGTTAGGGGCAGCTTCCAACCCGGTCAACCAGTCATTTAGTTTCGGTTCGTGCCTCCCTTCCTCTTGGCGGGTCCCGCGTTCCGTCCCATTGCCACCACGTTCGTGCCCGAGCTGGGTCCGGCCGACGAGGCGGTCTGGGGCAGCCTGGAGGGGACGGTGGGCTCGGCACTCGGCGCTCGGCACTCGG
>JAYTTT010000256.1:0-1840 GCA_043744895.1 Gemmatimonadota bacterium | reverse complement strand
ACCCCCAGACGGTTCCGAGGGGCGCGTACGAAATCCTGGAAGCGGCCGAACAGGCCGTGGTCCTGGTGAACGACCTGCTCGATTTGAACCGCCTCGACGACGATCGCCTCAAGCCGGTGGTCCGAGACGTCGACAGCGGCAACCTGGTCCAAGCTGCCATTCAGCGATGCGTGCCGATCGCGGCGGAGAAAAAGGTCAGGCTCGAGGGTCCGCCCGGCGGGGAACGGTTGATCTGCCGGACCGATTCCCATCGGGTCGAACAGATTTTCGTCAACCTGTTTACCAACGCGATTCGGCATACGCCGGCCGGCACCACGGTCCGGGTCGCCACCGCCTCGAAGCCGCCGTTCGTCGAGTTCCGAATCATTGATGAGGGCCCGGGGGTCACCCCTGACATGGTGGACCGGATCTTCGATATCTACTACACAACCACGCCGGTCGAGGGTGGGACGGGCCACGGTGTCGGACTGGCACTGTCCCGCCGGCTGGCACGGTTGCTCGGAGGCGATCTCACCGCGATTCCCCAACCGGGCGGCTTGTTCGTCTTGACGGTTCCGGCTTCGTGAAGCAGCCTTCATGAAGGGTTGCCGACGCTTTCAGTGATGCGGTTCTAACCTTCGGCCATGAAACTTCTCGTCGTGGAGGACGACCGCAAGGTCGCCGGGTTCATTGAGCAAGGGCTCAAGGAAGAAGGGTTCGTCGTCGACGTCGCGCCCGATGGCGAAGAGGCCACCATGCTGGCCCACGTCTACGAGTATGACGTGATCCTCTTGGACGTCATGCTCCCCAAGAAGAGCGGATTTCAGGTGGCCCAGGAGCTCCGCCGCGAAGGCCGGAGCACGCCGATCCTGATGCTCACGTCCCGGGATGCGGTCGAGGACATCGTCCGGGGCCTCGATGCCGGCGCCGACGACTACTTGACCAAGCCGTTTCGGTTCGAGGAGCTTTTGGCTCGGCTTCGGGCGCTCCATCGGCGAGGGGGGGCGGAGCGGCTCGAAGTGCTCCGGTACGGGCCGTTCGAACTCGACCGGCTGCGTCACCAGGCCGCCATCGACGGCAAGCGGCTCGACCTGACCGCGAAGGAATTCCAGCTCTTCGAGTTCTTCATGCTCCATCCCGAAGAAGTGATCCGCCGGACCACCCTGCTCGAAAAGGTCTGGGACATGCATTTCGACCCGGAAAGCAACGTGGTCGATGTCCACGTCGGCAACCTCCGGCGAAAGCTCCTCAAGTACGCCTCCGACCCTCACATCGAAACGGTCCGCGGGGTGGGATTCTCGCTCTGTTACTTGGGTGCCAGGGCCGCCAAGGCCGGGTGATGCCGGGCCTCGTCCGAGCGGGCGCCAAGCCGCTGGCGACTGTGCTGGTCCTCGTCGCGGGGCTCCTGGCCCCGCGATTTTTTTCCGACCCGGACGCGCAGCGGCTGATGTGGCTCGGGGGCTTGGTCGGACTCGGGCTGCCGATCATCTGGCGCACGGTCAAAGGCATGATCGAGGGCCGGTTCGCCACCGACCTAGTGGCCTCGCTGGCGATCATTGCCGCCGTGGCGTTGCTGCAGCCGGCGGCCGGATTGGTCATCGTGCTGATGCAAACGGGCGGCGAGGCGCTCGAACTCGCGGCGGCCCGTCGAGCCAGTGCGGCCGTGGCCGAACTGGAAGCCCAAGCCCCCCGGGTGGCCCATCGGATCGAGGGAGACCAGGTCCTGGATATTGCCGTCGACCAGATTGCCGTGGGCGACCGGTTGCTGGTCCGGCCTGGGGAAATGGTTCCCTGCGACAGCCTGGTGAGTTCGGGCACGGCATCGTTCGACACCTCGCGGATTACGGGGGAGCCAATCCCG
>JAYTTT010000255.1:0-7070 GCA_043744895.1 Gemmatimonadota bacterium | reverse complement strand
CGCAGGTTCATGTTTGATGCCGTGGCACGGGTTGTTCGATGAGGTCCAGGGCGGCCTCGAGCGTCGCCTGCAGTCGCGGTCGATGGCCGGCGGCGGGCTCGCCGTGAGACCGGTGAATCCCGCGGGGCGCGTCGATCCCGACCGTGATCCAGCCGAGGCCGTTCGGCGCGACGAAATCCTTGGCCGGATTGTCGGCGACGTACCAGTACTCCTCGGCACTGACTCGCCGCATCATCTCCCGAAAGTTGTGCGGGTCCGGCTTGGCATGACCGGTTTCCTCGGAAACCAAGATGGGATCGAGGATCGAGGCGAATCCAAGAGCGGCAATCTTGTTCCGTTGGGTTCGGCCGCGGCCGTCGGTAATGCATCCGGCCACGCCGTCGCGATCTTTGACCGAGGTCAGCATGCGCGCCACTCCGGGGCGCGGCCGGATCGATGGGTAGTGGTCTCGGTAGGTGGTGACCATAAGCGACAGCGCGTCAGCCGGCAGGCCGGCCCGAATGGCAGCTTGGAACGCGCCGTCTAGTTGTCCGGCATCAAGATGCTGGCGAAGGATGTCGCGGCAGTCGACCCCAAACCTGGTCAGAACCTCCTGCGCCACGGCGTCATAGCCGGAGGCGACGAAATCAATCTCGTCGTACAATGTGTCGTCCAAGTCGAACACCAAACAGCGACCGGTCCGGGCCTGGCTCATACTGATTCAGGGAGCATGAAGATGACTTCGTCGTCGAACCGCGTCATCGCCGTCCCGTGGCGCCACCCGTTGAACTCGGCCACCTCGTGGCCCAAGAGATACTCGGCGATGAGCCAGGCCGGGTAGTCGACACCGGCAGCCTGGCTCAGAGGGTATCCGCCGCCGAACCGAGGATTGAGCTCGATCGCCACCCACCGCGCGGACCGGCGCGATGCGAAGAATTGAAACGTTAGGCAACCGCGAGCGCCCGCGATCCGACCGAGCCGTTCACGGACGTAGTCGTAGGTTGCGCCCTTGAGCGCCGCGCCCTTGCTGATCTCGCCGCCGCGGACCTCAACCCGTTGGCGCGGTACCAGGCACTTCAGGGTGCCATGACCATCGTAGTAGGCATCAATGGTGTATTCGTCAAACTCCGCTGGCCCCAGCAACTCCATGAACAGCAGTGTGTCGTCCGCCAGCATCTCGGGCGACAGCATATCGGCAGAGGCCAGTGCTTTGGCGCCGCGGCTCAAGCTGCCGTTATACGGTTTGACGAAGCAGGGAAATTGCAGGGCTCGACGGTCGAGGATCGCAGGGGTTTCGAACCCCATCGATTTGAACCAGGCGTCCGACCGCCGCTTGTCGCGGCAGGTTCCGACCAGGTCTGGGTCGCTGACCGCAATGTGCCGATCGGTGGCCGCGATTTCATCGCGGAGGAGGGCGAGAGCGAGCAGCTCGGTGTCGATCGTCGGCACGACGAGGCGGACGTTCTCCTTCTCGATCAGGTCGCGCAGGAACGGCTCGTACTCCGGGACCGTGACCGGCGGTGCCCGAAACGCGGCGTCGGCCACCCGTGCGGCCGCCGACCATTCGGGGTTCGCGTCACTCACGAGGACTCGGCCCGGAAGGCCCAAGGCAGACATCGCGCGCTGAAAGAACCGGACCAGCTGGACCCGGCGGCCGGCCGAGGTGATCAGGACGCTCCCGGTGCGATCAGCCATCGCGGCCCGCCGATCCCGTGAACCATGGCATGGTTTCGTGTCCGCCATGGCTGATGCCGCGGCGGTTGAAGACCTGGAAAACGGTCTGGGCCAGGATCCGAAGGTCGAGCCGAAGCGAGCGATGATCGACGTACCACGTATCGAGCGCGAACTTCGCCTCCCAGCTGATCGCATTCCGCCCGTTAACCTGGGCGTATCCGGTAATGCCGGGGCGGACGTCGTGGCGGCGGGCCTGCTCTGGACTGTAGAGCGGGAGGTACTCTTCACGCAGCGGCCGGGGGCCGACGAGGCTCATGTCGCCGCGAAGCACGTTCCAGAGTTCGGGCAGTTCATCGAGGCTCGTGGATCGGAGCCAGCGTCCGAACGGGGTCAAGCGATCGGCATCCGGTAGGAGTTCGCCATCCGGCCCCGTCCGGTTGGTCATCGTAAGGAACTTGTAGATCGTGAACAACCCCCCATGGAGTCCGGGGCGCCGCTGAATGAAAAGCACAGGCCCCCCCAGACGAACCCGGACGACGAGGGCAAGGAGCCCGACGACCGGGATCCAGATCGGTGCCGCCCCGAGGACGAGGACCAAATCCATGAGCCGCTTCACGGGGACACCGAGCCCTCAATCCAGTCGACGAACGCGTCGGCGAGGTGGCGCCGATCAAACTGGCTTCGCGCCAGCTGAGCCGAGCGGGAGCCCATCGAGGCGAGCTCCGCCCGGTTCGCGGCGGCGTGTTCTAGCGCGTCCGCCATCGCCTCCGGCTTTCCCGGCGGTACCGCGTAGCCGCATTGGTGGTCTTGGACGAGGGCGGCGAGCCAGCCAGGGTAGTTGATGAGGACGGGCATGCCGACGGAAAGGTAATCGAAGAATTTGTTCTGCGACGTGCCGTTGAAAAACGCTGGGACGTTCTCGAGGATCTGCAGCCCGACGTCGGCAGACGCCATAAGGCCGGCCAACCGACTCTTGCTCACGGCATCGCGGAATACGAGATTGGCGAGTCCAGCCGCCGCTGCGCGCCGTTCGAGCGCCGGTTTGAGCTTGCCGTCGCCGACGAGGACGAGCTTGATCCCGGTGCTGCCTCGCCGCTGCAACTCGACGGCGGCGTCGACGACTGCGTCGAGCCCGTTGGCCATCCCATGGGCACCAGCGAAGATCGCCATCAGATCGGACGGGTCGACGCCGGGCGGGCGCCACGGTGCGGAGCCGTCGAACACGCCGAAGTCGCATCCATTCGGGATCAGGCTAATTCGGGATCGGGGGACTCCGCGACGGGCGATCCCATCGACGATGCCGGGGGCCAGGGCGACGAGCCGGTGCGCCGACCGGTAGGTGGCCCACTCGAGGGCCGACATGGCGCCAAGGATGAGCGGGTTGCGGATGACCCCCATCGCTCTCGGAAGTTCCGGCCACAAATCCCTGACCTCGAAGACAAACGGCTTCCGCCGAATCCACCGGGCAATGATCGCCGGAATCCCCGCGGTCAACGGCGTCGTCGTCGCGAAAAGCACATCGTACGGCTCGCGGAGCGCGACCCCGATACTTCGAAACGCAAAGGCCAGAAACGCGGCCGTGCGTTTGGTGAATCCATCCCGGTTGGCGTAGGCGAGGTCGAATTCGAGCACCTCAATGCCATCCACCAGGCCTCGCCGCCGGCCGCGGCGGAATGGTCCGCTCAGCCCGGTGTGCCCGCGAACGGCACTGGCGCAGATCATCAGGACCGTGTGCCCGCGGGCGATCGCCCGCTTGGCCATCTCGTACGACCGAGTGCCGCTGGAACCGTCGGGCGTCGAGAAGTACTGATGGAAGTAGATGATCTTCATCCGGACCACTGATAGCGCGTTGTGACCACGCCGGGAGCCGCGATCTCGACCTCGAGGATCGGGACGACGGTCTGTTGGAGGTAGTATCGGGATTCCCACCCGGTCCGTAGTTCGATCCTGACAAGGGGGACGCCCGCCGAGAGCGTCACCCGGTGGCCGTCCGCCGAGGCGACGGCACCGTCGAGCTGCCACGGTCCCGGCCGCAGACGCCACCGGAGCACCGCCCGCCGGTGAAAGCCGGAAAGACGATCCGTGACGGTCAGCGATCCCTCCGCCAGCGTGAGCGCCCGATCGTGGATGGCTCCAAACCTGTCCTGGTACGACGCGGCGGCCATGGCTTGGCCCGCCGACCCGTGGACCGGCGTGACCGTGCGGGTGGTGAGCCAGTCACCCCAGAGGAACCGGCTCAGTTTCGGCATCTGCTCATGATCGTCGAACTGGACGCTATTGTGGCCCTCCGGCCCGCCGAAATAGTCCACCGCGGCGGGGTCGGCGTAGCTGAAACTGCCGCCGTCGCGGAGGAGGTTGGCGCCGTTGACCCGCAGGTCGACATGGAGGGCGTCGGCGTGGCTCGGCCGAAACCGAAAGCGCGGGTAGCGGAGGATCGCTTGAGCTCCCGGGATGACCAAGACTGCCAGGCCGCCGTCATCGAACGTCCTCGAGGCGGGGGCGGCCGAGTCCGTCGCCCGTGGTGCCGCCGCGACGCCGAGCCATTCGAGTTGGGCTTGCCACGGACCATCGGAGTACGCCGCGTGATGCTCGAACAGGGTGCTCGCGAGGTAGACGGCGGGCCGAAAATCGCGGTAGTCGGCATCAGTCAACGGCAGCAGGTTGGCCCCATCGTTCGCGCCGACATTCGGGGCATCGCCGGTGGCAGGATCGACGAGGGTGCGGAGCCACGCCGCCGCCGCCGCGAGGCGGCCGTAGCATGGGTCGGAAAGGGCAGGAAGGCCCGCGGCCCGGCGCCAGGTCTCGACCAGGCTCACAGTCTCAAGCATCAGGCGGTGGTAGTTCGTCGAGTGTTGGCTGAAGCTGCCGTCGGCCGCGACGAGACGAAGGATGCGGTTCTCCAGCAGCGTCCGGCCGCGGCGGTGCCAATCGTGACCTTCCTCGTGGCCAAGACATTTGAGCCAATGTCCACCGATGTAGAGAGCGGCGGCCTCCGAGGTCCCATGATTGTTGTCCTGGGCCACGGCGTAGGACACGGTCGGGGCGATCCGGCGGAGATGGCCGACGACTAAGGCGACCAGTGGTTCCGAGGGGCGCTGGGTCTCACCGCAGATGAGCGCGGCGACCGACAGATGCATGACCCGAATCGACGCTTCCTGGGCGCATTTCCAGTTGGGTCCGACGAACATCGGATTCTTGGCGCACCAGTCCGCGAGCCACTGGTTCAACCGGGCGGCGGATCCCGGCACGCCGGCCCGGGCCTGCTGGGCGAGGTTGACGACCCAATCGAACCGCGACGGCTCCCAGACGGCCTTGATGTCGCCGAGGTTGGAATCGAAGTCAGGAAGTGCCCACCACGGGGCATCCGCAGTGGCGGCGGTCCGCCCGGTCGTCACGCTGCGGAGCCACTCGGGTGGAGCTTCGCCGGTGCCGGGCCGGAGCCAGCCGAAGTAGTTGGCAGCGTCGCGCCACGCCATTGGCGCCGGCGGCGTCGTGGTTGCGAGGGCTGCGGCGAAGAAACGGCCTCCGGGCAGCGCTACCGGTGCAATTCTCTGGACGGGGTGAACGCCCGCTCGCAATCGTAGCCGGTAGCTGAGGACGCGGACCAGATTGGTCACGCCGAGGGCGTGAGCAGTCTTGAGGCGGGTACGGAGGGTTGGCGCCATTCTCAGCGTGAAACGCTAGGCCCGATCAGTAGCGTGCGACTTCGATGGCGACGCGGCTGACCTCGAGGATTTCCTCGATTGGAATCGGCGCCGGCCCTCCCCGAGCTACGGCGCTGACGAAGGCGGCCGCGCAGGCCTTCTGGCCCTTGTCCTGTCGCCACAAGTTGAAGGACTTGAATCCCGGCCATCCGAATCCGTGGAGGCGCCGGAAGTTGTCGAGCTGGAGGACCCGCCCGGCGGCAAAGACCTCGAGCCGCTCCTTGGGGAAGCTCTTGCTGCCGTTGGCGAGATAGTGGATCGAGCCGATCGACCCGTCGGCGAATGCCAACTGGATCGAGGCGGTGTCGCCTGACTTTGCGGTCATGCCCAGGACCTGATGCCTTTCAATGCGGTTGGCGGCCAGAAAACGGAGGAGGTCGATGAAATGGCAGCCTTCGCCGATGATCCGGCCGCCACCAACCTCGGGGTCCTGAGTCCAATGATCGGCTGGGATCGACCCGGCGTTGATCGTCATGACAAAGGCCTTCGGGCCCGGGGCGCCGGCCAAGAGGCTTCTCATACGGGCAACGTGGGGGGCGAAGCGGCGATTGAAGCCCACCATGACGACCGGGGCCGCTCCGTTGGCCTGCAAGGCAGCGTACTGGGCCTCTAGCGCCGCCAACTCAGTGAGCGTTAGGCAGAGCGGCTTCTCGGCGAAGACGTTCTTTCCGGCCGCGAGCGCCTGACCGATTAAGCGGGCGTGGCTGCCATGACGAGTCGTGATGACGACGGCGTCGGCTTCCGGGTCCGCGAATACGCTTTGGGTGTCGGTTGTCGTCTGGGCGAATCCGAACTTGCGACCGGCGTGGACTCCGGACACCCCGCTTGCCGAGGCCACGGTGCGAAGCCGAGCGCCGGCGGCCTTGAACGCCGGGATCAGGACGGCAGTGGCGTAGTTGCCCGCGCCGACAAAGCTGACGACGGGGGCCGGCTTTCCCGCCGGCGTGGCGGCGGCCACCGGGTTCAGCGACACGGTGCGGGGGGGCTTTGCACCTTCGAATCCACGGTAGCTGAGGAGAATCCCAAGTGAGGGTTCGGGGCTCGAGACCAGCCCATAGGCATCGCCGGCTTGCTCGATCGGAAACCGGTGCGAGATCAACGGGTCGACATCGAGCCGCCCGTCGGCCATCATGTCCAGCACCGCCTCGAAGTTCCGTTGTTCGGTCCATCGAACGAAGCCGACGGGGTAGTCCTGGCCCTTGTCCTCGTAGTTCGGATCGTAACGGCCCGGGCCGTACGACGACGAGACCTGGAAAGTCAGTTCTTTTTTGAAGAAGTCGTCCCGGGACAGCGCGAGGCCCGCCACGCCGACGAGTACGATGCGCCCGCGCTGGCGGCACATCAGGGCGGCCTGGTGGACCGGCTCGTTACTTTGGGTCGCGGCAGTGATGAGGACGGCGTCCACACCCCGTCCGCGCGAGAATGCTTGGGCGGCCACAACGGGGTCGGCGCCAGCCGACAGGTCGACTGTCTCCGCGCCGAACTGGCGGGCCAGCGCGAGCTTCGCGGGATCGAAGTCGAGCCCGAGCACCCGGCAGCCATGGGCGCGCAGCAGCTGGACCGTCATCAGGCCGATCAAGCCGAGGCCGGTGACCACCACGGCCTCGCCGAGAGTCGGCTGCACGAGCCGAATCCCTTGGAGGCCGATCGCGCCAAGGACTGCGAACGCGGCATGGTCGTCAGGGACGGGGTCCGGAACCTTGGCGCAGAGAT
>JAYTTT010000254.1:0-1849 GCA_043744895.1 Gemmatimonadota bacterium | reverse complement strand
CACGGGCATTTCGAGGACCTCGAAATACCCCGGGCCGACGGCGGCCGTCATCAGGCCGACGGTGGCGTCGCCATCCCCCTTGGCCTCCTGCAGGGTGGCGGCGCCTCGCTTGATCGGCACCGTATTGGCCCACGCCGCCGAACGGACCCCGGGAACCGCCGCGACGGCCCGTTCGATCCGGTCGAATGCCGCCCGGGCCGTCGGCCGGTCGTAGTGAGCCAGGCCGGCGTCGACGCCTAACGTCAAGAGATGATCGGAGCGGAATCCCAAGTCGACCTTACCCGCCTGCTTGGCGCTGGCGAGGAAGAGGCCGGCGCACACCAGCACGACCAGGGACGCCGCCACCTGCGCCACGACCAGCGCGCTCCGGGCCCGCCGCCCCCGGCGGCTCAGGCCCGCCCGGCCACCCTCCCGAAGGCGCTGCTGGAGCGCGAACCGCGAGGCGGAGAGGGCCGGCCCGACCCCGGCGATCAGGCCAATCAAGAGCGTCACCACCACCGTCATCCCGAACACTCGGAGGTCGAGCGTGATTCCCCACGTCAAAGGGAGGTCGTCCATGGCGATCGGGATCCGGTTGAACGCGCCGACCGCCAACTGCGCCAACGCCCAACCGCCGGCGAGTGCCAGCAGAGCCAACAACAGGGTTTCGGTGAGCAATTGGCTGACGAGCCGGGCTCGCGAGGCACCGAGAGCTTGCCGGACCGCTAGCTCCGTGGCCCGGGTACTGCCGCGGGCGAGAATCAGGTTGGTCGCGTTAACGGCCGCAGTCAGCAGCACCAGCAACGCGAGCGTCGCCGCGACCACCGAGGCCGCGAAAATGCCCCCTGAGGACACCATGTTGGGACGGGCTCGCGACTCGAGGAACGGCACCAGCCGAAACTGCTCCCCAACCTCCGGGTAGGCAGTCTCGATTTCCTTGGCGAGGATCCCGAGCGCCGAACCGATCTCGGCCACGGTCCGATTCGGTTGGCGGCGCCCAATCACGGTAAAGCGCCCGCCATCCCGCCGGGCCTCGACATTCCCCGCCGCGGGGTCGAGGACGCTCACGGCCGCACTCGGCAGGTAGCCGGCGGGGTCGAAGAGGTGCTCGGTACCGCGGAAACCGGCGGGCGCCACGCCAACGACCACGAACTCGACGGTGTTGAGCCGAATGGTCTTTCCGACCACGGCGGGGTCGCCGGCATACCTGCTGCTCCAGTGACCATGACTCAGCACGATCACCCGCTCGCGGCGGCTGTCGTCGTCCGGGGTCAACAGCCGTCCGATCGACGGCGAGACGCCGAGGAGGGGGAAGTAATTCCCGGTCACGGCGAGGAAGATTCCCCGCTCGGCCGGCCCGCCCTCGGCCTGCCTCGCCGCGGCCACGACCATCGTGGTCGCCGCGGCGCCCTGGAACAGATCGGCGCGGGCGGCAATGTCCCGGACGGTCGGCAGCCCGATCAGACCCGCGACCAGCCCCCCGCTGGCCCGGTTCCCGGCGCCCACGACCACCAGTTCTCCCGGATTGCGGACCGGAAGCGGCCGAAGGAGGTAGGTGTCGATCATGCTGAGGACAAACGTCGTGGCGGCGATGCCTAAGGCCAGCGAGCTGGCGGTCATCAGCGCGAAGCCGGGGCGTTTGAGGAGCCCGCGAACGCCGTACCGAACGTCCTGGAGCAGCTCGTCGAGAAGGAATGACAGTTTCATGCGGTGGCCCCTGTTCCTTTCGATCCGGTGCAGGGTCGCCCGGATTCTGGTTCGATCACCGAAGCGGCGCTGAGCTTCGAGCCTGGCCACCTCGGGCTGGAGCCCGCCTTGTTGGAGTTCGGCGGCCCGCATTTCCACGTGGAAGGCAAGCTCGTCGTCGATG
>JAYTTT010000253.1:0-1862 GCA_043744895.1 Gemmatimonadota bacterium | reverse complement strand
AGCTCAAGCCGCCCGGCTGTTTGCCGTCAAGGGTCTCTTTCCGATGCGTCTTTCCCACGCTCACCGCCCAGTTCAGAATCCGCTTCTTCGCCCCGTGGGACTTGCCCTCAACCCCATGTCGAATCTTTTCGTACACTCGCGGCACAGCCACCAGGATGGTCGGTCTCACCGCCTTCATCGCCGCCGCAAGCTGGTCGAACTTAGGGCAATACGCCAACACCGTCTCATCGCACATCAGGCCATAGTCCAGGTGCCGAGCCGTGACATGCGACAGCGGCAGAAACGAGATGCACGTGTCCGTCTCATTGAACCCGAATGGCTTGGTCGACAGCGAAAAATTGCTAGCGAGGTTGCTATGCGTCAACACGACCCCCTTCGGTTCCCCAGTCGTGCCCGAGGTATAGATGATGGTCGCGAGGTCGTCGGGGCCGACTCGGGTGGCATCGGATCGCCAGGCCGGCCATTGGCCGGACGCGGCCCGCCCGGCGGCCATCAGCTGATCGAGGGATTGAACCCGCGAGCCGGTGATTCCCGAGTCGAATGTCACGATCCACTCAAGGGCGGGAAGACTGTCGGCGACCTCGGCGAGCTTGGCATACTGAGCCGCGGTGGAGACAAACACCACCCGGGCCCCCGAGTCGGCCAGCAAGTACTGAATTTGTTTGGTGCCCAGGGTCGGATAGATCGGGACGTCCGCGGCTCGGGCGGCCAGGCAGGCGAAATCCGCGAAGGCCCATTCCGGCCGGTTCTCGGACAGGATCGCCACCCGGTCGCCGGCCTTGATGCCTAATGACAGGAGGCCCTTGCTGATCGACTCGATCGCGAGCGCCACGTCGGCATAGGAGAAGTCCTGCCACCGACCGCCCCGTTTGGCACGGAGCGCGACCCGCTCCCTCGGGAACCGGTCGATCGCCCCGAAGTAGAGCTCGGTCAGCGTCACTGGTGGCGGAATCGGATCACGATCCGGCGGCCGGATCCGGGAATCCGCTCGCCGGAGGCTCGGTAGGCGTTGATCTCGACCACCGCCCGGTCCGGCACGGTGCGTCCCTTGACGCCCCGAATCGTGGCGGTGGACAGGCCGTTGGCGCCGGTGGTCAGCGAATCGGCGGTTCGGCCCGACGGGAACGCGACGGATGGGGAATCGGCCGGCGCCGGATCGATGATCCGCATCGACACCGGGCGGCCGACCACTCCGACCCGGGTGGCTCCGCCCTCGAGCGCCACCCGCACTTGAGCGCCCACCGTGTCCTTGGCCACCTCGAGCGAATCGGCACCGTCGAGCCGGAGGGTGTCGACCGATGCGGTGAGGGTGAATCTGATGGCGGATTGGGTCGAGATCAGGGTGTCTTTGCCGAACACTCCGACTTGAACGTCGGCCGAGCCGGTGGCGAGCTTGGCGGTGACGATGCCCCGCACCGTGTCGATCGCGATCCTGGCCGTGTCGGCGGTTCGCCAGATGAGCTTGGCCGGGACGCTATCACCCGCCGCGTTCCGGGCGACCACCCGAATGGTGACCGATCGTCCGACTTCAAGAAAGGAATTGGCCGGCAGCGAGATCTCGAGCAGCGAGATCCGGTCGGCGTTTTCGAAGGCACCGCTGCAGCCGATCGGACCGGCTGCGAGAGCGGCAACGATCAGGCCGAACCGACGGCGGCCGCCGGCGTTTCCTCGAGATCGCGAAGGGTAGTGCCGGCGTGTTGAATCCAACGATCTGCGTCCGATCCTCGGGGTGGCTTGGTCAGAAAAGCGCGCAGATGCTCCGCCGCCTTGTCGGTGTCCCCGCGCTTCAGATGCAGGAACGCCAGACCATAATGGGCGCCCGAGAGCGAATCGTCCAGTTCCAGGGCGCGGCGGTAGTGGCG
>JAYTTT010000252.1:0-7169 GCA_043744895.1 Gemmatimonadota bacterium | reverse complement strand
GGCGTCAACGCCGGCCGCCTTTAGCGCCCGGCATTGGTCGAACATCGGGGCCGGGTCGGTGCCCCGGGGCGGGACGATCTCGACGGTCGTGATGAACTCGCCCCGCGCCAGCTTGCCTCCGTACCGGGACCGCTGAGCCAGCGGGGTTGGCTCGCCGCCGGTCGCGGTGCTCTCCGTCACGGCAACCGCACTGGCATGCCGGGGCGCCACGGATCGGACATAGGCTTTCATGGCCTTGATGTGCTCCGGAGTGGTCCCGCAGCAGCCCCCGACGAATCGGGCTCCCGCCTCCACCATCCGGCGGGCGTACTCGGCGACGTACTCCGGGCTGGCCATGTAGATCTTCCGGTCGGCCACTTCTCGGGGCAGGCCGGCGTTCGGCTGGGCGCTGATCGGTGCTTGGACCACGGCGGCAAGCCGCTCGACGACCTCGAGGATCGTCTGCGGGCCGACCGAGCAGTTGACCCCGACCACGTCGGCGCCGGCCGAGACCAAGGCGGGTCCAAAGGTTTCCGGGGCCGTCCCGTAGGCCGTCAACCCGTCCTCACCCACCGTCATCTGAGCGACGATCGGCAACGCACTGACCTGTCGGACGCCTTCGATCGCGGCTTTGATCTCGTCCAGATCGGCAAACGTCTCCAGGATGAACCCGTCAACTCCGCCTTCAACGAGGCCGCGGGCTTGGCGGGCAAAGGCCTCGCGGGCGTCGGCCAGGGACAGTTCGCCGAAGGGTTCGAGCCGGACACCGAGCGGCCCGATGGCGCCGACCACCGCCGCGTGCGACCCGGCCGCCTCCTTGGCGATCCGGGCGGCGGCGGTATTGATCCGTTCGGTCTCGTCGGCGAGGCCGTATTGCGCCAGCTTGAATTGGTTGGCGCCGAAGGTGTTGGTCTCAATCACCTCGGCCCCCGCCCGGATGTATTCCCGGTGGATGTCGCGCACTAAGTCCGGCTGTCGAATAGCCAACTCGTCGAAGCAGACGTTCACGAATACGCCGCGGCCATAGAGCATGGTGCCCATGGCGCCGTCGAACACGTGGACCTTGCCGTCGTTGACCAATTCCTGCAGGGTCGGCATGACGATGTCCCTTCTCCAGCAAAAAACCCGGGGCTACAACGGCCCCGGGCGGCCTTTTAGCGTTTGTTTAACGTGGCCGCAATCAGCGTAAATCACCACGAACCGTTATGCATCCAAAGTTAATCCGGATCGGGGCGGCCGCCAAATCGGTGCTCAGGGCAAGGACTGGGGGCCATGACGCGGCCATCGCGCCTTGTGTCACATCGACACGTGATCTGTGCGGCGGTCCGTGTCGGTTCGTCATGATCTCGGGTTGGCAGCACTCTTTTTTGAGGGCTTATGGGCTCTTTCCTGCCGTTCCGCGCGGGCACGAGCCGTGCGATGTAGGGAAGTAGAATACCTGGAGATTTGCCACCGCGGCGCGCTGGTGCTAGAATCCAGTATCGGATACAATTCACGATCCGACTGCCCGTTGCCACCTCAGCCCGTTGTCCCCGAACCTCGCGTTCGCGAAGGCCGGCGCCCGTAGCCGAAGCACCAGTCCCAAAACCCCGAGGACGTCACATGAGCACCTGGATGTTGAAGCAGTGGAAGGGTCTCGCCCTTTCCGCGTTCGCCACCGTCGCGATGGCATCGACGGCGGCGGCGCAGGCCGGATCCATCACCGGTAAGGTCACGGATGATGCGACCGGTGCCGGTTTGGCCGGCGCCCGGGTCCAAGTCATTGGACATCAGCAGTTCGCGATTTCAACTGCTCAGGGCGTCTATCAGATCCGCGACGTATCGCCGGGTGCCTACACCCTCCGGATTGTGATGCTCGGCTATGGGGCCCAGCAGAAGCCGGTCACGGTCGCGGCCGGACAGCCGACCACCGTCGACTGGAGTGTCAAGCAGGCCCCCTTTCAGCTCGAGCAAATCGTCGTCACCGCCACCGGTGAACAGTTCAAGCGGGAGCTCGGCAACAGCGTAGCCAGAGTCGAGGCCCCCCAACTGGTGAACCAGGCCCAGACCCCGGACTTGAGTTCGGTGCTGAACGGCCGGATCGCCGGGGTCACGGTCATTCAGAACGACGGCGTTGCCGGCAGCGGCTCCCGGATCCGGATCCGTGGCATCAGCTCGGCGTCGCTCAGCAACGATCCATTGCTCTACGTCGACGGCATTCGGGTCACGGAGCGGGGCGTGCCGTTGAGCGTGTACGCCGGGGGCGGCTCACCCTCGTTCTTGAACGACATCAACCCCGAGGACATCGAGAGCATCGAAGTCGTCAAGGGTCCATCGGCCGCGACCTTATACGGCACCCAGGCGGCCAACGGCGTCATCCGGATTACGACCAAGCGCGGCAAAGCCGGCCCGGCGCGGTGGAACATCTACACCGAGCACGGACGGGTCGAGGATCCGAGCAAGTACCTCTCGGTCTGGTTCTCACAGAAACAAGGCGGCGCCGGGCAGTGCTTCCCGTTCCAGAAAGCCCTCGGGCAATGCGCCATTGCCGGGCTCTTCAGCAAGGACGTCCTTCGGGATCCTGAGACCTCGCCGCTCAAAAAGGCCTATCGCTCGCAGTATGGCGTCCAGGTCAACGGCGGAACCGACGCGGCCCGGTACTTCGTCGCGGCGGAGCTCGAAGACCAAGGCGGCCAGCTCAAGATGCCGAACTCGGAAATTGCGTTCCTCAAGACCCTCCGCGGCGCCGATGCGGTCATCCCCGCCAATCAGCTCGAACCGAACAGCTTGCGGAAGGTCAACGTTCGGGGCAACGTGTCGATCAACCTGTCGAACAAAGCCGATGTCTCGGTGAACACCGCGTTCGTCAATACCGACAATTTGATTCCCCAGACCGGCGACAACCTGGAGGGCGTGTTCGCGGCCGCCACCTACGGCACCGCCGATCCGACGGCCAAGAGCCCGTATGGCTTTGCTCGGCCGGCCTATGGGTTTGCCAACACCATTTATCGGAAGAACAACCACTTCATTCAGAGTGGTAACGTCAATTTCCGGCCCTTCAACTGGCTGTCCAGCCGCGCCACCGCCGGGCTCGACTATATCGGCTACGAGGACCAGGCCTTGGCCCGGAATGGCGAATCCTGCCCGTTCTGCGGCAACGGCGACGGGTACCGCCAGCTCAACCGGTTCCAGAGCTACAAGTACTCACTCGACTTGGGTGCGACGGCTACGTTCAAAGTGACCAAGCGGATTGGATCGAAGACCTCGGTTGGTGGTCAGTACGGCAAAGACAACCTCACCGGGTCTCTCAACCTTGGTCAGGTGCTGGCGCCGGGTGGTGAAACCTTTACCGGCGCGGCCAACAAGACCTCGAGCGAACTGACCGTCAGGTCCGTGACCTTCGGCACCTATGTCGAACAGCAGTTCAGCTGGGACGACCGGTTTTTCTTGACCGGCGCGGTCCGGATCGACCAGAACAGCTCCTTCGGCCGAAATAGCCGTTCGGCGACCTATCCCAAGATCGGCAGTTCGCTCGTCATCATTGAACCTCGAGACGCCGGCCTCCTCAGTTCCTTGCGGTTGCGGGCGGCCTATGGTGCCTCAGGCCTGCAGCCCGGCCCGCTTGATGCCGTCCAGTACTACACCGGGACCACCAACACGGTCTTCGGGGGTTCGGCTCCGGGCGTGAGCCTCGGGAACCTGACCAGCTTCCTGAGCGGGCTTGGCAATCCGCTCCTCCGACCGGAGCGGTCGAAGGAAATCGAAGCCGGCTTCGACGCCGGGTTCTTCCGGAATCGGGTGACCCTTGAAGCCACCTTCTATAAGAAGAACACCAGCGACGCATTGGTGCAGCGTCTCTTGCCGGGGTCGTTGGGCTCAGTCCAAGCCCGAACCGACAACGTTGGCAAAGTGAGCAACGAAGGGATCGAGCTTTCCTTGTCAGCCCGGGTCCTCGACAAGCCGAGCCTCCAGTGGGATGTCCAGCTCGAGTTGGCGGGCAACCGCAACCGGCTCGTCGCCTTGGGTGAAGGGGTGCCGCCGATTACCGGCTTCGGGTTCCAGCAGCGGCCCGGTTATCCGCTCTACGGGCTCTGGTGGCCGAAGATCAGCTCCTATTCCGACAAAAATAATGACGGGTTCATCGACCCGAGCGAAGTCACCCCCACCGACACGGCGGGATTCTTGGGGGCCACCATTCCGGCCCGGACCGCCAGCCTCAACACCAACTTGTCGCTCTTCAAGGGCAAGCTCCGGATCGGCGGCCAGGTCGAATACAAGGGCGGCTTCGTGTCCCATGAGGTCAGCACCATGTTCCAGTGTCTCTTCGTCCAGAATTGCCAGTATCTGACCGATCCGACCACGTCGCTGGCTAACCAGGCCCGTTCGGTCGTCGGCGTGTTCGGCGACTGGGTCGAGGATGCCTCGTTCGTCCGGCTCCGCGAGGCGAACGTCGCGTACACGCTTCCGTCGAAGTGGGCCCGGGCCGTGGGCTCGTCCAATGTGGTGGCGACGCTGACCGGCCGGAACTTGCTCCACTACCTGCCGCACTTCGGGGGCTGGGATTCCGAGGTGAGCACCCAGGCTGGGATTGCGGGCGACGGGCCGAACTACAACTTCGTCCAGCCCGGCCAGCCCCGATACATCACGTTCCGTCTCCAACTCGCGTACTAGGAGGCGGATTCCATGACTCAGTCGACTATGACTTCAACGACGACAGTGACTATGACCCGACTCCGCAGTGCCCTGGCGGTCGCCGCGGTGGCCGTGAGCGCCGCAGCCTGTTCCACCGACTCCCTGCTTCAGGTCGATCGGCCCGATATCGTCGATCCGGTCAAACTGGTCGGCGCCCTCGGCGCCACCGCTCTCTACAACGGTGCCATCGGCGACGTGGCCTATGCCCAAGGCACCTTCTCGGGCGTGATGCTGGCCTCCAGTCTCTTCAGCGATGAATTCCGGTTCGGCGGTACTCCTCCGGAGGTGCGCCAATTCGACCTCGGCGGCATTTTGGTCGAGAACTCATTTTCCCAGCAGATCTACCTCAACATCCACCGAGGCCGAATTGCTCCGCAGAAGGCGGCTGCGGCCTTGGCCGCGGTCAACGCCGCCGATAAGCGAATCGGTGAAATGAAGGCGCTGTCGGCGCTCGCGACCATCTGGATCGGGGAGCACTATTGTTCCGGTGCTCCCCTCAGCGACTTCGGGCCGCCCGAGGTTTTCGGTAACCCGCTGACCACCACCCAGATGTTCCAGGCGGCCATCGACTTGCTGACCAGCGCAGCGTCGACCACCGGCGGCGATGCTCGGATCGTGAATCTGATCGCCGTCCTCCGGGGTCGCGCGCTCTTGAACAACGGCCAGTTCGCGGCGGCCGCAGCGGCAGTCGCGGCGGTGCCGACCGGCTACACCTACGAGGCGCTGTACTCGACCGCCGATTTGCGAACCAACAACAACATGAAGGCGTTCATCTTCGACTTCGACTATCTGTCGGTGTCGGATCGGGAGGGTGGCAACGGGCTCAATTTCGCTACGGCCAACGATCCGCGGGTTCCGGTGAACTTCGCGGGTCCGTCACGTTTCGATAGCCGGACCCCGCACTACCAGTTCTTGCCCTACAATTCGTTTGGAAGTCCGATCGTCAACGCCAGCGGTAAGGAGGCGCGGCTGATCGAGGCCGAAGCCGCCCTTCAGGCCGTCAACATTCCGACCTGGCTGTCGAAGATGAATGAAGTCCGGGCCACCTATCAAATGGCGCCGCTCACCGATCCGGGCGCCGCGGCCCGGGTGGACCTGATGTTCCGGGAGCGGGCGTTTACCCTGTTTGCTACCGCGCATCGGGTGGGAGATCTCCGCCGGCTGGTTCGTCAGTACCAGCGGTCGATCACGTCGACCTTCCCGACCGGACCGTACCACAAGGACAACCTGACCCGCGGCAACCAGGGCAGCATCATCGTGCCCCAGACCGAGGAGAACAATCCGAACTTCAAGGCGACCAACTGCGACGCGACTAAGTCCTGATCGCAAGCCGGTGGGTATGAAAGGAGCGGGGGCGGCTGGTAGCCGCCCCCGCTCTGTTTCCCCAACGTCCTCGAGGTGGGTGCAGCATGCCCGGTGGGGCAAACCGGCGCCAGGCGGGGTAAATTTCAGCCGGCTCTCGAACCAGGATTCCTCATGTACAGCCTGATGGTCATTCTGTCCGCCCTTACCACGCCGGCCCTTGGCGAGATCTCGGGCGATGTTCGCCTGGGGGACAAGTACCTGGCCGCGGCCAAAATCGAACTCGTGTGCGGGGACCAAACCGCCGGCGGGGTGACGGACTCGCTGGGCACCTTCCGGCTAACCGTCAAGGGCAGCGGCAAATGCTCGGTGACGGTGACCCACGACAAACAGACCGCGACCATCGGCATCGTCGTCTTCGACAAGCCGTCTCGGTATCGGTTCGTGCTGGAACTGAAGGATGGTAAGTACGTCTTGAAACGGGTCTAATCGATGGCCGAGATCCGAGACCATAAGGACTTCTGGGACAAGCTCCAGATCGTGCTTTCACCGCTCGGAGGCCTGTTCACGGCGTTGGCGGTGGCAAGCCTCGGTTTGATCGGGTCGCGGGCTCTCGACCGCCAGCAAAGCAGCGAGGCCAAGCTTCGGCTCTATTCCGAGCTGATGACCCGCCGGGAAGAATCCGAGGCCACGCTTCGCAAGGAAATGTTCCAGTCGATCATCGGATCGTTCTTCGACAGCCAGTCGACCTCGCTCGAGTCGAAGGTCTTGAAGATGGAGCTCCTGGCCCAAAACTTTCACGAGGCCCTGAACCTCCAGCCCCTGTTCAAGCACCTCCGCCGCGAAATCTCGACCGCCTCGATTCCGGTCAGCGACAAGCGACGTTATGAAAGCCGGGTCAGCGAGTTGGCCCGGGAAGTGACTCGGAAACAAATCGTGGTGCTCGAGGCCGGCGGGAAGCGGTTCGATTGGACCGTAATTCTGAGCGACAGCCTGATCGACGGGCTGCGGACCGAGCAATTGGAGGACGTGCGGCTCGGTCTTGATGGGATCGAACGGCGGTTTCGAGTGACACTGTTCCGGGCCGACACCGCACTTCGAGAACTCCGGATCGGGCTCGAAATCGAGACCTCGGCGCAGCCGGGGGTACTGCCTTCCGAGGTGGGCCGCTACAACGTCGAGTTCGACGTTGGGTTCTTCACCACCCCGATGATCGA
>JAYTTT010000251.1:0-7203 GCA_043744895.1 Gemmatimonadota bacterium | reverse complement strand
CAGCCAGTTCACGAGGCTTCGCCCCGAGGACCAAGAGCCCGCGCAAGAGCAGATCGAAAGACACCGTCGGGTCGGCCGCTTCCATCTTGGCAATCCGGGACTGGCTCGATTGGAGCTGCTTCGCGAGCGCTGTTTGGGAGAGCCCCCGCGCCACCCGTCGGGCCCGCAGGGCTTCGCTGAGCCGAACCTTGAGTTCGACCAGGACCGCCTCGGCTTCCGTGAGGCCGAGGAAGTCGGCCGCGGTACCGAGCCGCCAGCCAGCGGTCTCCAGGCGGCGCTGCTTTCGCTTGTCCATGGTCTATCTCTCCTCGCCGGCCGCCGCATCGTAGGCCCGCAGTCGCCGCCGGCAGGTGTCCAAGATGGCCTTCGGCGCGGCCGCGGCCTTCTTGCTGAACACATCGATGATCACCACGGCATCCGGATCCAGGCGATAGACAATTCGCCACGTTGCTCCGACGTCCGGAATCCGCAGTTCATGACAGCGCGCCCCCACGACCGGCATCGGTCGGGAGTGGGGCATTGGCAGGCCTTTTCCCCGCTGAAGCGCCCGGAGCATTACGCCCGCTTCGAATCGGGCGCGGGCCGAAAACGGCGGCGTCTTGACCTCGCCGTGAAGCCATACAATCGGGTTGTCGAGCCAGATCATGATATGTCAGTTGTGACATTGTCGCAAGAGAGCAGATGGTTGAACCGACCGGTCACCGCGACAAGATACGGAGAATCACGGGAGGGAAATAACCGGAAAAATGCAGAGTGCCGGTTGACGGCCGGCCGGGTGCCGACGTTAACCGGGGCTATCGCTCGCCACGAGTGGGCGCTTTATGAGTGTTCACGGGGCCGACCCCCGCGCCGGCCATTGATCCGGGCGGCTCGGGCCTTCGCGGCGGAGCGTGCGGCCCCGCCGGCGGCTCCAGCGGCGCGGAGCAGCGTCCGGGTGCCGAGCGCAATTCCGGCGAGGTAGCCGACGGTGAGGTCGGCATCGAGGCGTTCCCACCGCAGCCCCACGCCGCCCGGACCGACGATGACCTTGGCGAGATCCTCATCGGAGGCGGTCCGAATGGCTGGCAAGAGGGCCACCGGAATGCTCAGCGAAGCCCCGTTCGTGAGCCCAACGACGATTCGCCGGCCGATGCGGTCCAGATGCGCCGTCTCGGCGTGAGGCGTAGTTTGCCGGAGCCGCTCCGCCCGCAAGGGCTCAGGGGGTGGGCCGGGAAGCGAATGCTTGGGCCGAGCCGCCGGCCGTTCGTCAACTGTCCATGGAGCTTACCCGCACAGTTGGCCCACGAGTGGCATCACTTGCTCGGCAAACCGCTCCATCTCCTCGAGTTGGGGGCTCGACTGAAGCAGCAGCAGCCCCACACCCGCCTCGGCGAAGGCGCCGATCCGTTCCGCCACCTGTTCGGGCGTCCCGACCAATCCGGCCCGGAGCCCTCGGTTGGACACCGAGTAGTCGGCCAGCGACACCCGGCTTTCGAGCTGCGTATTGGCGATCCAGTCCTGGTAGTTCCGGTACCCGGGCGACCCAGCCGCGACGTTCGTGATCCGCTCGAGTTCGCGCTGGGCCTCGCGTTCGGTCGACCGGACGATTGCGTAGGCGGCCATCCCGAACGACAGGGGCGGCAGCCCGGTCCGCTCCCGCCGGGCGGCCATGTCGACCACCTTGGGCCCCACGATGTCCGGCGTGTCGCCGTGCATGACGTAGGCGTCGCAACTTTCGGCGATCAAGGCCTTGGCGGCCGGCGACTCACCGCCGGCGTAGATCGGCGGCCGGGGGCGACGGACCGGCTTCGGCTCCAACACAGTCTCGCTCACCTGGTAGTAACGCCCGTCATAGCTGAAGGAGGGTTCCCGCCAGGCGCCGTTCACCACGTCGAGCCACTCGGCCGTCCGGGCATACCGGTCGTCGTGGCGGTCGAACTGGATCCCATAGCGGCGGGCCTCATCGGACCACCACGACGACACCACGTTCAACGCCAGCCGGCCGCCGGCAATCCGGTCGATCGCGGCGGCCTGTTTGGCCAGGATCGCCGGCTGGTGGAACGTCGGGCGGACGGCCACCATCAGCTCGAGCCGGGTGGTCACCGCCGCGAGCGCGGCGGCCGTGGTCCAGGCATCGAGCGACGGCGCCTCGATCCCCTTGATGTCGTTCAAGAACAGTTCGGCGATCAGGGTGAGGTCATAGCCGATCTCTTCACTCCGTCGGGCCAGCCGGCTGACGTAGTCCCAGGTCGGTGCCATCCCCTCATCGGGCACGTTCCGGAGCCAGCCGCCGAAGACGGGGAGCCAGTAGCCGTAGCGCATCAGCAGGCCGACCCGGCGGGGACCCGAAGTCCGGCCCGCTCCTCGAGGTAGTCGACAAACCGCTCGAACGGATCGAAGCCGATGACGTTCGGCGCGTCGGCCACGAAGTTGGAGAGGGCGTTGATATCGTAGAAGTACGCCTCGCCGTCCCGCTCGTCGATCAGGTACTCGATCCCGCCGATGTCGAGCCCGACCCGCTTGGCGATCCGCTCCACGTCGGCGATGATCCCGGCCGGCGGATCGGCCTGCTCGACCCGCATCCCGGTTTTCCCCGCGTCCGCGGCGCAAAAGGTCCGCTCGAGGGCCCGGCCGTCGGTGGTCTGGCAGATATCGGCGGGGCAGAGATTGAAGGATTCGCCGGTGGGGTAGACGTTGATGGCGTAGAGGAACTTGCCGTCGAGGACCTCAACCCGGGTAATCCGGCCTCCGCCAAGCGGGGCCAGTTCCTGCACCAACGCGGTGCGATCGACGCCGAGATCTAGCGACTCGGCGGCCGCGGCAGCAGCCAGGTCTTCGACCCGGTCGAACCGAGTGATCCCCGCCCCGCTGCCGCCGATGTTGGCCTTGACGATCACCGGGAAACGGAGGCCGGTTGCGGCCGGGACGGCTTGACTCGGGTGGTTGATGACGCGGGCCCGGGGATAGCGGAGACCGAGCTCTCTCAAGATCTGGAGCTGGTTCGATTTGGAGATCTCGACGGCGTAGACACCCGAGCCGTTCACCACCGGCACCCCGATCCGTTCCAGGTGGCGAACCCAGTCGAGGGTGTGGAAGGTGGCCTGGCCGTTCCCGCGCAGGTACGCCGAGGGGCTCGCCCGGTTCACTACCAGCGAGTACTTCCGTTCGGTATCGGCCGGATCGTACCAATGGGACTGGGCGTCGAGCCGGACCCAGGGAATCCCGCGGCGGTCGAGCTCGGCGAAAAGGGGCCGGAACCAGTCCGGGTGCTCATGGTAGACGGCGATCGGCAGGTCGGTTCGGGTCTTTGACATCGGATCTCTCCATCGGAGGTGCGAACAAAAAGGCCGCGAGTCGGGAGGACTCGCGGCCGCATTCTGGTCTGGGATCGAGCGGGCGGTGCCCGCGTGGTGCTAGTCTCGATTGCCGGAGCCGAAGGCGCTGCTGTCCCCCGAGGAATTCGGACGACACCAACAACACCTGGCCATGGGCACCGATCGGATCATGAAGGCAAGTTAGGCCGGGTCGGCGGGCCGGCGCAAGTCCGGCTCAACAGTCCGGCTCAACGGGCGAAACCTTGCCGGAGCCGCTCGAACGCCATCCCAACGTCGGCCTAAGGCCCCCGCCCGGCCGGTTCCGTTCGTTCCCGGCATTTGGTATCGTCCGGGACACCCACGCCATCAGCCCGTTGCCAACGGATTCGACCCATGCCTCGTCCCGCCTCGTTATTCTGCCTGCTCGCGCTCACGGCCTGCGCCGGCCACCCCGCCGGCACGGTCGCGCCTAACGACGCCCTCCCGCCGGGACTGGCCCTCATCCGCGAAGACGAGATCACGGCCGACCTCTATGCCCTGGCCGGCGACCACTTCCTTGGCCGTGAGGCCGGCACCCTCGACGAGCTCAAGGCGTCCGCCTGGCTGGCCGAGCGGGCCCGCCAGGCCGGCCTCGCACCGGCGGGGGACGACGGGACCTATTTCCAGTTCTGGCCGATGGCTCGGACTCGAGTGTCGCCGGGCAGCCGGATCCAGGTCGGCAACACCACTTTTCCGGTCACCACCGACGCCGTCGTCCTGACCACCGGCACCGCCATGGTCGACGCGCCCCTGGTCGATGGAGGCGACGGCACCGGGCTCGACCAGATGGACCTGACCGGCAAGGCGGTGGTCGTTCAGATCACCAAGCCGAAGGCTCCGATCCCGGACAAGATCTCGCTCCGCCCGGCCCGCTATCTCTTTGCCGCGGCCGGTGAGCTGACCACCGCGCTCGCCAAGGCCAAACCCGCCGCCATCATCCTGGTGTCCGATGCGGTGGCCGATTCCGGCTGGGAGTTCGTCTCGAACTGGTATCGGAACGGGAGCTACGGCCTCCAATTCGGCGAGGCGCCGTTCCGGATTGGTGGCGCCGCCCCGGTGATTTGGCTCAAGCAAGCCGCCCGCCCCGCGCTCACGGCCGGCCAGCGGCTCTCGGCCAGCCTGTGGTTCGATCGGTTCATCTATCCGTCGGTCAATGTGATCGCGAAGGTTGCGGGGACGGATCCGGGCCTTCGGGGCCAGTACATCCTTTTCAGCGCGCACCAGGACCACGACGGCATCAAGGCGCCGGTGGCGGGAGACTCGATCTGGAATGGTGCCGATGACAACGGCAGCGTCAGCGTGGGGATCCTGGCGATTGGGCGGGCGTTCGCGAAACACCCCGGCCGACGGTCCGCGTTGTTCGTGTGGCACGGGGCCGAGGAGAAGGGGTTGCTCGGCTCGCGGTATCACGCGCTGCACCCCACGGTACCCAAGGATTCGATCGTCGCGGTGCTGAACGCCGACATGATCGGCGCCAACCATCCCGACACCGCCGCCCTGCTCGGCACCCAGCCGCCGCATCTCAACTCGCCGGATCTGGTGGCGCTCGCGATCCGCGCCAACCAGATGGTCTCCAAGTTCGTCATCGATTCGTTGTGGGACCGGCCGACCCATCCGGAGGGATGGTATTTCCGGAGCGATCACGTGCCGTATGCCAACGCCGGCATTCCGGCGGTCTACTTCAGCTCACTGCCGCATCCGGCCTATCACACCGAGCTCGACGAACCGTCCCGGATCAACTACCCCAAGCTGACCCGGATCGCCAAGTGGATGTACGCCACTGGCTGGCTGGCCGCCAACCAGGATGCCCGCGTCGGGATGTCGCGAACGCCCTGAAGCGGCCTGATTCGATCACGTTCACCGCCCTGTCAGGCGGTCTCTTCCGGCGACTGCGGACCGGTGCCTGCGTGATCGAAAGCAGGGCTTCGGGGTGCTTGGCGGCCACCCGGAGGAGCACTTTGGCCGGGCCTTGGGGTTCCCGTCGCCCCTGCTCCCAATTCTGGAGAGTGTCAACGCTGATCCCGAGCAGGGCCGCGAATTTCGGCTGGGACAAGCCAAAGTAGGCCTTCATTTCTTTGATGCTGGCCACCAGTTCTTCGAACAGTTCCTTCCGCTAGTGGGCCGTGATCATCGGAATCAGCCCCGCTGGCCTGGAAGGGCCTGGTACGGGATGCTCGCGGTCTCGAGGCTGGGCAAGTCGAGTTGCTGACTCGCGTGGTCGATGTCAATTCCAACCAACGCGCCGCGATCGTCAAGGTCGACGACGACGCCGGGAAGTACCTCCCTCGACGCGGCGCTGGGCCGGTCGGCAAGGTCGATATACAGAGAATCGGTGTCCGCGTAGTAGTAGAGTTTCACCAGGGCCCTCCGAAGTCACGATCGGGAAACGCGTTGTGAACCGCTCCGTCAGGCAGGATGACGACCCGTAGGTAGCGGCTCACGCCAGGAATATAGCCCCAGAGCCTGACCCGACCGTCCGATTGAACCTCTCGATGAGCCGGGGCGGCAAGGACGGATGCAATCCATTCGAGGCGCAAGTACGGCCGCTTGCGGAGTACCTGTTCGCGGAAATAGCGGGTCGTTCGCATCCTGACATGTTAAAGGACGCCCGTCCAGGGCCGTCACCAGAACCACGCGGTTTGGGTCATTCGAACGACGATCGAGCGACGTCATAGCAACCCCTGCCGCCCGCTACGGTTTCGCCGTTCGACAGACCTCGGCGTCCTTGGGGATCCCGCCGCGGACGGCGGGGAGCACATCGTTGACCAGCGCCACCACAGACAGCCCGGGTTGCTCGATGTTCAGCGCGTGGGACGCCATGGGGAAACTCGATCCACCGCTTGAACGGGGCGCAGATCTTGGCGAAATAACCGCGGGCCAGGTCAACATTCGTTTGGTCAGGCACTCCGGATCGCGAGTCGTGAGGGGGCGCCGACAGAACCAACGTAGGAAGGGCGGCCTAATGAGCCGACATCGCGGTGCGGCGCTTGGTATCGCGTCACATTGGTTAACGGATCACGAGCCGGCGGCCGAGATTGCCGGTCATGTCGCCGAGTTGCTGTCTCTTACCCGCCGAGCCGATATTATGGCCATGCCCAACCTGGTGCGACGGTACACGGTCGCCGATCTCGCGAGGATGCCGGACGACGGGATGCGCTACGAGCTTATCGGCGGTGAGCTGATCGTGAGCCCGGCGCCCTCAGTGCGTCACCAACTCGTGCTCAGGCGCCTGGCCAATGTCCTGGCCGCCTACCTCGAGCCGTTGGGTCTCGCCGATACGCTGTTTGACGTCGCCGCCGATGTCAGTTGGGATGCTGAGAACTCGGTCCAGCCGGACTTGCTCGTGATCCGCCCGGAGGAGCTTTCGAGGACCTGGACAACCGTCCGGAATCTTCGGCTGGCGGCCGAGGTGATTTCACCGTCGAGCAGCCGGCGTGACCGGGTCGACAAACGCGGGCTCTACCAGGAGCACCGGGTCGAGACGTACTGGATCGTCGACCTGGAGGCCGGGCTCGTCGAGCAGTGGCGGCCCGACGACCCCCGGCCCGAAATCATCAGCGATTCCGTTCGCTGGCGGGTGGACCGAGACGCACCTGAACTCTCGATCGACCTGACTCGGCTTTTCGGTAACCTGCCGGCGTAGCGCGCGGGGGGCACTTCGCCTTCTTCGATGGATCAACCACCATACTTTCGTCCATAGTACGCCCGCGCCAATTCGCCGATCCTTTCGTCGTCAACGAACGGCGTTCCTCCCCGAGCCTCCAGGAAACGGCGCTCTTCGGGAGCCCGGGCCGGCCTGGTCATTCCGCGCGGGTCGATCCGGCGGATCGCCTCGACGGTCCGGGCGCGACGCTCGGCCCAGCCGCGACGA
>JAYTTT010000250.1:0-7218 GCA_043744895.1 Gemmatimonadota bacterium | reverse complement strand
CCCGCCAGTGACGGTGCTGGCGGGGGCGACACCGGGCGGTGCCCCGAAATAGATCGAGGACGCCCACGACGCTCCCCGCTCCCTCCCTCGAGGGAAATCGTGCGGGCGAGACAAGGGCCGGTCTCCTGGCTCGAGGGTCGTTCGCGAAGCCTTCCCGCGGCCGATTCCGGCTGCAGTGGCATCAAAACTCGCGAACGAACAGCTCCCTCTTACAGTGGCGGGGCCGCGCCGGTATTACACCGGACTTCCGGGAGGCCCTGTCTCTCGATTGTGCGACAACTCTAGCCGCCCGCACTCCGGTTCGGCAAGGCTCGCGCAACCGGGGCCTGATGAGGTAACCTCCTGCCATGATGATTCTCTGGCTGGCCCTGGCCCTCACGACCGACCTTCCGGGCGTGGCCATCGAACAGCGCTTAGCCGACCGGTTCCGCTTGTCCGTCGGCGACACCATCGCCCTCACGCCCGCCGCCGACCAATCGGTTCGCCGCTTCGTCATCGAAGCCATCTACCAGCCTCGCCCCGATCCGGCCACCGCCCTTCGCGGTGAATATCAGGTTCGATTCCACCTCCCCGATCTGGCCGCCATGCTCGGCTACCCCGACCGGGTCGACCGGATCGGAGTCGCCGTGACTCCCACCGTGTCGCCCGACAGCGCCGCCCGCCGGCTCGACCAGCTGGCCTTCGGCTACCGGGCCTACCCTTCCGCCACGATCGCCGCCGAGTCGTCGCAGACCTTCGCGGTCGTCAGCCGGTTCCACCGGGCCATCGGGTTGATCGCGATCGTGGCGAGTGCCGTGTTCCTCCTCTGCATCATGCTGCTCAAGGTCGAAGAGCGCCGCCTCGACGCCGCCGTGATGCGGATGATCGGCATCAGCCGCGCCACCATCTTCAAGGCCTTCGTGCTCGAAGCGACCCTGATCGCCGCCGTCGGGTCGGTCGTCGGCGTCGGCCTGGCCGCCGCCGCCGGAGCGATTACGAACTGGGTCTATCAGCGCCGGTTCGAAACCTCGCTGGTGTTCGCCTACCTCACCCCGGACATCGTCGCCCTCGGGGTCGGCCTGTCGCTGGTCCTCGGCGTCGGGGCCGGCGCCGTGGCGGCGGCCCGGCTGGTCCGGGCTCGCCCCCTGGCCCTCTGGCGGAGAGCCGCGTGATCCTTTCGCTGGTCACCAAAAACCTTCGCCGCCATCCGGTCCGAACCGGCTTGGTCGTGTTAGGCATCGCGGTGGCCGCCGCCCTCTTACTCGACATGGTCATGCTCTCGGGCGGGTTGGAGCGGTCGTTCAGCCGGATGCTGTTGAGCCGGGGTTTCCAGATCCGGCTGGCGCCCAAGGGCACCTTGCCCTTCGACACCGAAGCCACCATCTCCGCCATCACCCCGGTGCTCGAGGGGCTCGCCGCCGATCCCGACCTCGAGACCGCCGGTCCGGTGGTGGCCAGTCCGATTCACACTCGGTCGGGCGACAGTCTGGTGGCCCTTGTGGGCTACGGGATCGATCCGGCGGGGCAGGGGCTCTACCAAGTGGAGCGCGGAACCGATCTCGTCCCCGGCGATACCACCGGTCTCCTGGTCAGCGGCCCGGTCGAGGCCGCGATCGGCTGGCGGATCGGCGACACCGTCACCGTGCTCGGTCGCCTCGATCCCCAGTCCGCGGAGGCGGCCATTGAGCGCCGGCTGGTGGTCCGCGGGGTAGTTCGCTGGCTCTACGACGCCCGCGGCCAGCGTTCGGTGGGCGTCAATTTCCGGGTAATGCAGCGCCTCGGTCGGTTTCCAGGCCGCGACGTGGCCTCGATGATCATGGTCAAGGTTCGGGACGGCGCCGATGTCGAAGCTGCCGCCGCGCGGATCGCCGCCGCCTATCCGGCCATCGGGGTCAACAGCGTTGCCGCCATGGTGACCCAGTTTCGAACCCGGCTCGCTTATTTCCAGCAACTATCGCTGATCCTCGCGACCATCAGCCTCGGGGTCGGTGTGCTGTTGGTGGGAACCATCCTGACGATCGCGGTCAACGAGCGAAGCGGCGAGATCGCGGTCCTTCGGGCCATCGGTTTTCGCCGAGCCCGGGTTATCCGGATGGTCATGACCGAAGGCGCCGTGCTGACCGTGGCGGGCGCCGGCCTGGGCGTCCTGCTCGGCCTGGTGACGGCTCGGTACCTCGACGCCATTCTGACGTCGTTCCCCGGGCTCCCCGCGGCGATTTCGTTCTTCGTGCCCGATCGGCGGAGCCTCGCGCTGGCCACGATCGGCCTGCTGGTTGCAGGGCTGTTCGCCGCCGCATATCCGGCGTGGCTGGCCGCTCGGTTGCCCCTGGCCGAGGCGCTTCGCGCCGATGCGGAATGAGGGAGCCCGTCGATGAGGATTGCTGCCGGGGAACCGAATGTGGCCCGGTGGCGTCTCGTTCAGCAGGAACCACCCAAGGCATGATGTGAAGGCGCGGGCTGACCTCAAAACCGAGATCCTTTCCCGGAGTCGGGAGTCTTCACTCCGGGCCCGGCTCATTGCCCGGGACGAGACGGCCCTGGTCGAACTGATCGACCTGGCCTCGCCCTGGCTGCTCGGGATTGCGCAGTCGATGTTGTCGGAGCAGGAAGAATCCGAGGAAGTCGTGTTCGATTCCTTCAAGATCGCCTGGGACAAGGTCGGCACCCTCCCGGCCGGCGACGAGCAGCGATTGATCCCTTGGCTTTGCCGGGTAACCCGGAACCGGGCCATCGACCGGCTCCGAACCCGCCGCCGCCATCGAACCAAACTCGAGCTGGCGCGGGCCTTCGAAGCGCCCGGCGAAGCCGCGGCGGCCCCGGCCGAGCCGAACGAGGCTGCGCTGCCCGGCTGGCACGTGCATCAAAGCGTGCATGAGGCCCTGACCGCACTTCCCGCCGACCAGCTGGCCGCGGTCCGCCTCGCCTATTTCAATGGGCTCTCGCAATCGGAAATCGCGACCGAGCTTGAAATTCCCCTCGGTACCGTCAAGACCAGGCTTCGACTCGGCTTCGACAAACTGCGGGAGGCGCTGGCCCCCCTCAGGGACTGGGTGCTATGAACACACATGAATGGTTCGTCGAGCACCGGCAGGATTTCGCGGCCCGGATTCTCGATCCCGACGATGAGCGGAACTTCGCCGACCACCTGGCTCGGTGCGTGGCCTGTCGCAGTGCGGTGGCCGACCTCGAGCGGGATCTAGCCTGGCTTCCGATGGGGGTCGCGCCGGTCCGGCCCCGGCCCGGCTTTCGGTGGCGGGCCACCCGGGCCGTCTTCGGCCCCCCTCCCCGGAACCGGTGGCTGGTCTGGCTTCCCGTCGCCGCGGCGGCGGGGCTGCTGGTCGCGGCCGGGGTGGCCATCCGGAACGGGTCGGCCCGCGAGTCGGCGCTGACGTCGGAACTGGCCCGGTCGCGGCAAGCCCTGGCGGCGTTAGGCGACTCCGTGGCCATTCTCCGCGGAACCGCTCGGGTCTTACAGGCCAGCATTGAGATGGAAAAACACCAGGGCGGATTGCTGATCTTCGCCGACAGCGTCACCCATCGGTGGAATGTCGTCCTCCATGGGTTGCCGCCGGCTCCGGCCGGCCATGCCTATCAGTTCTGGTTTATCTGCAGTGACGGGATGGTCAAGAGCGTCGAATTGAAGCCGCTTGGGTCTGGGCCGATGTTCGTCACCCTGGGAATGCCCACCGGAGGAGGCCAGGTCATTGGGGCCGCGCTCAGTGTCGAACTGAGCGGTAGCGTCGGGCCGGGGCCCAAGGGCAAAGAACTCGCCCACCTCATTCTGTAAGGATCGGAACTCATGCGGATCGTGATGGCTATGTCGGCGGCATTGGCGGTGACGAGCGCTCCGCCGCCCCGGCCCGCCCCGGCGTGGCAAAACCAGAGTTGGCTCAACACTGACCGGCCCCTGACCCTCGAATCGCTGAAGGGCCGGGTGGTCCTGCTCAATTTCTGGGTCTTCACCTGCTATAACTGCCAAAACACGGTTCCTTCGCTCAAAGTGTTCGATCAGACCTACCGCGACCGAGGCCTCACCGTCATCGGGATCCATACCCCCGAATTTCCCCCCTACGGAGGGGAACACGATCGCGGCAACGTCGCCAAGGCGCTGGCAAAAGAGGGCATCAAGTACCCCAACGCCCAAGACAACGATCGGGCGACGTGGGAGCTCTACGGGATCCGGTACTGGCCCAGCTTCGTGCTGATCGACAAGCAGGGCCGGATTCGATACGAGGGCTACGGCGAGTTCCACGTCGGCGACCAATGGCACCAAGAATGGGCCCGGCGAATCGAATCGCTGCTGACCGAGTAGATTTCCGCCATGAAGTCGCTGCTCTTCTTCGTTGCCTTGGCCGGACTTGGCGTCGGGTGCGCCGATCCACCGGCACCCCTCTCCGGCCTCATGCACCTCGCGGTCGAGCCGATCGGCGACGCCTTTGAGCTGGTCCTCTACCCCGCGCCTGGGGCCCGGATCAACTCCCGGATCAAACCAACGATCGAGCTCGCCGGCGGGGGACGCCTGGTCCTCGACTCACCCTCGACCACCCCTGACAGCGCCTACTTTGCCGCCCCACCCCGGGTCCGGCTCGCCCGGGGCCAGGGCCGGATCGAGGGCACCCTCCGGGTCGGAGTGTGTCCCGCGGGTCTCAACGCCTGCCAGGCGATTGCCGTCCCGGTGTCCGAGCCGGTTCCCGCGACATGAAGGTGGTCGCGGCAAAAGATCTCGCCAAGACCTATTCGATCAACCGCCAGCCGGTGTCGGCCCTGCGGGGCGTTTCACTCGACATCGACGACGGCGAGTACGTGGCCATCACTGGGCCCTCGGGCAGCGGCAAGTCGACCTTGCTGCAGTTGCTCGGCGGTCTCGATCAGCCGACCAGCGGCTCCCTCGAACTGATGGGCACCGCGGTCGAGCACCTGTCCGATTCGGCCCTGACCACGCTCCGGCTCACCAAAATCGGGTTCATCTTTCAGCGGTTCCACCTGATGCCGGTGCTCACCGCGGGCGAGAACGTCGAGTTGCCGATGGCCGAAGCCGGCCTGTCGCGAGCCAGCCGGACGGCCCGGGCCCGGGAGCTCCTTGCCTATGTCGGGCTCGGTGACCGGATCGACCATCGGGCCACCCAGCTTTCCGGCGGAGAAATGCAGCGGGTTGCGATCGCCCGAGCCCTCGCCAATCGCCCCGCCCTGATCCTGGCCGATGAACCGACCGGCGAACTCGATGCCGTCACCGGCGATCAGATTCTCGGCCTGTTCGACCAGCTTCATCGCGACGGGGTCACCGTCGTCGTCGTGACCCACGACGAGCGCCTCGCCGGCCGCGCCGCTCGCCGGGTTTCCCTGCTCGACGGCCGCATCAGCCAGGACCACCGTGCCCCGCGCTGATGTTCGGATGGTCGTGACGCTGGCCTTCCGTCACCTCTTCGTCAAACCGGGCCGGGCTCTGGTGCTGTGGTTTGGGTTCGCGGTCGGGGCTGGGGTGATGATGGTCCTCCTCTCGGTCGGCGAGGCGATGCTGACCCAATCGCGCGACGTGAACCTGGTCGGCGGCGGGCAGGTCACCGTGCTGCCCGAGGGCATCGACCTCGAGGGCCTCCGGACCGGCTCAATGAGCGGGCTTTTCTTCGGGATCGACCGAGCCCGCTTTCTGGAACGCCAATTGGTCGGTGGCCGGCGACTCGATGACGCCGTGAGCGCCACCTCTCCCGTGATCGAGCACAAACTGGTGTATCTCGAGCGCGGCGGTCAGGTGATGGCCCTCCGAGCGGGCGGCGAACTGCCCTCCGCGGCCCGGGCTGTGGGCGCCGGCCTCAACCTCGTGGCGGGGGCCTGGGACGACAGCCCCGACGATCGCCGCTTTGCCCGACCCACCCCCGAGCAACTGTACCATGAACTCGACCGGTTCCACGCCCCCGCTCCGGATTCCACCTGGGCTGAGTGGCATTATTTCAACCTGGCCCCGAGCGCGGACGAATGGTGGTACATCACCTACCTGGTGGGAGGGCTGTCGGCGGCGGGGGTAGGGGGCGGCCAATTGTTGGTGACCCGTCACCGGGTGGGCCGGCCACCCGCCCGTTTCGAATCGACGGCGCCGGTCGAGGCGATCCGCTTCGACACGACCACCGCCGACCTGACCATCGGGCGTCACACCGTGACCCAACGGGAGGGCCGGTATCAGATCCAGGGCCAAGCGTCGGGGCCGTCGGGGTCGGTGCGTTTCGATCTGGCCATCGTCCCGGAGCCTAACGCCTACTTCCCCCCGATCGAGCTCAAGAGCGATCGGGTCCTGTCCGGGTACGTCGTCCCGGTTCTTCGTGGCACCGCCACCGGAACGGTGTGTGAGGGAGCCGAGTGTCGCCGATTCACCGACGTGGCGGCCTATCACGACCATAACTGGGGCGTCTGGCGGCAAACGACCTGGAACTGGGGCCAAGCCCGGGGATCCCGGATCAGTCTGGTCTACGGTGGGGTGCTCAACACGGACAGCGCGAGTTCACCGTACTTCCTCGCCGCCGTCGACTCCCAGGGCGTCCGCCAAATCCTCCGCTTCAGCCGGATCGACTTCGGGAACCGTCGTCCAGCCCCGGGCGGTACATTCTCCTTGAGCGCCGTTCGGGAACCGGATACCCTCCGAGTGGACGTGTCGATTCGAAATCTCCAAACCACCCCGATCGGGAC
Source organism: Gemmatimonadota bacterium (assembly GCA_043744895.1). Lineage (GTDB taxonomy): Bacteria > Gemmatimonadota > Gemmatimonadetes > Gemmatimonadales > GWC2-71-9 > SHZU01. The sequence continues at coordinate 561 of JAYTTT010000250.1, read as the reverse complement.
CGGCTCGGCCAACCTCCACTTCCTCCAGATGCGGGGCCAATTCACCGCCCGTGGCCGGCTACTCGGGATCCCAGTCGCCGACTCCGGCCTAGGCTTCTTCGAGACCTTTACTTCGGGTACCCCGCCGCCGCCTTGATCTCGTTGATCTGATCGAGGTGCCGAAGGCAGTGCCGGACCAGGAAGTAAGCCCACTGAAGCCCGTTCAGCGGTCCGAGCGCCGGATGCGGCGCCGCGAATTTGGTCAAGTCGAGTTCCGTGGTGGCAATGAAATTGATCGTTGCCAGGCGGCTCTCCTCGAACACCGCAATCATCTCGTCCGGAGTACGCCACCGTCCGGTTGGCAGCACGAACTCCGGCGCCGGAAACACCCGATCCCGCTTGAGGAGCCGCGCGTCAATCCGGGCTTCGCCCAGAGCCGTCTCCGCCACTAACTCCGGCGGCGATGCCTCCCGAACCAACCGCCCCCGAATCAGCTTCCCCGACCCCACCTCCGCCACCGTCACATGCTCGACCGTCTCCGCAATCGACCACCGATCCCGCGCCATCTTAAAATGAAACGCC
>JAYTTT010000249.1:0-1890 GCA_043744895.1 Gemmatimonadota bacterium | reverse complement strand
CCTTTCTCGCGCCGCTTGGAGCGCGGCGCCGCTCGTTCCGCCGCGACGGCCTTCCTGACCACATGGCTCGACGCCCACAAATCGCGGGCTGTGGGCCACGGTTCAATTCTCGTCTCCCGGCCCTTGAGATCATGCCGTTCCGCGAAGGAGACGGTGTCAATCTGCCGGGCATGCACGGCCGCCCGCCCCACCAATTCCGCGTTGGCGGCCCAGCCCTCGGATACCAAGACCCGCTCCGGCCGATGGAAGACCGATTTCAGCGCGGCGAGCCGGAACCCGATGTAGCCGGACGTCGGGTCGAGGACTCCCTCGACCCCGGCGCTCCGGCTGAGCAGGTACGCGCTCCACCTTCGAGTCCAGCGGTACCACCGATCCCACTGCGGATCGATCGTTCCTTCGCCCACCACCAAATCGGCCCCGCTGTCGAGCTTCCTGGCAAAATCACCCAGAAATTCGGGGCCATGGGCAAAATCGGCATGCATCAGGATGGCCCCGTCGCGCTTGTGACGGTCGGACAGTTCGAGAGCCTGGCGGAGTAGGGCCTCGACCGTGGCGGCGTATCCCTGGCTGGTCCGGTCGGCCCGAATGGTGAGGGGCAACACCTGGGCGTAGGTATCGAGGACCTCGGCGGTGTGGTCGCTCGAGCCGTCGTTGCCGACCAGGACGTGATACTCCCGGCCCAGCGCTTCGAACGCTTTCCGAACCTTCCACAAAACGAGCCCGATGGTCTCACCCTCATCGCGGCTCGGAATACAGACGTAAATCATTCTCTGTCAACGTTCTAGGACGACGGAACGATACACTTGAACGACCTTCGTTGCCATCCCGCGATCGGTAAACCGGGCCACCGCTTCGAGGCCCTGACCGGCCAGCCGGCTCCGAAGCTCAAGGCTGCCAACGACCGCCGCGATTCCCTCCGCCAACGCGGCCGGATCGCCTGGGGGAGCCAAGATCCCGGCTCCACCTTCGAGCATTTCAGGAATGCCCCCCGCTCGGGTGGCGACGACTGGAATCCCGAGGGCCAAGGCGTCGAGGACCGAGGTGCCGAGCCCTTCCTCCCGCGAGCTCAGGACGAAGACGGTGCCGGCGGCGATCAGCCGGCGCGGTTCGCTGACGTGGCCCAGGAAATGGATGACGGGGGCGACGCCGAGGTCGCGCCCCAGGGCTTCCAATTCGGTTCGAAGAGGGCCCTCACCAGCCAAGGCCCACTGGAGTTCCGGTACGCGGCCTCGCAGCAACGCGGCGGTCCGGAGCAGGGTGGTGTGGTCTTTGTGGCCGACCAGCGCCGCGACGCACACGGCCAACGGCCCCCGGTCGGGAAGGCCCAACTCGGTCCGGATCCCGCCGGGCCTGATGTCAGCCGCCCCGGCGAGATCGATCCCCGAGTGGACCACGGCAATCCGGGCGGCCTCGATGCCGTCGGCGATGAGAACGCGACGGACCGCTTCGGAGATCGCAATGATCGCCGAGGCGTTGGTCCAGAACCCTCGCCGGCGGAGGGGGAAGTCCACCCGCCGGGTAACCACGAACGGGGCCCGCGTCACGACGGACGCCAAGCCCGCGAGGGTCAGGGCGTGGGCATCGTGCGCGTGGAGGATCGACGGGACTCGGCGGGTTTCCGCGACCGCGGCCCAGAGGGCGCCGGGCGACAGGCCGACTCGCCACCCGACGGCGCGGGTCGGGATCCTGGACTCGTTGAGTTCGGCGGCCAAGCGGCTTCCGGCGGTGGTGATGACCAGCTGATCGAGCCCGAGCCGGCCGAGTTCCCGGGTCAGCAGGAGGACCTGGCGCTGGCCTCCACGCCACTCCCGGCCCGAGGCGAGGTGGACGATTCGGGGGAGGCCGGTCACCGCCTCAGCGAATCGGGAAAGAGGGGGCAGCGGGGGTCCT
>JAYTTT010000248.1:0-27032 GCA_043744895.1 Gemmatimonadota bacterium | reverse complement strand
ACGCATCGTATGATGGGAACAGTTGAGCGGGGAAGTTTGTGACAGCATCGAGGCGGGGGCGGCGCAGATCGGCGCCACGGCGCGGCCGACAATGCCGGCTTGCCTCAGCTATGACGAACTCTACCTGCTTTTGCGCATCCGTCTCCGTCTTGACGTCATCCGCATCGCTGCGCAACGTCAACCGTGTGAGGGTGGCCTGGTGTCCGACGAGCAGTGCGGTCGACCAGCTGACAATTGTCGACCGGGCTGCCCGGAAGAAAGCGAGGAGGGCCAGGAGAGCTGGTCTGGTCAACTGGTGGGGGGCGGGTCACCACATGACGCCCGGCAGCGTACCGGGACGAGCGCGGCGCGCCGCCGGGCTGGGCCAGCCTCCAGAACGATCGCGATTGCACCACGATTGCGCCGGTCATCGCATTGCCGTGAACACTGCAGTCGTATTCGTAGTCTCCCGCGACGGTGACGATCGTGTACAACTCTCCGTTGCCGGTCTTGGTCGAAGAACTGGTGAAGGTGGGGTCTCCCGGGACAGCCGGATTTGATTCGATGCTATGCGACGTGCCGCCAGTGATGGTCCAGACCCAGCTCACGGTGTCGCCAACCGCAATGGTGTCTATCGCAGGCTTTACAGTGGTATTCCGGGTGCTGGACCCGAGTCCTGCGGTCCATGGCGGGCTCGACGTAGATCACCGTCCACATCGCCTTGATGGCGTTCGGGAATGGGAAGCCAGCCGGCGCCTGACATGGGAGGTCCCTGGCTTGGGGGGGGCGGTCAGAGGGTTGTGGGCGGGTTGTTTTCCCGGTGCCGAAACGTGGCAAAGCCTACGATCATGCCGAGGACGGTGCCGGGCAGCATGATCTGCCAGTAGTAGGCCGGCTGTCCACTCAGCTTTTGCGCCAGGCTCACGAGGGCCGCGAAGAAGAGCCCGATCGTGCCACCCCAGAGTACGATCCCGACGGACGTCTTGACCCGCCGGCTCACCCAGCCGACCAGGGCTCCGACTACGACGCCCTTCATCACCGAGCCCCCGACGATCCCGCCGATCTGGGGCGCCACCTCGGGGGCGGTGAGCAATCCCGATAGCCCATCGAAGGCACCCAGCACACCACCCAGCACCAGACCCAGAACGGGTCGCTTCATGATCGCACTCCGGAGAGAGGGTATGCCTTCTATTCCGTGGCCGGCCGATTTCCTTTGGCCGGGACGACGGCCCAGGGCCAGCAACAGGAGCGGCATCACCAAAATACGCCGCGATCGGGCCGATCGCGGTCCGGTGGCGCCCGGCAAAGCGGGCGGCCGCTCCAGCGGATTCTCCCGATAGGCCGAGACCGGCGCGCCATCGAGAAAAGCGCCCACATCCCACCCCAGAAACGCGATCAACGCTATTCGTGCAACCAGGCCGGCACGTAACGAGCATAGGACGGGCGGACCAGGATCAGGCAGGTGGGCCCGTCGTCGACCTGGGCAATCATGGCTTGCGCCTTGGCGATCAGGGTGCCCGCGCAGGAGCCGGTCCGGAACACCAGGGGGTGGAAGTCGATCCAGCAACAGCCGGCCAGCGCGTCGCGGGCGTCCGGCCCCCTCGACGTCCTTCGGGCGGCAACCCTCCACGGCGCCGCCGCGATCGGATTGGCCAAGGACATCGGCTCCATCGAGGTTGGCAAGATGGCGGACCTCCAGGTACCGATCGGAATCCGCTCGACCGGCTTGAGAACAGCGCCTCGATCCGCTACGTGATGAAGAACGGCCGGCTCTACGATGCTGCCACCTTGGCCGAGATCTGGCCCCGGCAGCGTTCGCTGCCGTCCGAGTGGTGGTGGCGTCTGGAGCCCCCGGGGGCGCGTCGATGAGGGGCGCTGATACCGGGATGACTGCGAACTGATCGGCGATTGAAGCCCGGCCGGTATTGTGGGGTCGTTCAACGACCCTCTCACCTCGGAGCTCGATCCGATGCCGACCCGTCTCGCCTTTTCCCTCCCGCTGGCGCTGATTGCCGTGGTGACCGGCAGGTCCGCCGCGGCTCAGCCGCTTCCGACCCTCCGGTACGATCCACCGGCCAACTTCTACCACAGCGCGATCGCCCCGCCCGACCAGTACACCTCCAACGAGGTCCAGGCGGGTCTCCAGGTGTACCCGTTCCGCCGGTTCACCGGCAACATCGTCGGGCTGCTCCGGCGGACCCTGCTCCGCGATTGGATCGATCCGCAATTTCAGGAGTCCAACCTCGCCATCGGCCCGCAGTTCGGCCGGGACACGATCCCAGGGGCGGAGGCGGTGTTGACGGCCCGGTTCGTCGAGAATGTGGGAGGCCAGCCCCGCGAGCACATGCGGATCGTGATCGTCGACCAGTGCGACCGGAGCGGCGAGGCGAGCGAGGCGCGGGCGACCTGGGGGCGGCTGGCCGAACTCGACCCGCTCAACTCGCGATTCGCCTATCAATACGTCTTGGCCCTGGCCAAGAGCGGCGACCGAGGCGGGGCGGTGCGCCATTGCCTGGCGCACACCGCAACCCTCAAAGCGGAGCTCGGCTCGGCCCCGCCCACGAGGTTGAACGAATTGCTCGAGCGGCTCCAGCGCGGCACCTTCGTCTCGACCCAGCGCGAAGAACCTCCAAAGCGCACCTAACGTCGCATGGATCTCGCCCCCAATCCCTCGAGCGGCGCCACGATCCCGCCGCCACCGTAGAGGTCGAACGATGGATCGGCCGAATAGCTGTCGAAACCGCCGAGATACTGGTGGGCCCGATCCCGGGCGAGCGGCGGCACCGTGTCGGAGTACTTGTACTGCGCCCCCGGCGAACCAATCGGCGCCAGGCTGTCGACCACCGAGCGAAACCGCTCCTCCCGGGTCCATCGCTTCGAAGGGGTCTGGCGCACGGTCTGAACGAATGAAGCCAGCGCGGGATGTTCGTTGAGACCGGCTCGATGGGACAGGACCTGTTCGATGGTGCTACGATCCGGCGCAGTGCCTGCAGTATTACGGTACCGGGCGCCGCCAGACGACCCTCGGACTCCTCGTTTGGCGACGCTCAGTTGGCTAGCGACAGCTCTAGAGGCCTCGGCGGGATCCAAGCAACAGGCGGCACCTGGACCATAGCGGCCCCGCAACAGTTCAACAAGCGGCTTTTGCCGGTGGCGAGTGGGCTCGGCTCGGCGGCCGGCCGACCCTATGTGCCTTGCTCATGGGCCGGCAGAACCGGCCTCGAATTCCCTAACGGCGGGCGATCGTTGCGGCCTTGCGCGGCCGGGACCGCGGCCGTTATTTGGTCGACCGACAACACCAGGAAAGCGAGGGCCTAAATGGGCGTGTTCGGAAAGCTCCAACTCAAGGACCAGACGGAGCTCGTTGTCCTCGACCCACCGGCGGAATTCGAGAAAGAGCTCGCGACCCTAAAGGGCGTCCAGGTGCACCGGCAGTTCCCGAAAGGCAAGGTGATGTTCTCGCTGGCGTTCATGACCAAGCCGGCCGAGCTGGCCCGCTACGCCCGGGGCCTCCGCGATCACGTTGAAGGAGACACGGCGGTCTGGGTCGCCTATCCGAAGGGATCGTCTAAACGCTATCGCAGCGAGCTGGGCCGGGATGGCGGGTGGCAACCGCTGGGCGATCTCGGCTACGAGCCGGTCCGGATGGTGGCCATCGACGAGGACTGGAGCGCGGTCCGGTTCCGGCGGGCGGAGTTCCTCAAGTCGATGACGCGGGGCAAGGAGCACGCGATCTCCAAGGCCGGCAAGGCCAAGGCAGGCAAATAGGCGGCTACGTCGATCCGGTTGCCAGGTCCACAGACTGAGGGCGTCGAGCTCGCGGAGGAGCTATGTTCAGGGCACGTTCCACACGACGCCCATTCAATAGGACGCCGGCGCTCTGAACCGTCGCATCCTCGCACGAGGGTTTCCGATGTTGGCCTTGGTGCTGGCACGCCCGTGAGTGCTCTTCTCGCCCAGGTTCGCCGAGCTGCCGAGGCCTCGGAAGATCGCGACCACCACGCCGGGTCAGATCTGGACGTCGGTCACTCGGTCGCCGGCTCGCCGGAGCGGCCGCTTGCCCAACTGCACCGGACGCATGGCAACGCCTTTGTGCAACGGGTACTGGCCAGGACGTCGCGGACCCCGCCGATCTACCCGAGTTCGTGGCCCCCCGGCGGCATGTCACGCGCCGTGATCCAGCGACAACCAGGCCCCGCTGCCCGGCCGGCCGAGGCCAGCGGCCCGGTCGGCCCGACCCAAACGGGGACCGCCACCGCGACCGCCCCGGCGGTGGGGGTGCCCGCGACCACGCCGCCGAGGCCGCTGCCGGGCATGGTGGGCAATGTGGGCTATTACGCCGCCCGCCACGCCGACTTCATCGCGCGCCACCCCACCGCGCCGCCAAGTCCGCCCGACTACTACATGAGCTACGGGGACAAGTACGCGCGCCGCTTCACCACCGTGCTCCGGCCCACGCTCAGCGCCGCTGGACAGGGCTGGGTCGATCGGACCTTTGTGCTCTTGCAGCAGGCGATCGAGAACCGCCTGACCGCCGACCCCGTGGCCTTCGATGCCCTCGAGCGCGACGGCGCCCGCTTTCGCGCCTTCGCCTATGCCACCCACCCCCGGGCCTACCTCGACGGCGGCCTCCACTCGCTGCCGGCAACCGACCTGGCCCGGATCGGCAGCACCCCGGACCTCGGCGACCTCACGACCATCGACGGAGTGAAGCAGGTCCTCGAGACCGGGGTTGAGCTGGTGCCCCAGTGGGGCGGGGACGCGGTTGACTCGGCGGTCAGCACCGCGCAGAGCGCCTGGGGCTGGCTGTCGAACTGATGCGGGGCCAGCTGCCGCAACCCTTCCACGCCCAGGGGCTCCGCCAAGTCGGCACCGATGTCGTGCTTCTCGCGGGCTGGCTCCAGGGCGGGCCGACCTGGGCCATCGGGGATCGACGCGCCGCCATCTTCCGGGCCAGCGGCGACCGCCTAACGCAAAGCCACCACGGACCCGGCTGGATCGGGGCCATCGACGCGGCCGGAGACATGGTCTGGGCGATTAGTGCCACGCTCCGGAACGGCGGCGGCAGTGACTACCGCCTCCTTCGCTCCTCCGACCGGGGCGACACCTTCACCGACCAGGGACCAATCCCCGTGAACTCGCTGGTCCAGGTGCTGGCCGCGGGCGGCGATGAGGTCTGGGTTCGGGGCGCGGACACGCTGGCGCGGAGCCCCGACGGCGGCGGCGCCTGGCATGACATCAGCGCCCCCGGCCGGCGCAATTCGGCGCGCGAGCGCCTCACCGCGGGCGGTGGACGGGTCATCATCGCGGGCGATGGGCTCCACGCCAGCGCCGACCACGGTCGGACCTGGACGTCGCACCTCGTGGGGGTCGAGGTCTTTGCGGTCGTGGGTGCCCTGCTCCTGGCGACCGTCGCCGGCAAGGTCACGCTGGGGACCATGACTCCCGAGGGGCCGCGCTGGATCAAGGTCTTCGCCGAGGCCATGATACCGTTCAGCTTGGTGGCCGTGGCACCCCGGGTCGCCTTCCTGGCCACCGATCCCGCCGGCGCGGGGGTGCTGCATTGGCGCTCCGAGGACAACGGGCGGACGTGGTCGTGCGAGCGGATCACTCCCAGCGAGGGCGAACACGGCGCCACCCTCAGCCCGGCGGGCGAGCTCCTGGTGCTCGACCTCACGCGCCGCCTCGTCATTCAGCCCTGATGATGGCGTCCATCGCAAGCTCCTCTCACTCTCCAACTCCGATATCCCATGCCCGAGCATCCCTCGCGACGAAGCTTCGCCGTCACGGCGACCTCTGCGGTTTCCGCCCTCTGGCTCGGGGCTCGGCGAGACCAGGTGGTCGCCGCGTTGGCCGAACCCGGGGGCCAACGGACACCCCCGCCGGCCGTCCTGACCCGACCCGAAGCAGCGGAGTTGGCCGCCATGACGGCCCTGATCTTTCCAACCGACGCGACCCCGGGCGCCCGGGAGGCCCAGGTGGCTCGGTTCATCGATCGAGCGCTCGGATCCTTCGCGGCCGATCAACGCGCGCTGTTCAGCGAGGGGCTGGCCCAACTCCGGAGAAAAACCTTCTCGGCCTTGGCCGAGCGGGACCAGGTCGCGATCCTCGGGGCCCTCGACCGGGCTCGGTCGCCGTTCTTCGAGGCGGTCCGGACGGCCACCGTCATGGCAATGTTTTCCCACCCGAAGCACGGCGGCAATGACGGCAAGGCCGGCTGGCGGTTGATCGATTTCCAGGACCGAGGGGTCTGGCAGGCACCCTTTGGCGACTACGATCGACCCGGATCGTCGAAGTGAAGACTTTTTCGCCTCGCGACGCAGTCGATTTCGTGGTGGTCGGCTCCGGTGCCGCCGGGGGCGTCATGGCCCGCCAACTAGCGCGGGCGGGGTTCACCGTCGTGGTGCTGGAACAAGGGCCGTACCTCACCGAGAAGGACTTCCGGCACGACGAACTCGCGGTCGGAGCGATGGCGGCCCTCACCAACGATCATCGGGACCAGCCTAACACATACCGGAAGACCGCGGCCGACACCGCCGTGAAGAAGCCGACCATCGCCTACGGCCGGGTCGTGGGTGGCGGCACCACCCATTTCACCGGCAACTATTGGCGATTTCACGAGATTGATTTCATCGAGCGGAGCAAGCGGGGCGGGGTTCCGGGGGCCGACATGGCCGACTGGCCGATCACTTATGCCGAGTTGGAGCCGTACTACACCCAGGTCGAGTGGGAGATCGGCGTTTCCGGGTTGGCCGGTGCCGGCCCGTTCGACCCGCCTCGGAGCAAGCCCTATCCGCTCCCGCCGCTCCCCATCAAATCCACCGGGGTTCTCCTCGAGCGGGCCGCCAAGAAAATGGGCTGGACCGCCTTCCCCGCCCCGACCGCCATCATCTCAGAGCCGTATCGTGGCCGGTCGCCCTGCGTCCAGTGTGGGTTCTGCGAGGGGTACGGGTGCGAGGTTCGGGCCAAGTCGAGCACCCTGGTCACCATGATCCCGGAGGCCGTGGCGACCGGACGCTGCGAGATCCGGCCCAACAGCTACGTCGCGAAGGTGGAGACCAATGCCTGGGGCCGAGTCACCGGCGTTCGGTATTTCGACCGCGACAAGCGAGACCAATTCCAGGCCGCCAAAGCCGTCATCCTGTCCGCCAACGGCGCGGAAACACCTCGGCTGTTGTTGCTCTCGGCGAACAGCCGGTTTCCCCACGGCCTCGCCAACTCCAGCGGCTTGGTCGGCAAGCACCTGATGTTCAATGGATACGAGATCGGGTTGGGGTTGTTTCCGGGCCAGATCAACGGCTACAAGGGCAATGTCGTGAGCCGGATCGTCCAGGATCTTTACCTGCTCGATCCCAAGCTCGGCCTCTATGGCGGCGGCGGTTTCGACTTCCGCGCCGACTTGGGTCCGATCGCCTTCGGACTCGGCGGCCTGCCTCCCGACGCGCCGCGGTGGGGGCCCCAATTCAAGAAAATGATGGGTGACTATTTCTCACGCACGCTGATGGCGATGTGCCACACGACGTCGCTGCCGGTGGCATCGAACAGCATTTCGCTCGATCCTGAGCTCAAGGACGCCTGGGGCCTGCCCGCCATCCGGGTCACCTTTCGGGAGCACCCGAACGATCTCAAGCTCTACCGGTATTTCCTCGATCGGGCCCACGAACTCCTCGATGCCGCCGGCGCGGTCAAACGGTGGGAGTTCCCGCTCACCGAAGAGAGCCCCGATCTCCAGCCCCACCTGTTGGGAACCTGCCGGATGGGTCACGACCCCAAGACCTCGGTCATCAACGCCGACCACCGGGCCCACGACGTTCCCAATCTATTCCTTGTCGATGGGTCGAGCTTTGTGACCGGCGGGCGCGGCCAGCCGACCATGACGATCCAGGCCTTGGCTTTTCGGGCGGCCGACCGGATTACGGGACTGGCCCGGCAGGGGCCGCTTTAGGATCGGGCCCGAGGAGGGCGAGCCCGCGAATTCACCGAACGGACCCCGTTGCCCGGCGCCAACCTCCCATCGTCGCCCAGCCGATCGTACTGCGCGCTGGCAATGAAATAGAACCAGTCTCCAATACGAGCGCGGATCGCGCCCGCCAACCTGCAACCTTTCGGGGCCGCCGGCCGTCTATGGTTGGTACCGTCCGAACCAGGGCGGAACCCCATCCTAGGTGATCCCAATGAGGCGGCTACCGGCCGGGCTCGTCTATTTGCTGTTGACTACCCTGGCCCGCCCGGTGGCGGCCCAAGTTGCCGGGCCCGCGCCGACGGAGGCCATCCGGGTCTTCCTCGACTGTCAATTTGAATGCGATTCGCAGTTCCTCCGGACCGAAATCAACTACGTCAATTGGGTCCTCGACCGAACCGTCTCGGATGTCCACTTGTTGGTGGCGTCGGAGGAGACGGGCGGCGGGGGGCGCAAGTTGACGATCCGCTTCATCGGACAGCGGGCGTTTCAGGGCGTCGATGACGAGCTGATCCACATTACCCAGGCAACGGAATCGCAGGATACCCGGCGCCGCGGCGTGGCCCAAGTGCTGCGGCTCGGGCTGGTTCGGTATTTGGCACGAACCCCGGATGGCGCCAAGTTGACGGTGACGATGCCTGCTGCCGCGGAGGACGCCGCGAAGGGCATCGGGCTCAAACCGAAGGATCCCTGGCACAGCTGGGTCTTCACCACCTCGGCCAACACGTTCCTCAACGGCGAGTCCCGGCAACGGTTCTCGAATTTCTCCGGCGAGATCGAAGCCAACAAGGTGACCGATCAATGGAAGATCAGCGTCTCGCTGAGCGGTTCGAAGAACAGCTCCCGGTTTACCCTGCCTGATTCCACCATCTTCACCGACAAGACCAGCTTTTACTCGATCGACGGGTTCGCTGGCCGCAGCATCGGCGAGCACTGGTCGGCTGGACTCGCCGCCAGCGGCTTCCAGTCGACCCGCAGCAACATCGACCTGTCAAGCCGAATCGGCCCGTTGATCGAATTCAATATCTTCAAGTACGCCGAGGCCACTCGCCGGCGGCTGGCATTCTTGTACCAGATCTCGGCCGTCCATTTCGACTACACCGAACGCACCCTCTTCGGCCGGGTCCAAGAAGTGCTGGTGCAACAGAGCCTGGGGCTGGCCGGCCGGGCCCGGCAGCCCTGGGGCGACGTGAGCGGTAGCGTCACCGCGTCGAACTACCTCAACGACTTTTCCAAGAATCAGGTCACCCTGTTCGCGTCGGCCAACCTCCGAATCGCCAAGGGGCTCGACCTTAGACTCTTTGGACAGTATAGCCGCATCCGAGATCAGCTGGCGTTGCCGTCGGGCGGGGCCAGCCGGGACGAAGTGCTCCGCCAGCTCCGGGAATTGCAGACCGGCTATCGCTATTTCATGAGCCTGGGTCTGTCGTACCGGTTCGGCTCGATCTTCAACAACGTGGTCAACCCGCGCTTCTCGTCGCGGGGCGGCGGCGAAGGTAGGTTCTTCTCGTTCTAGGGGACCGGCGATACCTTAGCAGGGTGCTGAAAATTGCGGGAAGAGACCGGATTTCTCCCCGCGGGGGCCATCCCGGCGGATGAACGAGCCCTCGCTTCGGGCCTCCCGCGGGGCGGGGGCGTCCCGCACGGCGGTGGTCAGGGACAGAGGCCCAGCCTCATCAAGGTGCGCAGGCGTACCAGATTGTAGACCGTGTTCGTGAAGGTGAAGATCCACCCGACCCGGTCGAGCCCGCGATGCCGGAGCTTCCGCAACAGCCCGATCACCTTGCCCCAGCCGAAGCCCTGCTCGATGAGTTTGCGCTTCTGCTGACTCACCGCGTACCCCGGATGGCGGGTGGTGCGCCCGTCGATGACGCTCGTCAGTTTGGTCTTATGGACGTTGGGCGCGATGTGGGGCGTGACCCCGAGCGCGCGCACCCCGGCCACCACCTCGGCGCGATCGTACCCCTTGTCGCCCCCGAGTGTGCGCCGCCGGGCGCGCGGCTCCAGGGTGGTGAGCAGCTCCAGGGCCGCGTCGCCTTCCGCCGGATAGCCCGGATGGGTCACGTGGGTGCCCACCACCAGGCCATACCGGTTGTCCATCCGCGCGCTGGCCTGGTACGCGAGGATCGCGGCCGTCTGGCGGCTCTTCCGGGCCAGCCGCGCATCGGGATCGGTGGTCGAGGCATGGGTGGCGTTCGAGCGACGCTCCCCGCGGAAGTTGACGCTGGGGTTGCTCCCCCCCTCCGGCGGAGGGGCGGCGTCCGTCGCGGGATCCTTCGGGCGGAAGCTCTGGTGACTGGCCCACGCCTCGAGCAGGGTGCCGTCCACGGTAAAGTGTTCGTGCGAGAGGAGGCCTTTCCCGTGCGCGACCCGCAGGACCTCGTCCCGCAGCGCGTCGGCGATGTTCCCGGCCAGGAGCCGGTCCCGATTCTTCGTGAACACCGTCGGGACCCAGACCGACTCATCGATCCCCAGCCCCACGAACCAGCGGAAGAGCAGGTTATAGTCGAGCTGCTCCATGAGCTGCCGCTCGCTCCGAATGGGGTAGAGCACTTGGAGGAGCAAGGCGCGCAGGAGCTTCACCATTGGAGTGCCCGCTGCCACCACGACGTCGCGATTCGCGGTTTGAACGGCGATCGCGGCACCGGCCGCCGTCTTCTCGACCTCAGCGGTGCCGACCCCGCGTCCCTTGAGGGTGTGAGCCATCGACGTGATGGTGGCCGAGACCGGGTAGGTCTGGCCGCCGACCGTCACCGAACTCACCTGGACCGTGATTCGGCCGTCGGACTGGCCCTTGTCGTTGGCCGCCTGGAGGTCGGTGATCGTCAGGGTGATGGTCGAACCCGCCGGAATCACGACTTGGCCGCGGCTATCCGTGACGTCGCCCGACACGCTGGCGGTGAAGAGCTCACCCGCCTTGTCGCTCGCCGATGAAATGGTGCGCTCGGTGGTTGCCTCGATCTCGGTGTTCGATTCCAGGGTGAGAGTTCGACTCGGCGCCGGTGGAAGCCCGGGGGCTCCGCTGTTCGTGCCCCCGCTGCAGCGTCTAGGCCGCGGGCGGGGCGTTCACTATCCATCGAAGGGACGGATTGCGGCCTAGTCCGACGACCGATTGACCACCACCTCGTGGCGCTCGCCGTCATCGACCAAAGGAATCGACGGGCTGTCCAGGCGCCGCCCGTCGAGAATGACTTCGGTGGCGCCCGGCTTCACCTGGGCCGGACGGCGAACGACGATCGAGTAGGTGCTCCGGCCATGCCGGTATTGGACCGAGAACTCCGGCCAGTCGGCCGGAACGGCGGGCTCGAAGGAGAGCGAATCGCCCCGCTTCTTCAGGCCGAGGATGTGCTCGAGCCCGACCCGATACATCCAGCTCGCCGACCCAGTGTACCAGGTCCACCCGCCGCGGCCGAGCCGGCCCGCCGCCGTATAGACGTCGGCCGCGACCACGTAGGGCTCAACCTTATATACGTCGACCTCGTCCCGGGTCCGGGTGTGAGTGAGCGGATTGAGCATTTGAAAGAGCTCAAAGGCCCGGTCGCCGTCGCCGCGGAGCGCCGTGGCCAAGACCACCCACAGTGCGGCATGGGTGTACTGAGCGCCATTCTCGCGGACGCCGGGAAGGTAGCCTTTGATGTACCCGGGATCGCGCGCCGTCCGGTTGAAGGGCGGGTCGAGCAACTGGATCAGCCGGGCTTCCTCCCGAACCAGGTGCTGCTCCACGGCCGACATCGCCTGGGCTTGCCGGCTGGGATCGCCAGCGCCCGAGATCACGCTCCAGCTTTGCGCGATCGAGTCGATCCGGCATTCGTCGCTTTCGCGAGAGCCTAACGGCGTGCCGTCGTCGAAATAGGCTCGCCGGTACCACTCGCCGTCCCACCCATGGGCTTCCACGGCCACCAGGTACTTGTCGGCGCTGGCTCGGCAATCGTCGGCCGCCGGCTGATCGCCCTCGGTTTCGGCGTGCCGGGCGTAGCTCCGCAAGGTCGCGATCAGGAACCAGGCCAGCCACACGCTCTCGCCCCGACCCTCGATGCCGACCCGGTTCATCCCGTCGTTCCAGTCTCCCCCCCCAATCAGGGGCAGCCCATGGACGCCTTGGGTCGTGGCCCGCCGAAGGGCGCGAAGGCAATGCTCGTGGACGGTGGCCGGCTCGGCGGCCACACCGGGGAGGTCATGGATCTCCTGTTCCTCGGGGCCGAGGGCGCGCATCGTCAGGAACGGGACCGGCTCCTTGAGCACGGAACGGTCGCCGGTGACCCGGATGTAGTGATCGACGACGTACGGCAGCCAGACCAAGTCGTCGGAGAATCGAGTCCGGGTTCCCCGTCCGCTCTCGGGGTGCCACCAGTGCTGGACGTCGCCTTCGACGAACTGGCGCGCCGCGGCCCGAAGGATGTGGGCCCGGGCCAGGCCGGGCTCGGCGTACACCAGCGCCATCGAATCCTGGAGCTGGTCGCGAAATCCGTAGGCGCCGCTGCTTTGATAGAGCCCGGATCGGGCCCACATCCGGCAGCTCAGGGTTTGATACAAGGCCCACCGATTCTGGATGGCGTCGAACAGGGGGTCCGGCGTCCGGATTGTGATTTGGGATAGCCGGGCGTCCCAGGCGTCCGTGCCGGCGGTGATCGCCGCCGTGGCGCGGACCGGGTCGCCCCAGTCCGCGATGGCCTGCCGAGCTTCGGTCAGGCCCGGCATCGCGCCGAGCAAGACGACGATGTCCCGGGCCTCCCCGGGCGCGAGCCTGATCTCGCATTGGAGAGCGGCGCACGGGTCGATGCCGGCCCCCGTGGTGCCGCTCAGGGCTTTGGCCGATAGTGCGGCCGGGGCGGCCAGGGTGCCGTTGCGGCCAAGGAATTCGCGCCGGTCGCTGGTGTGGCTCGTCACCGGCTCGCTGATCGAGTGGAAGCCGATCCACTCGGCGTAGCGCGGATCGAACGAGTTGCGGGCGACGATCGCCCCCGTCTCCGATTCGAAGCTGGTCACCAGGTGGTGCTGGGTCTGCTCGCGGCTGACCCCGAGCGTCCATTCGGCATACGCCGTAAGCGTTAGGTGGCGCGATGAGGGGCCTCCATTGGTGATCCGGAGCACGGCGCACTTGACCGCCTGGTCCGGTACCATGCCGAATCGGAGGTCGGTGCCGATCTTCCCGTGGTCATGCTGGAACGTGGAGATTCCGGGCGCATGACGAACCGTGTACGGCCCGGTGGTCTGGACCGGCGCGGGGGTGGGGCTCCAGAGCTCGCCCGTCGCCTCGTCCCGGAGGTAAATCACCTCGGTGGGAGGGTCGCCGACGGGGTCGTTATGCCATCGGGTGAGCCGGAAGAAGTGGCTGTTCTCGGCCCAGGTGAACCCGGCGCCGCGCTCGCTCACGATGAATCCGCCGGCCTGGTTCGCGATCACGTTGACCCAGGGGGCGGGCGGCAGCCTATCACCTTCGACCCGAATCTCGTAGTCGCCGGCCGGGGTCAGCCCGCCATACCCGTTGTCGACGGGCCGAACGGTTGGAGGGCCGATCGGCCCGCCGTTTCCCGGCGGTTCCGCGGCGTCCGGGGTCTCCCGTTGCGGCGCCAACAGTCCCGCCAGGAGCCGCCACGGAAGCCCCAGCACTGGAAAGCTGCTTTGTTCCGCCCGGCGGGGCCGGACCGGATAAGAACTCTCCTCGGCGGCCGCCGGGTCCCGCGGCTGCTTCAACGCCTCGGCGATCCGGCCGAGGGGTCGACCATCGCACGGAATCAGGAGGCGGGCCGTGGCTCGGAGCATCAGGAGATCGGCCGCTCCCAGGAGGTCACGCCGGCGGAGGAAGACCCCGCCGGGCCGGTCGAGCACGGCCGCCTGGTTCAGGCCATGGACGGCCGTCACGATCGCGGCCTCGAGGTCGGCCTGGTAGGTCGTCGGATGGGCGTTGAGAACGACGAGATCCACCATCATGCCCCGGCGCCGCCAGTACCGGTGGGCGGCAAGGATTTGGCGCAGCGTCGGGATTCCCTCGGTGGCGCTGATGATGGCCAGCACGATCGGCCAGTCGCCGGAGATGCCGTGAGCCCAGAGCCGCGGCTGGGAGCCCCGGTTTTGGCGGAGCTCCGCCTCCGGCGCCCGGGCGTCCAGGTTGCCGAAGAAGACGTGGCCGGCCAACTCCTGAAACACGGTGGCGTCGGCGGGTGTGAGCCCGAGTTCGCGA
Organism: Gemmatimonadota bacterium; assembly: GCA_043744895.1. Classification (GTDB taxonomy): domain Bacteria; phylum Gemmatimonadota; class Gemmatimonadetes; order Gemmatimonadales; family GWC2-71-9; genus SHZU01. The sequence goes on along the minus strand of JAYTTT010000248.1, from coordinate 12,912 downwards.
AGTTCGACCAGGCTCGAGGTGGAGGCCAAGTCGAGGGCTCGCTGTGCCGCGTGCGGGTCGTGATAGCGGCCGGCCATCTCGAACGCTCGATCGCGACTGGTGGCGATCAATGTTGTGAAGGCGACCGACGCCGACTGACCCGGGTCGATCCGGACCCGGGTCCGGAGCGCGAAGATCGGATCGAGGACGGCGCCGGTCGTGCCGGCCAGTTCACCATCCGCCTCCAGCGCCACCGGATTCCGGACCGAACGCCCCCGGCCCTGGAACCGGGCTCGGTCGGTCTCGCAGGACACCCGGCCGACTCGCTCCTTCCCGGTATCGACGACGTGAACACACCAGAGCTCCGGATCCGACGGGGAGCGAGGGCGCCGGCGGGCCGTGATGGCGGTACACCACTCGTGCCACTCGGTTTCGACGAAGAGGTTACCGAAGGCCGGGTGCGCCAGGTCCGCGTCGGGCGGGGCGAGCACCAGCTCACCATAGCTCGTCAGCTCGATCTCGCGCGGTTCGGTCCCGTTGTTGGTGATCGTGAGCCGCCTCACCTCGGCCGCCTCCTCGGGCACGACGGCGACCTCGGTTCTGGTTTCGATGTCGCCGTCGGTCCGATGGAAGGTGACGCGATCGATCGCGAGGGTCGCCAGGTACTGGTCGGGCGAGGCGCAGACCGGCTGATGCGCGGCCGACCACACCCGCCGCCGGCTCAGGTCCTTGAGATAGCAGAACTGTCCGCTGCTGTCGGTGGTTCCATCATCGTGCCACCGCGCAATCGCAAGGTCCTGGTACCGGCTGTACCCGCCGCCGCAGTGCGTCACCATCAGCGTGAACGGCGGCCGGCCCAAGAGCGCGACGTGCGGGTCGGGTGTATCGGTCTCGCGCAGCTCACGGACCGCGGGGCCGTCGGACACCGGATCGGAGCGCAGCTCGCCGGCCGAGGCCGCCCGGGTATCCCGAAGTACGAGCCGGCGGGGAATCCGTTCGTGGAGCAACAATTCAACCGACCGGACCAAGGGGTCGGCGTGAAACCGGCGCTGCCACACCCGCTCGGTCAGTACATTGGTGAGCGCCACCAGGCTCATCCCGATGTGGTGCGCCATGTAGTTGTGCACCACCGCATGGTTCGATCCGGGGGCTCGCCTGGTGTAGTCGATCGCGTCGAAAAAGCCGAACTCTCCCAGCGCCGAGAGCCGCTCGATGGCCGACAGGTTCCGGAGGGCGCGCTCCGGGGCGACCAGGGCCGCCAGCGCCGACGCGTACGGGGCGACCACGACGTCCCGTGCCAGCCCTCGCTTGAGGGCCAGGTCCGGAACGCCGAAGGCTCGGTACTGATAGGTCGAATGCCGGTCGCGCCCGTTGTAGGCGCTTTCGCTCATTCCCCAGGGCACCCCGCGTTTCGCTCCGTACGCGATCTGCCGCCGAACCGCCCCGCGATAGGTCTGATCCAGCAGGGTAAAGGGGAATGATTGCATCACCAGGGCCGGCATCAGGTACTCGAACATGCTCCCGCTCCACGACACCAGGGCCGGGGCGCCCCCGGCGTAGGTCAGGGTCCGGCCGAGCCGGAACCAGTGTTCGAGCGGGATGTCCTTCTTCGCGATGGCGACGAAGCTGGCAATCCGGGCCTCGGACGCGAGGAGGTCATAGGAGGACGCATCGAGCGAGTGGCTGGCGAGCTGATAGCCGATGGAAAGGAGTTTTTGCCCCGGATCGAGCAAGAAGCCGAACTCCATTTCCATGGCATAGCGATAGGCCTGCTCGGCGATCACGCCGAGGCGGGCCGCCAGCCCGGAAGGGTCGGGCGATCGAGGATCCGGTTCGGCGGTTCGAATACTCCAGGCGATCCACTCGGTGGCCGCCGCGATGGTGGCGCCAGGCAGTCCGGTTGTCTCGATCAGTTCGAGCACCTGGTGCAGCGGCCCGGCAAGGCCGGCGAGCACCGTCGATTCGTCGGTTGCGGTGCCGGCCGACCGGAGCGCGGTTCGCACCTGCCCCAGCGCTTTCCCCGCGGTTCCCAAGGTGCGGCGGACCGGCTGGAACCGTCCCAACGGGGCGGCCAGCGCGCGGAGCCGCTCGATCGCGATGTCGAGCGCCGCGCCGATCGCCCGGGCTCGGCCGCCCGGGGCCGGCGGCTCGTCGGGCAGCGTGAGGCAGGCCTGGCGGAGCGCGATCAGGTGGCCGGCGAGATTGCCGCTGTCCACCGTCGACACGTACGACGGATCGAGCACCGAGAGATCGCCAAGGTCGTACCAGTTGTAGAAATGACCGCGGTAACGTGCCAGTCGGGCGAGGGTGGCGAAGATCCGTTCCAGCCGAACCGTCACCTCCTCCAGCGGGAGGAACCCGAGGTCGTACCCGCTGACCGTCGAGAGGAGCTGGAGTCCGATGTTGGTCGGCGACGTGCGCATCGCGGTGACTGGGGCGGGGTAGTCTTGAAAGTTATCAGGCGCGAGCCAGTGGGTCTCGGGTCCGACGAAACGATCGAAGAACCGCCAGTGAAGGAGGGCGTAGCGCAACGCCTGGCGACGGCCGGCGGCCGGAAGCCGGCGGTCCGGCTGGACTGCGGGGAAGCCGAGCCGGTAGGCAATGAGCGGCGACAGAACCCAAGCGGCGAGCAGCGGAATGGCCGCGGCCGCCAGCGGCCAGGTGAGGGCCGGACCCCCCGGACCGAGCAACCGACGCCCGACCAAGGCGCCGATGACGGCGACGACGGCGATCGCCGGCGCCATCGCGCGCCAGATCGCGAGCCGCCCGCCGGACGTGAGCCGCTCCGCCGTCGACGCGCTCTGCCACTCCAGCAAGCGGCGGCGGGAGACAAAGAGCCGCCAGAGCGTCCGGACGATCGCGTCGGCCGATACCCAGGCCTGGTGGGGAAGAAACACGATCCCAAGCGCGAGTTGCCCGGTGCTCCGGAGCGCGTCCAGCCCCACGGCGCCGAAGTACGCCCGCCACGACTTTTCAAGCGGGAGCCGGACGATCGCGACCAGCAGGGCCATGATCCAGGGTGCGGCCATCGCGCCGAGGCCGAGGAGCGCCCACCGAAGGGGCGACCCGGGCAGGATGGTCAAGCCCGCCACGAGGAACCCGAACTGCCCGAGCTCCACGGTGCTCCGCCGGAGATTGTCGAGGATCTTCCAGCGGGAGAGGACCGAGAGCCGATTCGGCTCGGCGCCATCGGGCCCCGGCACCACCGGGGTCAGCCATTGGAGGAGTTGCCAGTCGCCCCGAATCCACCGGTGCTTCCGCCGAGTGTAGGTCAGGTAGCCGGCCGGATAGTCATCGTAGATATTGACATCGGTAACCAGACCGGTTCGGGCGTAGTTGCCTTCGATCAAGTCGTGTGACAGCAACCGGTTCTCGGGGAAACGGCCGTGGGTCGCCTGCTCGAAGGCGTCGATGTCGTAGATGCCCTTGCCGGTGAAACTTCCCTCGCCGTAGAGATCCTGATAGACATCGGACACGGCGGTCGTGTACGGATCGACGCCGGGAATGCCGGAGAAGATGGCCGAGAAGTGGGACCGGTAGGCGCTCGGCAGGGAGACCCCGACCCGCGGCTGAAGAATGCCATACCCTCGGACCACCCGGCCCCGTTTGGGATCGTATTCCGCCCGATTGAGCGGATGAGCGATCGCCCCGACCAAGTCCGGTGCGGCGTCCGGCGGCAGGACGGTGTCCGCGTCGAGGGTGATGACATAGCGGAGCTGGCGAAGGGGCTCGACGTTCCCGACGATGGCCGAGAACGCGCCCTCGGCGCCCCCGCGGACGAAGCGGTTGAACTCCGCCAGCTTGCCCCGTTTCCGCTCCCAACCCATCCAGGCGCCCTGAAGCGGGTTCCATCGTCGTGGCCGATGGAACAGGTAGAACGCGTCCTCGGTCCCGGCCGCATACCGGGCATTCAGGGCGCGGACTCCCTCTTGGGCGGCGGCGACGATCCGGTCGTCGCCCTCCCGGGTTTCGGTCGGCGAGTCGGTGAAGTCGCTCAGGATCGCGAAGTGAAGATGAGCTTCCCGGTTGGCCAGGAACCGGACTTCGATCGTCTCGAGCGCCTCCCGCACCGCATCGACACTCTCGAACAGGGTCGGGATCACCACCGCGGTTCGAAACTCGGCCGGCACCCCATCGCGAAGCAGGTCGAGCTTGGGAACCATCCGGGGCGGCAGCGTGGCGGTGATGAGCTGGTTCACGGTGTTCACGGCAATGTCGTTCGCCGGCAGAATCGTCACCGCCAGGACCGCGAGCCATTCGGTGGGCGCCAAGCCGTCGATCAGCCACAGCAGCAACGCGAGGGCGAGCCCGGTTCCCGCGAGAATGCCGCCGACGAACGCGACGTTAGGGTGGGCCCGGATCCGCCGATCGACCGTCTCCAACGGCGTCGGCCGGTACCCGACGGCCGCCTCGAGCGCGGCCACGCCCTCGTCCACCAGGTAGTAGCCCACGTGGGCGCGCCGCCCCCCGGCGGCCGAGGCGGCGCGGGCGAGGTCGACGACCGCCCGGGCAACCCCCTCTTCGGCCGAGCGGCTTCGCTTGGCGATCCGTTCGACCGCGTGGCGATACTGGTCGCGGGTGGCAAAGGTCATTCTCGGATAGAATCCCGACGGATCGGTTCGGAGCACGGCCTCGGTTCGGCTCTGTCCTTCGACGAAGGTCCGCCAATCCAGCCGGGCCACGGCCCGCAAACTGGTGATGCTGTTCGTCATCATCAGTTGGGTCAGCGCGAGCCGCTGGATCGATTGCGCGGCCGCCGTCTCGGCGGTCAGCCCGTCCTGGGCCAGCCACTCTTCGAGCCGGTCGAGACCGGGGAAGCCGGCGGAGGCCGTGTTGAGCAACTGGAGCAGGCGGCTGACGAAAGTCGACGTGAGGGGAGGATGCCGGTCGACGAACTCGCCCAGGACCGGCCCGAGCTCGCTCCCCTCCGACTCGGCGGCCGCCCGAAATCGATCGGCCCAATGATCGGCCTCCGCGATCTCGTCCAACCGCTGGACGGTGCGAAGGGCCATCCGCCGAACACTTTCGATCAAGCCGAGGCGGAGCATCGCCGGGACGGCCCAGAGCTCACCCATCGAGAGCGAGGCGATCCGTTGAAACTCGCCGACGAACCGGGTGACGTTCTCGAGGTCGATCCTGGCTTCGGTATGCGCGATCAGGGTGATCGCCACTTCGTAGATCCGGGGGTACCCGGCCAACGGGCCGGTCAGGAGTTCCGGCAGCTCCCGGTAGTAGCCGACTGGTAAGCTGGCGCGAACTTCGAGAATGTGCTCTTCGATGACATGGAAGTTGTCGAGGAACCAGTCCCCGGCGGGACTGACATCACCGCCGGAGGCGGCCCTCTCGGTCAACCGGGTGTGGGCTTGGTCGAGTAGCCGTCGGGTGCTGTCGAGCCGTTCAAGGAGGGGAGTGCTCCTGCCCCCGGCGCCGACCGGGGAGGCCCGCTGGCCCGCCGCCACCGCCCGGGCCCGATCGCCGAGGTGGTCCGTGCCCAGGAGCTCGCCCCGGATCGGACCGACGAGAATTTCATCACGTGCGGTGGTGGAACGGCCGAACCGGCGTGACATCCAGCGGGGCGACAATTACCGCACCGCCCGGGCTATCCGATCGAGGTGGGCCGGTGGCTCAGGGAACCCAATGGAGGAGTTTCCCGGGCTGCAGGTGAGAGAACCGGCAGAGGGCGTCGAGAGTGTCGGTGTGGAGCCGGCCGAACTCGCCACCGACGCGGGAGAGCCGGTACGCCGTTGGATAGCTGAGCGAGGCGCCCTTGCTGAGGGCGTAGGCGGTGATTCGCCGGGCCTTCATAATCTCGTGGATCCGGAGTCGTACCATCGGCTAGCCTTCGTGCAAGAGTACGCTGATTAGGGCATCCAGCGCCTTGAATGTCCGACCGCGCAAGATATTGGCGCCGTCGGGTAATAGATACCACGCGAAACACCTGAAGCGGCACCCGGCGATTCGGCAACTGGCGGACCCGATCGGGCAGATCTTCCTCCGCATGCTGCTGATGGTGGTGATCCCGCTGGTGTTCGCGAGCCTCACGACCGGCCTGGCTCGGCTCCAGAGCGTCGGCAGCATGGGCCGGATCGGGGGCCGAACGGTCGCCGCGTATCTCGGACTGGCCCTGCTGGGATCGTTGATCGGCGCGACCCTCGCCTCCCTGGTCCAGCCCGGGGCCATGATGACCGGACCGATGCGCGAGGCCGTGCTCCAGAGCATCGGCGCCACACCGATCGAACCGGCGGTCGTTGGGATCGTCGGCCTCGTGAATATCGTTCCAGGCAACGTGATCGAGGCGGCCGCCAAGGGCGACGCGCTGGCGGTCCTTTTCTTCACGCTGATCTTCGGCGTGGCCCTTGCCAAGACGCCGGCGGCGGTGGCCGCACCGGTGATCGCGTTCCTGGAGGGGTTGCTGGCCGTGGTCGGGATCATGGTGACCATCGCCATGGCGGTGGCTCCCCTCGGGGTCGCCGCCATCGCCTTTGCCAACTTCGCCCGGTTTGGCCTCGAGTTCCTCGGCCCCCTCGGGCTGTTCGTCGGCGTGGTGATCGCCGGTCTTCTGGTTCAGCAATTCGTCGTCCACACCGCCCTGGTGCGGATCGTCGGCGGCCGGCCGGCGGCTTGGTTCTTTGCCGCCAGCCGGCCCGCGATGCTCACCGCGTTCACGACCGCAAGCTCCAATGCCACGATGCCCACGACGCTCCGGGTGGCCGAAGAGGCACTGGGAGTCTCGCGAGTGGTAGCCGGGTTCGTCGTACCGTTAGGCGCCAGCGTGAGCCGGGGCGGCACCGCGGTTTTCGTGTCGGCCGCCGCGCTATTCCTGGCCCAGGCCCTTGGCATCGGCGTGGCTCCAAGTCAGTGGCTGACCGTGGTGATGCTTGCCACCGTGGCTTCGGTGGCCTCAGGCGGAGTTCCCAGCGGCGTGGTGCCGCTCCTCGCCTCGGTCGTGGCGGGGGTCGGAGTGCCGAGCGGCGCGGTTGCCTTGGTGCTGGGGGTCGAACCGATACTGGGGATGGTCCGCACCGCGGTCAACGTCACCGGCAGTCTGGCCACGACCCTCGTGGGTGATCCCGCCGATCCCGGCCGCGCCGGCTAGTGCGGAGCCTTGACCCACTCCGCGGCGGCCCGGTGGGTTCCGAACCAGACGCCCGCCTTTCGCTTGATATGGTCCACCAGCAATTCGAGCGCCACCATCCGTGACCCATGCCCGCTGATATGAGGATGCATTGTCAGCAGGAACATCCCACCCTCCTCGTAGGCCCGGTCGAACTCATCGATCCACACCTGCGCCACGTCGCGTGGCGGACTGTAGGCATTGCCCCGCGGATCGTAGAGCGGGGCGTCGTCCTTGATCCATTCGACCGGCAGTTCCACGATACCGGTCGGTTTGCCGTCGGCCACGAGTTCGTAGGGCACGTCATCGGCCATCAGGGAACTCTCGTAGAGAAACCCGAGTTCCTGGACGATCCGCATCGTATTGGGGCTGAAGTTCCACGAGGGCGCCCGGTACCCCACTGGCCGATTGCCCGTAAGCTTGGTCAGGGTATCGACCGCCCGCTGCACCAGCTCCTTTTCGATGTCGCCGGGCAGAGTGGTGTTCAATTCGTGGATCCAGCCGTGGACCGCGAACTCGTGGACGCCCGCCTTCTTGATCTGGCCGGCCATGTCCGGGGTGATCATCAAACTCACGGCCGGAATGAAGAACGTGGCGGGGATCTGGTTCCGGTCGAGCAGGTCGAGAATCCGGCCGAGTCCAACGCGAGCCCCGTATTGCGCCTGCGAGAGAGCGCCGACCGTCGGCTCGCCGAACCGGATCGGGATGGTTTCGTTGTCGACATCGAACGACAGCAGCACGGCTACCCGGGCACCGTTAGGCCAGACTTTCGGCTTGAGACTCTTCCCCGCCCGCACCGCGCCGACCACCTTCCGAACGCTGTCGGCCGACCACTGCCAGCCCGGGGTGACCTTGGGTTTGGCGTCAGCATCTGACGTAACGGGAATCCGCTTGGGCGTGCATCCGCCGGCCCCGGCCAGCACCACCGCGACGACCAGCGCGCGGTCGCGCTTCATGGATTCACCCGGTCCACGTACGAGTCGCCGGTGATCATCCGGACCACGCGGCCGCCCGACTCGACGAACCGCACCACCTCGCCAACCGGCCCGCCGCCAACCGGGGCGACGAACCGGAACAGCCCGTTCCCCAGCGGCTCGAGGCGGACCGGGTTCTCGGCACTGGGGCCGTTCGGCGTCAGGATCACGAGCCGCTGGTTCATCAGCACCACCTGCGAGTCGCCCCCGCGCCCACTATAGAATCCGGCAAACCGGGCCCAGGACGGATCCCAGGCCACCACCGGAGGCTCGATGGCCGTTGCCTTGGCCACCGCCTCGCCCACCGTGCTCATCAGCTGAGTAGCGATGTCGGACGGATTCGAATCGTTGGTATTGGTCAGCACGATCACCCCGACCCGGCCATCGAGCTGAATCAAGGTCTGGGTCGTGTAGCCCGGGTATCCACCACCGTGGCCGACGTAGGTTTTGTCGCGAACCCGGTTCACCGCAAAACCGATCGCGTTGCCCTGGGTCCAGTTACTCTCGAGGACCCGGACCCGGTGCATCTCTCGAAGCGAGCCGGTGCTCAACATCTGCCGGCCGCCCATCGGCCCGGTCCGGAACTGGGCCGAGACGAACTTCGCCATGTCCTCGACCGTCGAGGTAATCCCAGTGGCCGAGGCCATCCCGCGGGCATCGACAAAGGGCATGACGACCCGCGACCCGTCCGGCATCCGGCGGCCGTAGCCCACCGCCAACCCCGGGGCGTTCTGGTCGACGCTCGACGCGGTCATGCCTAACGGGCCGTAGATGTGCTTCTGAACGTAGTCGGCCCATTTCTCGCCGCTGGCCGTTTCGACGACCATGCCCGCCAGGGAGTAGGCCAGGTTGGAGTATTTCCACCGGACCTCCGGCGAAAAAGCCGCCTGCCGTTCGGTGATCAGCCGGCGGAGCTCGTCTTGGGTCGGAAAGTCGTACGTGGTCCAGTGCGGCCCCGCTTCGCGCGGGAGGCCCGAGCTGTGGGTCAGCAGTTCCTCGATCGTAATCGGCGGATCGTCCGGCTCGGCCGGTTTCACGGCAAACCAGGGCAAGTATTTCGAGACCGGGTCGTCGAGCCGGAGCTTACCCTGCTCCCGAAGCTGCATGATCGCGGTGGCCGTAAAGAGCTTGCTATGCGAGGCCATCCGGAACTTGGTCGCGGGCGTCATCGGCCGCTTGGCCTGGGTGTCGGCGAAACCGAATCCGGCGGACCAGACCAATTCCTGATCGGCGACCACCCCGACCACGATGCCCGGGAGCCCCCGGTAGGCAATCTGGCCTTCGATCCAGGCCGAGAAGAGCCGCTCAGCGCCTAAGACGTCGGGATTGGTGGCGGGGCTTGGTCGGGCCTGGGCTTGGACCTGAAGGACGCCGACGCCGGCGAGCGTCGCGGCGCGGAGGAGCGCGGTGCGAATAGGCATGAAACCTCGTTGGGGATCTGGGACGATCCGAAGCTACCGGCCACTCCAGGCGGTCGCCAGTCCGGAGATCCGGGTGGACACCAGCGGGGGTGGTTCATATTTTGCTGCGCTGGACCGTCCTTCACCGTTCACCGGAGGGTTTGCTGCCGTCTCCCGTTGGCCACAGTCTGGCCGGTCTCACCATTGCCCACCTGCTGGCGCCGAAATCAGCGCCGGTCCGGGCGTCGTGGTACGCGTTCGCCGTCGTGGCGGCCAATGCGCCGGACTTCGACTTCGTCGGGGGCCTCGCGGTCGGAGCCATCAACGCGTTCCACGGGGGGATCACCCACTCGTTCGGCGCGGCGTTCGCCGTGGCCGGCCTGACGGCACTCGCCGTACGAGGGGCCCCCGCCACCCGGTGGCGGGCATCAGCCGCCGCGCTGGCGCTCTATGCGTCGCACATCCTCCTCGACATGGCCTGCAACCAGTCGCCCCAAAACCGGGGAATGCCCGTGTTATGGCCGGTGACGAGCGATCGCATGGTGTTCGAATGGCGCCCCCTCTGGGGAATCCTGCACGGCGAGACCTACGGGGGCCTGAGGCCCTTCCTGGCCGAGCTCTTCTCGGTCCACAACCTCATGGCGATCGGCATCGAACTCGCCGTGTTCCTGCCGCTCCTCGGCCTCGTCCTTTATGTCCGGCCGAATCGAGTCGGCTCGGCGCGAACGGAGCCGTCGACCCCGTAACTCGGGCCAAGTTGCCCAACGACCAGCCGAGCCCCCAAATTATGGCCATGCCTGTTTCGGTCCACCGGTTCACCGTCGACGAGGTCGACGCCATTCCCGAGGACGGGAACCGCCACGAATTGCTGGACGGGTTGCTCCTGGTGACCCCGGCACCCGGCCAACCCCATCAAGCGGTGGCAACCCGCCTCACCGTCATGCTTGGCGGTTGCCTTGCCGCCGAGCCGGAGGCGCGGATCTGGGCGCCCGGCGTATTGGTTCTTCGCCCGTTTGTGAAGCTCGAGCCCGACATCCTGATCGGGCGCCGGCCCACTGGCGGCACCCGATGGGAGAACGTCACGGAGCACTGGCTGGCGGTTGAGGTTTCCGGCACCGGGTCGCGGATCTACGATCGCGACTACCAACGTGACGGATACCTCGGGCTCGGCGTTCATGAGGTGTGGCTGGTCGATCTCGACGCGATGCGAGTGTTCGTTTCCCGACGCGGAGAAACGAAGAACGTGCCGCACGACCGCACTCTCGCCTGGCGATCCCCCGGCGGCCGAAGCCTCGAGGTGGATGTCGTCGCCCTCTTCAGCGGCATCGGCCGCGACGATTAGGTCGTCCCCTACCGTCATGACCTCCCGGGAGCGAACCATGCGTGCCATGCCGGTCCTGACCTGCCTCGTCCTCGCCCGGGGTCAGCGCCCAAGGGCTCTTCTACAAAGGCGGCGTTCCGCAGCTCGGACCATGGGCCGGCTGGTATGTCGGATCGGGGCACGCCAATCGTCCCAAGCTTCCGGCCGGGATTTCCCAGGATGAGCGGATCCGCCTCGCGGATTTCTACTCCGCATACCCAAAACCCGAGGACCAGCGGTACGGGGTCGGCTCCGTGAGCGGCGCCATTCGGGGCGACTCCGCGCTCGGTGCCTTGGGCTCGCTGCCAAGCCGCGATGTGGTCCGCGCCGCCGGCGCCCCCGAGACCGATTTCGACACCTTCATGACCATGTCCCCGGCCGACGTGCGCTGGCTCGCGATCGACTTCATCCGGGACGGAGACCGGCCCCGGGTGCCGGCCCTCCATGTGAACGGCTGGCACGATGTCGGCGCGTTCGAAACCGTCAAGCTGTTCGACTACCTCCGGGAGGTCCCGAACCAGTACCTGATCATGGCCCCGACGTCGCACTGCGCCATGACCCGCGCCACCGCCGACTACCAGACCGGCGAACGGCCGATCGGCAACGCCAAGCTTCCGTACGACGACATCTTCGTTCAGTGGTTCGACCACTGGCTCAAGGACACGCCGAACGACGTGCTGAAACGCCCGCGGGTGCAGGCGTTCCTCGAGGGCGCGGACGGGTGGAAGACCTATGACGCGCTCCCCGTGCCCGGGGCCAAGCCGGTAAAGCTCTACCTCAGGAGCACCGGCCGAGCCCAGAGTCTGAAGGGCACCGGCCGGCTCACGTTCGAGACGCCGGCCGACGAGCCGGCGGACAGTGTCGTGGTCGATCCGATGCATCCGGTGCCGTCGCGAGGCGGCGGGTGCTGCGACCGCGACGCCGTGCGCGACCAGCGGCCGGTTGAGGCCCGGTCCGACGTCCTGATCTACTCGACCGATCCACTCAAGGAAGGCATCGCGGCGATGGGCGAGGTCAAGGTGATGCTCTACGTATCTTCGTCGGCGCTCGACACCGATGTCGGGATCAAGCTGATCGACGTCTACCCGGATGGCCGTGCGTTCAACCTCTATGACGCGATGCAGCGGCTCCGCTATCGCGAGGGTTACGACCAGGCCAGGCTGCTCGAACCGGGAAGGGTCTACCCCGTGGAGATCACCGGGCTCGTGGCCGGAAACTATTTCGCGCCCGGACACCGGATCCGGATCGAGGTGGCGGGGTCCAACTTCCCGAATTTCGAACGGAACCTCCAGACCGGAGGCAACAACTTCGATGAGACCCGCCCAGTGGTGGCCGTCAACCGAATTCACCACGCCACCGGGAAGGCTTCCTATATCGAGCTGCCCACCGTGCCTCGCTAGGCTCGGTAGCTAGTATTTTTGCTCCCACCCGGATTTCGCCGCAAGACACCTCGTTCGAGAAGATCGTTGATGTCGCGCTGCGCCGTGGGAATGGAACACTTCCCGACCTGGGACCACTTCTTCGCTGTCAGGTTGCCCTCGAATCCGTCGAGATAGCGGTTGAGCACCAGTTTTTGACGCGGCGTGAAGGGCTCCCGGGCGCAGCGTTGCCAGAAGTCGGCCTTGGCCAGTACCGTGGCCGACATGGACTCGGCGCCCTCAATGGCCCGCGACAGGCACCCAAGAAACCATCCCAGCCAGTCGGTGATGTCGAGGTCACCCCGTTGGGTCCGCTCCAACCGGGTGTAATAGTCGGCCCGCTCCTTCCGGATTTGGCTCGACATACTGTAGAACCGGTGCGGTGAGCCTTCCGATTGAGCTAGCGCTTGATCGGCAATGGCGCGTGCGATCCGACCGTTGCCGTCATCGAACGGGTGAATGGTCACGAACCACAGATGGGCCAGGCCGGCCCGAAGGAGTCCCTCGGGTTCGGTCCGCCGATTGAACCACTCGAGGAAGCGACGCATTTCGCCCGCCACTGCCGGCGCCGGGGGAGCTTGGTAGTGGACCCGCTCTCGTTCGAGGGGTCCCGATACGACCTGCATCGGGCCGTCGGCATCGTTCCGCCACCTTCCGGCCCGCACCG
>JAYTTT010000247.1:0-1902 GCA_043744895.1 Gemmatimonadota bacterium | reverse complement strand
AATCGCGAAGGCCTTGAGCCCGGCTTTGGTCTTGAGATACGACTTGTCGGCGGCGCCCAGCGGGGGAACCTTGTCCGAGCCGGTAATGGAGAGATGGGCGATAAACGCGTCGGCCACCGCCGCGTGCTCGATCTGCTCGGCGAAGGTTCGGACCCCGGGGGTGGGGCGGAATCCGAGCATCGAATCGGGAGCGGCGTCGATGTACCGGAGCACCGAGGCCTTGTGGTTCTGGACCATCGCGATCAGGGCTGACTGGGGGATGAACCGCTGGGCCATCGAGGCCGCCGGGGCCACGGACAGCATTGCCAACGGAGCGAGACAATGGAACGGGCGCATCGGAATCTCCGGAAGTGGGAAGTCGTAAAGGTCGCCATCCGGGGGCCCGATGGCAAACTCCCCTCAAATCGAGATCGCCTCCTGCACCGCTCGCCAGGCCTGGGTGATCGCCGTGTTGGTATCCGCCCCGGCGCCTGAATCCGAGTTGGCGATCGCGATTCGCCCGAACGGCTGCCGTCCGATGACCCAGGGCTTCTCCGCCTCGGTCTTCCACTCCGGCTCCCAGGTGAGCCCCGGCGAGTACGCATACCCGTGCGACCACCGATTGACCGTGATCGCCCGAATGTCCCGCCCGGCGTCGAAGCCGGCACCCGCTAGAGCCTGGTCGAGCTGATCGCGGACATGATGCTCGAAGGTGGCGAACGGGGTCTCCAGCAACCGGCGCCGCCCTTCCCGCCATTGTTCCGGTCCCGTGAACTTGGGATCGTAGTGGACGTAGCACATGTGAAGGATCATCGGGTCGTTGGGCGTTTGAGAACGGCGGTACTTCCCGATCGATACCGGATAGTCGAGTTCGACCTGCTTGTAGAAATCCTTAGTGTAGTAGACGAAATCAGTCCCCAGCTGGGCGAACGGGCGCCAGTTCGGCACCAGCACCTTAGTATACGTCAGCGGAACCCTGACCCCGTAGGCCAGCCCTTTCTTTTGCTCCGCCGGCAACTCGGGGCAGAGATACGGGATGGCCATGTTGTAGCAGGCCAGGATGCACGTGGCGACCCGGACCGTGTGGGGGGCGTTCCCGGTGACATAAGTGACGTCGACGTGTCGGCTGTCGGCCGTGTGCTTGACTTGGACGGCGGTACTGTTGAGCCGAATCCGAACCCGGGCACCTCGGCGATCCAATTGAGCGTAGTCGGCGTGGGCGGTGACGACGTCTTCCATGGTCGACCCCGGCATCGCGGCCGGAACGAGCGATCGCACCAGGAGCCGGGCCACCGAAGCGTTCCCGTCAGGGAAATGAAAGATGTAGGGATCGTCGCCCCGGGTACTGGAGCGCGTCAGGGTATGGTCGAGCCCCGGCATCCCCCCGTCGTAGTCGTGAATCTTGGTCGCCGGCACTTCGTCGATTCCGACGCACCAGAAACTGATGCCCCACTTCCGGTAGATCTCGATCACCTGGGGATCGACCTTGCAATAGTCGCGAAGGAAAGCGCCGTAGCTGACCTTCCGAAGCTTCTCGTGCTTCTCCGCCTGGCTCAAGCCCGGGAGATAATCCGTCTGCTCGGTCTGAACCCGGATGAAATCCCGCCGGGCCGGCTCGCTCAACGGCGCGTGAGCCGCGAACTCGGCCCACGGGATCTTGCCGTACCCGGTCACCAGCTTCTGGTGGCCGAACGTCTCCCGGTCGAACACGATCGACTTGGTGAGGCCGAGCGAGGCATAGAGCGTCTGGTCGAAGTAACGGTAGAACCGGGAAGTGTCGATGCCGATGTCGGTCAGGAGTTGCTTGGCGACCCTGCTGTACGCCGATGGGGTGTCCATCGATTCGGTGCCGCCGTAACCGATTCGGGTTTGCCCGTTGATCGTGAACTCGTTCCGCTTGGCGTGGCCGCCGAAGTCGTCGTG
>JAYTTT010000246.1:0-1903 GCA_043744895.1 Gemmatimonadota bacterium | reverse complement strand
ATGACGTCGGTGCTGGTGGCGCTGTCGAGGTTGCCGGTTGGTTCGTCGGCCAGGAGGATCGACGGGTCGTTCACCAGGGCTCGGGCAATGGCCACCCGCTGCCGCTGGCCGCCCGACAGCTCGTTGGGTTTGTGATCGATCCGGTTGCCGAGGCCAACCCGCTCGAGGGCCCGGCGGGACCGATCGCGCCGCTCTTTGCCGGACACGCCCGCGTACACCAACGGCAGCTCGACGTTCTGGAGCGCGGTGGCCCGGGGCAGGAGGTTGAAGGTCTGGAACACGAACCCGATTTCTTTGTTCCGGACCCGCGCCAGCGCGTCGTCGGGCATCCGGGACACCTCCTGGCCGTTGAGCCAGTACTCGCCGCTCGATGGGGTGTCGAGGCAGCCGAGCATGTTCATCATGGTGGATTTGCCCGAGCCGGACGGGCCCATGATCGCCAGATACTCGTTCCGGCGGATCTTAAGCGACACGCCGCGGAGCGCCTGAACCCGGTCGGTGCCCATCAGGTACTCGCGGGTCAGGTCGAGGATCTGAATGACGAGGTCGGTCACGGCTTCTTGCCGTCCTTCCCGGGTTTGGCGGAGCGAACCCGGGTCGAATCCTTGAGGTCGCGCACGGCCTGGTACGGCCCCGCCACGATTGAGTCGCCGACCTTGAGCCCGTCGAGGACCTCGAAGTACTCGTCGCCCGCGATCCCGACCCGGACGGCCCGGAAGGTGGCCACGCCGTTTTCGACGACGAAGACGCCCTCGCGGTCTTTGTCTTTCAGGCTCGACTTGGCGCCGGCGCCTTGCTCCGGCTTCAACTCGTTTTGGAGTTCCTCGTGCTGGCGAACGGTCAGCGCAATGATCGGAATCGCGGTCGCCTTGTCCCGGGTGTCAGTGATGATCCGGCTGGTCGCCGAGAGGTCGGGGCGCACCCCGGCCGGTGGTTTGTCGAGCGTGATCTCGACGTCGAAATCGACGGCGCGATCGGTCGAGCCTCCAGCGCTGGCCGACGCGGCGGACGCGCTATTGGAGATCTTGGTGACCCGGCCCGAAAAGGTGCTATCCTGGAACGCGTCGATGGTGACGGCCACCGAGTCGCCAAGGTGGACCCGGACCACGTCGGTTTCGTCGACTTTGACTTTGGCGAGGATGGTGCCTAAGTCGGCGATCGTCATCAGCCGGCCGGTTTCGCGCGAGAACGTGCCCGGCACCGCGACCTCACCGACTTCGACCGGCAGCCGAACCACCCGCCCGTTGATCGGCGACAAGATCCGGGTCTTGCTCAACTGATCGCGGGCCTCGGACAACGAGCCGCGGGCCTGCTCGACGTTGGCGAGACCGGCCTGGTACGACGCGACCGCGACGTCGTACTGCTGCTGGGCTTGCTCGACTTGTTCCGGCGAGACCAGTGCCGCGTTGATCTTCCGCATCTCGTTCCAGCGGTCGAGCTGACGCTTCAGCTGATCGCGGTTGGTCTGCGCCTGCACCAAATTGGCCTGGTTCGACGCCAAGAGTCCTTCGAGACGCTTGACCGCGGACTGGTACTGCGCCGGATCGATCTGGACCAAGAACTGGCCCTTCTTGACCACGTCGCCCTCTTTGACGCCGAGCTGGACGATCCGGCCGGTAATGTCGGCCGAAATATCGACCTGGGCATCGGCTTCGATCTTGCCGCTGGCGGTGACCGCGGCCACCAGCGATCGGCGACCGACGGCCTCCATCCGGACTTCGGTAGCCTTCCGGTCCGAGCGAGCGGCCGTCAGCGAGAAGATGGCGAACCCGGCGCCGACCAGGGCGATGATGGCGATTCCGAATTTGGTGCGTTTCGACATGGTGGTGTCCCCGTTACTGCCGGAGTGAACGGCCGACCGCGAACTCGAGCGCCGCGATGGCCTTGTGATATTCGTAGACGG
>JAYTTT010000245.1:0-27182 GCA_043744895.1 Gemmatimonadota bacterium | reverse complement strand
AATTTTCGGAGCCGGAACGACCCCGCCGGCGCGTGCGGCTCACCCGTTGCCCAGCAGGACGTGATGGACGCAGTGGCCAGCGCGTGGGTCGGGATCAGCGACCTTCGCGCCTGGTATGCCGATCACCACGGCGACCGTTATGGACAGATGATGCGCGGCTGTCTCGGCGGGAGTCCCGATGATTCGCCGGCCATCGCGGAGGAGTTTGCCGCCCGGTCTCCGATCCGGTATCTGGAACCCGGATCGCCCGTGGCGTTCGACCTCGCGGCCGGGCGCTACGATAGCACGGTATCGCCGCTCCACACGCTGGGAGCGTTCCAGGCGTTGGCGCCAGGCGCGCTCTCCGACGCGGACATCTCGGCGTTCATGAGCCGGGAGCCCGCCCCGATCGATAGCATCCAGGATCCCGGGCTGGGCCACCGGATCTTTCTCCGCCGCGAAGCGATCGGTGCGCGCCTGACCATTTTCGATGGCGGCCACGAATGGGCGCCCCGAGAGCCCGGGAATCGTGTCGATCTTGAAGCATCAGGGCGATCCGGCCGGGCCCTGGTCGATCCAGGAAATCGACCGGGTGCCGACGTCGCACCGGCTTCGGTTCGCGGATCTCGCCGGCACCGGGCGCCCGGTCTTGGTGAACTCGCCGCTGATCGGGCCCAAAGCCTTGGCACCGGACTACCGTGACCGGGTGCCGGTTTTGATGTACCGGCCCGGGGCCTGGAAGCGGGACACGATCACGGCCGCCGAGGAATGCGTGGTGCATGGTCTCCTTCCGGTGCGATGGCGTGGCGAGCGCCGCGAGTCCCTGCTGACCGCGGGGTTCCTTGGCGTGCATGAGTACCACTTCGATCGCGGCCGCTGGACCGGGAAGCCGCTCGTTCGGGGCGACCCGCGCTCGTGGCCCCAAAGCGGCGCCAGTGATATTGCCGTGGGCTATCTGGGCCCGGAGCCATTTCTTGCCACGATCGAGCCGTGGCATGGGAACCAAGTGGTGGTATACCGGAAAGTGCAGGGCGCCTGGCAACGGAGGGTCATCGACACGACCCTCGCCGACGCCCACGCCATCGTCGTGGGCGACTTCGACGGCGACGGCCGGGACGAGATCGTGGCCGGCGAGCGGAAGGGACGGCACAGTGTCTACCTCTATCGCGCGGGCCGTTCATCGGGTGACGGATGGGCGAGGCAGCTGATTGACGACGGCCACATCGCGGCCGCGGGCTGTACGGTGGCGGACCTCAACGCCGACCGGCGCCCCGACGTCGTGTGCATCGGCTCGGCGACCGGGAACCTGATCTGGTATGAAAACCGAAGCCGGCGCTAGACTATCCTTCCACCGAAAGCCAGATATGCTCGATCAACTGGAAACGCTCGTGTCCCAGTACGACCGCGGCGGGCTGACCCGCCGCCAACTCCTCCAGGGACTGGTTGCCCTCGGAGTGGGGGCGGAACTCGCCCGACCCGCGGACGCCCTGGGCCAGGTCCCGACGCCGGCCGCGCCCGTCCTCAAGGCGCGCACGATCAACCACGTCACGATCTACTCGAGCGACATCCCGCGGTCGAAGGCCTTCTACCAGTCGCTGGCCGGCCTGCCGGTGCGTGACGAGGGGAAGGATTACTGCGAGTTCCGCCTGTCGGGGAGCTTCCTCGGCCTCTATGCGGTTGAAGCGGGTAGCCGCCCGGGCATCGACCACCTGTGCCTCGGGGTGGACCGTTTCGAACCCAAGGCCGCCTTCGCGGCGATCAAGGCCGCCATGCCCGAGGCAACGCCGACCCTGGAGCCCAGCGACCAGATCTATGTCCGCGACCCCGACGGCGTGCGGGTCCAGTTGGCGGACGTAACCTACAAACGCTGAGCCCGCTCGGCACCAATACACCACTCATCGGGGGATCCAATGCCGGTAACCGTTCCAACTCCTGACCAGTTGAAGCACGTCGCGGGTGAGATGGGCCTCGCGCTCACCGACGCCGACATCGCCTCGTTCATTGCCCTCATGGTGCCGAGTATCGGCGCCTACAACGTGGTTGACCAGCTTCCCGACAACCTGCCGCGAGTCAGGTATCCGCGGACCCCCGGGTACCGGCCCCCGCCCGATCAGAACACCCACAACGCCTGGTACGTCAAGACCCGGATCGAGGGCGCGGGCGAGGGAAAGCTCCAAGGGAAGACGGTGGTACTCAAAGACAACGTCATGCTCGCCGGCGTGCCGATGATGAACGGTTCGTCGACGCTGCAAGGCTACACTCCCGACATCGACGCGACCGTCGCCACCCGCATTCTCGATGCCGGCGGCGTGATCCTCGGCAAGTCGCACTGCGAGGCGTTCTGCTTGTCCGGCGGAAGTCACACCAACGCGACCGGACCGGTGCACAACCCCCACAAGATGGGTTACTCCGCGGGCGGCTCGTCCTCGGGCAGCGCCGTGCTGGTGGCGTTAGGTGAGGCCGACATGGCCATCGGAGGCGATCAGGGCGGCTCGATCCGGATGCCGGCGTCGTTCTGCGGCATCTACGGCATGAAGCCGACCCACGGTCTCGTGCCCTACACCGGCATCATGCCGATTGAGATCTACGTCGACCACACCGGGCCGATGACCGCCTCGGTCGGCGATAACGCGCTCCTCCTCGAGGTGATCGCCGGCCCCGACGGCTACGATCCCCGGCAATACGCGCCCAAGGTCCACCCCTACACCGAGATGCTCGAGGGCGGGGTCCGGGGTCTCAAGGTCGCCGTGGTGAAGGAGGGATTCGGGCATCCGAACTCGGAGCCTGAGGTTGACGAGAAGGTCCGCCAAGCGGCCCAGCGTCTCGCGAAGCTTGGAGCCATCGTGACCGAGGTGTCGATTCCGTGGCACCTCCTTGGTGGGGCGCTCTGGCTGCCGATCGGCGTCGAGGGGCTGACCCAGACGATGATGTGGGGTGACGGCTATGGCCAAAGCCGCCCCGACCTCTATGTCACGAGCCTCATGGACTTCCACCGCGGGTGGCGGCAGCGCGCCAACGAGTTGTCGGAAACCACCAAGCTCTTCACCCTCCTCGGCACCTATATCCACCAGCACCACGGGAGCCGGTACTACGGCAAGGCGATGAACCTCACCCGGCGGCTGATCGCGGCCTACGACGCGGTCCTGGCGGAGCACGATCTGCTCCTGATGCCGACGACGCCGATGAAGGCGCCGCCGATGCCAGAGCCAGGCGCATCCCGGGAGGAGGTCGTCGCCCGCGCGCTCGAGATGATCACCAACACGGCGCCCTTCGACATCTCGCACCATCCCGCGATGGCGATCCCCTGCGGGATGAGTAATGGGCTGCCGGTCAGCATGATGCTGGTGGGGAAATATTTCGACGAGCCGACGATCTACCGCGCCGCCCACGCCTTCGAGCAAGCGGGCGACTGGAAGCGGATGTGAGCGCCCTAGAGGTTAGCTTTGCCCTGGCCGCCGTCCACCCGGATGGCGGCGCCCCGGACCCAGTTGGCCCGTGTCGACGCCAGGAACGCCACGACGTCGGCTACTTCCTCGGCCAGCCCCATCCGTCCCGACGGGATCGTCGCCAGCACGGCGGCGTACATCGCCGGGTTACTCTGCTTGAACTCCGCCCACACCCCGCCGGGAAACTCGATCGAACCCGGGAGGACCACGTTGACTCGGATGTTCTTCGTCGCGAGCTCGACGGCCATCGTCTTGGAGAGGCTGATGAGCCCCGCCTTGGCGGCAGCGTAGGCGGGGGGCGACCCCGCCTCTAGCCCGGATCCCGACGAGATGTAAATGATGACACCGCCGCCCGCCTCAATCATGCCGGGCACCACCTTCCAGGTCGAGCGAACCGCGGCCATCACGTCGATGTCGATGCTGCTCTTCCAGGCGGTCTCGTCGTTTCCGAAGGCGATGGCCGAGGCGTTACTTACCAGGATGTCGATCCGGCCCAGCGCGGCCTTGGCCGCGTCGAGAAACCGGTCGAGCGCGGCGGCGTCCGCGACGTCGCACGCTTGGGCCAGGACCGGCACCCCATGGGCGCGGAGCTCGGCTTCCGTTTCCTGGAGCGCGGTTTCGCCGCGGGCGCAGATGGCGACCCCCGCGCCCTCCCGTGCGAATGCCAAGGCGATGGCTCGTCCGATGCCCTTACTGCCGCCGGTGATGACGGCGCCGTGGCCGCGCAATCCCAAATCCATGGTCGACTCTCCGAGATTTCTTGGGTGAGGTCAAGATAGTAGTTGGATCCCGACCATCGTCACCCGAGGCCCCCCCGATGCTACGCGGGCCCTGAATCCGCTACCGTCACTGTAGCGGACTACCCGGCCCACCCTAGGTGCGAAGCTTAAACCGCTGGATCTTGCCCGTGGCCGTCTTGGGAAGCTCCGCCACCGCCTCGATCCACCGGGGGTATTTCCAGGGACCGGCCACCGCTTTCACGTGAGACCGGAGTTCGTCGGCCAGTCGGTCATCAAGATGGAAACCAGCGTTCAGCACCACGAACGCCCGGGGTTTGATGAGCTTGTCCGAGTCGGGATGGCCGACCACCGCCGCCTCGAGGACGGCCGGATGCGAAATCAGCGCCGATTCCACCTCGAACGGCGCGACCCAAATCCCGCCGGTCTTGAACATGTCGTCGGTGCGGCCGCAGAAGTGATAGTAGCCGTCCTCGTCGATCCGGTACTTGTCGCCGGTCATGGTCCACTCGCCGACGAAGGTCTTCCGGCTCCGCTCGCGCTGGTTCCAGTAGCCCTCGGCCGCGGTCGGTCCGCTGACCATCAACTCACCGATTTCGCCGGCCGGGGCCGGGCCGCCCTGTTCGTCCACGATTTGGGCGCGATACCCCGGGACCGGCTTTCCGCTCGATCCATAGCGAATGTCGCCGAGCCGGTTCGACACGAACATGTGAAGCATCTCGGTCGATCCGATTCCATCGACAATGTCGAGTCCCACTCGCTCGCGCCATCGGATTCCGATCTCGGCGGGTAAGGCCTCGCCCGCGGAGATGCAGGCCCGGAGCCGGTTCGAGCCGAGCCCCCGCGAAAGCCTTGGGTCGGCAAGCATCGCCGCGTAGAGCGTCGGGACTCCGCAGAAAATGGTCGGCTGATGGGCCGCCATCGTGGCCAGCACGGCGTCCGGCGTCGGCCGGTCGGGCAGCAGAATCGTGGTGGCGCCGACCGAGAGCGGAAACGACATTCCGTTGCCGAGCCCGTAGGCAAAGAACAGCTTCGCCGCCGAGAACATCACGTCATCGGTCGTGATCCCGAGAATCCCTTGACCAAAGCACTGGGCCGTGGCGGCCGGGCTCGCATGGAGGTGCCGCGCCGCTTTGGGTTGTCCGGTCGACCCCGACGTGTAGAGCCAGAACGCCACTTCGTCCGAGTGCGTTGGAGCGGGAGTGCAGTCCAGTGCGGCCGCGGCCTCGATTCCGGCGAGGTCCTCAGTGGTAAGAACGATCAGGGGCCGAGTGAGCTGGACCTGGGCCAGCATCGGGCCGGCCCGGTCTATCAGTTCGGCGGATACGATCACGACCGTGGCGCGGCTGTCCTCGATCTGGTAGCGCCACAACTCGGCGGGAAGCAGCGTGTTGAGCGGCACCGCCACGACCCCGGCCTTGATGGCGGCCCAGAAGGCGACCGGGAAGTCGATCGTGTCCAGCATGATCAAGACGATGCGCTGCTCGCGCTGGACGCCCAGGCTATGCATGGCATTGGCGAGCCGGTCGGTCCGTTCCTTGAGCCCCGCGTAGGTCAACTGCCGCCGCGGGTCGATGTAGGCGACCTTGGCGCCGCGCCCGGCCTCGGGGTGGCGATCGACCAGATCAACGGCGGCGTTGTACATCGGCTCCCGGGGTTCGGCGGGTTAAAGGGTCAGTACCAACGACGCGATCACCGTGCGCCGGGCGATTGGAAAGAAATACCGCTCGGTCCCGTCGGTGTACCCACTGGCGTAGGCTCGTCCATTGAGAAGGTTCTGCCCCTGGACCCGAATGGCGTAACGGCCGACATTGAGCGAGGCGCCGCCGTCGATCAAGGTGTACGCCGGCGTCGTCAAGGCCGGGTTCCCGTCGTTGGCCAGGAACGATCGCGCCACGTGCCGGACGCCTAACGTCACCACGGCCCGGTCCCGCACCCGCCACGCGCCCTGGCCGTTCACGATCAGTGCTGGCGACAACAGTGGCGGAACATTCCGGAAAGTCGTCCCGCTCGCTTGATCGGTATACTCCGCGATTCGCGCCCGCATCCACATCGCATTGCCGGTCAAGGTCAGCGACGGCCGCGCCCGCCACTCGCCCTCGACCTCGAGGCCGGTTCGGGTGCTCCGGGCCACGTTCCGCCGGAGTGGGCTCCCGGTAATCGAAATGGCTCCAATCGGGGCGATCTCGTTTCGAAATCGCATCGCGAAGAGATTGGCGTTCAGCGCCACCGCCCCCCGCGACCAGCGAAGGCCGGCCTCGACGTCGGTCACCGACTCCGGCCGCACTTGATCGAGCGGCAGGAGATCGGCCGCCGTCGTCTGGTCGACATCGTCGGCCCCGGCAAAGAGATCGCTCCGGGTCGGCTCCCGGCCGGTCCGGCCTACCGAGGCATAGAGCGACCACTCGGGCCGCGCCCGCCAGGTCACGCCGAGTTTCGGGCTCAGAAACAGCCAGTCGATGGCGGGTTCGCCGAAGGTCGAGCCGGGGGTAGGCCGGTACCGGAACGCGGCCCGCCGCAGTTGCAGGTCTCCATGCCAATCCCACGACCCGCGGGTCCAGGTCGCCTTGACGAAGGCGCTCTGCTCCTGCTTGAACCCGGTGTTGTCATAGACTCGGCCGCGGAGATCGGGGCGGACGAACAAGAAGTGATCGCGGTGGTAGCTGCTCACGTGCGCCCCGGCTGCGACGGCCAGGTTGCCGGTGTTCCAGGCGACGGTCGACAAGAGGCCGTACCACACGTGGCCCAGATTGAAGTTCCAGAGGTCGGGGCCAACGACGACGTCGTAGTTGCCGGCCGCGCTGTTGCGATACGCGGTCGTCGTCACCGTCGCCGAGCGGGCCAGCTCGCGGGTGTACTGGACGCTGGCCATCTCCTGGTGAAAATCGTCCCGCTCGTCCAGCGACATCGGATTGGCCCGCGGGTTGACGGCCAACTGCGCCTCCGACGGCGCATAGTAGGCCAGCTGCATGCGCGACCGTCCGGCAAACCCCGTGAACTTGACGGCGTCGCGGGCCCCGAACCAGCCGGTACTCACAAATCCCGAGCGCGCCCGGTTGCCCGAGTGCTCGCGGTAGCCATCGGTTTCCTGCCCCGACAGCCGGGCATAGCCGGCAAAGCCTCCGCGTAAGCCGGTCGCGCCCTCGGCGCTGACCCGCTTGGTGCCCCACGATCCGGAGGTCAGTTGCAGCTCGCCGAATCGGCC
The DNA here is from genome assembly GCA_043744895.1 of Gemmatimonadota bacterium. GTDB lineage: Bacteria > Gemmatimonadota > Gemmatimonadetes > Gemmatimonadales > GWC2-71-9 > SHZU01. Next base: position 19,815 of record JAYTTT010000245.1, on the reverse strand, counting down.
GGTGGCGGCAATCGGAATCGACTCGAAACTGAGCGAGCCCGCGTACGACGCGGTGCCGAAGCCGCTCGACCCGACCCCGCGCTGAATCCGAACCGACTGGATCGAGTTCATGAAGTCGGGCACGTTCGAGAAGTAAAGGACTTGGTCTTCCGGATCGTTGAGCGGCACGCCGTCGAGCGAGATGGTGAGCCGGGTTTGGTCGATGCCGCGGAGCCTGATCGAGCTGTAGCCCGAGAATGCCCCGGCGTCGGACGCGGCGGTAACGCCGGTGGCGCCCTGGAGCGCAAGCGGCGCGTCTTGGCCCGCGTAGGTCCGTTCGATGGTGGCGCGGTCAAGGGTGGTTTGCGAGGTCGGCGGCGCGCTCCCGGCCCGTGTCGCGCGGACCACCACCGTTTCGAGCGTGTCCCGGTGCTTCGGGGTCGCCAGCGTGTCCTGCAATAGCAACAACGGAATCAAGTAGAGCATCCGCACTCCCTACGCCGGTATTGACCGGGTCAGGTTCCAAGAGACTTTCTCAACCCCGCGTTCGCGGAGTACCCCTGGCGGTTCGTTCCTAAGAGATAGTGCCATCCGCGGGCCGGCGCTAGGTTCCGCCCTCCATGTCGCAACCGCTCGTTGAACTCGGTGGCACCGGGGCGCTCCTCCATCTCGCCCCGGCCAACAGTTTTCCCCTCGACACCTACCGGCCCCTGATCGAGCGGCTGTTCGATCGGTTCCGGGTCGTGGCCTTGCCGCCTCGCGCCTTGTGGCCCGATCCCGGACCGGTGCCGGCCGAGCCGGGCAGTTGGGAAGCCATGGGCCAAGATCTCGCCGCCGGAATCGCCGACTACGATCTTCACTCGGTCCTCGCGGTGGGCCACTCGTTCGGCGCCGTTGCGTCGCTGGTCGCCGCCGCCCGCCGGCCCGAACGGTTTCGCGGTCTCATCATGCTCGACCCGACCATGCTGCTCCAAGCGCAACTCGATCAGGTCATGGGCCCCAACGGCAACGGCGGGGCGCGGCACCTCTTTGCCGCTCGGGCTCGAGACCGCCGCTCCGAGTTCGACTCCGAACCCGCGGCGTTCCAGTACTGGAGACCGCGGTCGCTGTTTCGAGATTGGAGCGACGACGCACTCTGGCACTACGTCCGGAGCGCGCTCAGGCCGGCCCCAAACGGAACCGGCTATACGCTGGTGTGGCCGCCCGAATGGGAGGCCCACTACTACGAGAGCCTCTATGAAGAGAGCTGGCGGGAACTCGACCGGCTCGACCCGGCGTTACCCGTGCTGGTGATGCGGGGCGGCAACACGGACGTCTTCCTGCCCGAGGCCGCCGAGCGATTTCGGATGGCCAGACCTTCCGCCACCGTGGTTGACTTCCCCGGCCACGGGCACCTGTTCCCACTCGTCGCCCCCGAGCAAACCGCTCGGGCGATTATGGATTGGGCCACCGCTCGATCGTTTCGACCCACCGGGTGAGAAATGCGTTGGCCTGGAACCCGTCCAGGACCCGGTGGTCGATCGTCAAGGTGACGTAGATCATCGGTTGGGCGACGATCCGGTCGTCCGCGGTCACCACGGCCCGCTTCTCGAGCTTGCCGACGCCGAGGATGGCGGACTGGGGCTGGTTGATGATGATCGGCGTGGCCACCAGGCTTCCGCTGACGCCGTGATTGGAGATCGTGAAGGTCCCGCCCTGGACTTCCTTTGGCGTTAGGCTGCCGGTCCGGGCCCGCTCGGTCAGGTCGGCCAGCCGCTTGGCCGTCTCATCGAGGCTGAGGGTTTGGGCCTGGTGGATGACCGGCACGATGAGCCCCCCGGCCGCGAGGGCGGTCCCGATCCCGACGTTGCAGTCGTCGAACAGCTCGAGCGCCTGCTCATGCCACCGGCTGTTAACCTCCGGCACCGCCTGGAGCGCCGCCACCGCCGCCCGGACGAAATACGCCGTGTAGGTCGCGGCCCGGTCGGTGGCCGCCCGGTGGGCCATCACCGCGGTCACGTCGGCCTCGAAGATCGTAGTGACGTGCGGCGCGGTCGCCATGCTCTGACTCAGGTGCGCCGCAATGCTCTTCCGCATGGCCGAGTGCGGCACCATCCGGTTGGCCGTGGAAGAAACCGCCGCCTCAACGTCCTCGACCGTAATCCGCCCGCCCCGCCCAGTCCCCCTAATCCGCCCCGGATCAAGCCCCCGCTCCTTCAGGAGCCGTCTCACCGCGGGGCTCAGGTCCTCGGCACTCGGCGGGGCGGCTGCGCCGCCGCCGCCCTCCGGCTGCCGAGCGCCGAGTGCCGAGTGCCGAGTGCCGAGAACACGAGCGCCGAGACGGGCAAGGACTTCACCGGGCTCGACGAGGTCGCCCTCGGCTTTGAGGATCTCGAGGAGGACGCCGTCGTGGGGGGCGGCGATTTCGACGGTCACTTTGTCGGTGGTGATTTCGAGGAGCGGGTCGTTGGCGGCCACGTCGTCGCCGGCGGCCTTGAACCATTTGCCGACGGTGTTGGTGGTGCCCTCGGTCTGATCGGGGGGAAGCAGGATGTCGGTCATGTGTCCATTCTAACCCCGCCCCCTCAGCTGGTCGATCCCGCGCTTTGGCCGTAACGTGGCCCCATCCCGACCCGCCGAGTGCCGAGTGCCGAGCGCCGAGTGCCGAGGACTTAGTTGATCCGGAAGATTTCGACATGCGCCTGCCCGCTCTCGACTGGTTGGAGCATGGGAGGTTGGATTAGTCCGACCAATCGTTCGAGACTCGACCCGGCGGACACCAGCCGCCGATACGCTTCCTCCGCCCTCCGCCTGCTGAGAACCGTGTCCGGCGGGAAGCCCCGCTCTTTCTCCGGGGCCACGACGACGACGAATCGCCCCGAGGCTTTTGACAGGGCGCGGGCGGTCTCCGCCAACCACTCGTCCGCTCCGGGCGCCAGCGCCGCGGCCGCCGGCAGGAACCGGACCCGGTCCAACACCAAGTGGCCCCGGTTCAAATCGGCCTGGAGCTGCGCGAACGCCGGCCCCTGGTCGGGCCCCGGGTCTCCCGGCTCAGTTCCGAGCAGGGCAGCCGCGGCGATCGTACTGAAGGCGAAAAGACCAGGCATTGTGTCTCCCTTGTGATTGGGACCAGGGTTGGCGGGTTCTCCAACCGGCGATAGGTTAGGGCCAGGGGATCAGGGCCCGATCAGCGGGCCATCAGCACCCGATCAACCAGACTCAACATGCTGCGAATCAAGACCTTCGGTGGGTTGCTACTGGAGCGGGGCGGGACCCGTTTCGAGGGGTCGAGCCCGCGCCGCTCGGCCCTGCTCGCGATTCTCGCGGTGGCGGGCAAGCGGGGAGTGAGTCGCGACCGGTTGCTGTTGTATCTCTGGCCGGACACCACCGAAGAGCGGGCCCGTCACAACCTGGCGCAAACGGTCTACTCGATTCAGAAAGCGGTCGGCGCCGACGTGATCGAGTCGCTCGGGACCGAGTTGCGGCTCGTCGACTCCGTCGAAACCGACGTTGGGGACTTCCTGGCGGCGGAGACCCGAGGTGACTCGGCCATGATGGCGACATTGTACCAGGGGCCCTTCCTCGACGGATTCATCCTCTCGGATTCCGCCGAGTTTGACGAATGGGCCGGCGGGGAACGGGCCCGATTGAACCGCCTGGCGAGCGAAGCCATCGAACGCCAGGCCCAGGAGGCGGATCGATCGTCCCGGCCGGAGGCCGTCGGGCTCTGGCGTCGGTTGACGATCCTCGACCCGGTCGCGACCCGGTACGCCATGGGGCTGGCCCGGGCTCTCGACCGCGGTGGTGACCCGGGGGCGGCGGCCCGTCACCTCCGCGCCCACGAACGGCTCCTCAAGTCGGAGGTCGGGGCCGCGTCGCCGGCCGAACTCCGGACCCTGTTGGAGTCACTCGGCCGGCCGGTGCCGGCCGGGCCGTTGCCGCCTCCGGCGCCGCCTGAGCTCTCAACCGCTACCCCGCCGGAGCGTCTTGAGGGGAGCGCGCCGGCCCCCTTACCAGCCGTTAGGCGCTCGCCGCGCGTGCGACAACTGGCCGTGGCGGCCGTGGTGGCTGCGGCCGGGGGGATCCTGGCGTGGCGCAGCCTCACCAAACCTGTCCGCCCGATGGCGAACGGCGAGATGGTGGTCCTCGCCGACTTCGAAAACCTGACCGCCGATACGGCCATGGGACGGGCCCTCCAGGTGGCGGCCACCGTCACGCTGCAGCAGTCTCCGGGGTTCTCGCTGTACTCGCGGGGCGGGCTCCGCCAAAGCCTGGTGCGGATGGGGCGGCCGGCGGCCAACCCGGTCTTCACCGAGGAACTTGCTCGAGAGGTGGCCGCTCGGGAGTCGGGCCGGGTCGTCGTCGCGATGACCGTTGCCCAATTGGGGCAGCAGTTCGTCCTGGCAGCCCGCCTCGTCGAGCCGAGCGATGGGCGGATCGTCGCGACCAAGAAGGTCACGGTGGACGGGCAACCGGAACTGCTCGATGGTGTCGACCAACTCGGAGCGTGGGTCCGCCGCCAGCTCGGCGACCTCAACTGGAAGCCGGTCAGGCCGCTCCCCTTGGTCACGACCCGCTCGCTGCCGGCGTTGGTGGCGCTGGCCGATGCCCAACAGGCCGCGGGACAGGGCCGGTGGAACGACGTCCACCAAACGCTGGAGCGGGCCCTCGCGGCCGATACCGGGTTCGCGATGGCGATGCGCTCGTTAGGCGACTACTTCCTGGCCACCAACCGGGTGACCGAAAGCCTCAAATGGTACCGGGCCGCCAGCGAACGAACGGCCCGGATGACCGAACCGGAACAGATCTCGGTCAGGGCGGCCCTGGCGGAGGGCGAAGGGCGGTTCGACGACCAGGTCCAGGCCACTCGCGAGCTGGCCACCCGGTTCCCATCGGCAGCGAATTGGGGCTGGCTTGGCGAGGCCCTTCGCCGCACCCACCGGACCGAGGAAGCCGTCTCGGCTTTTCGGAAAGCCGCCGATTTGGCGCCGAACTCGGCGGAGCCGCACCTGGGCATGGCCACGTCCCTGAAACAGCTCGGGGATCTCCGGTCGGCCCTCGACGAGTACGACAAAGTATTCCAGCTGGACTCGATGCAGTTGTTGCGGGCGTTCGAAAACATCCAGTGGGGTGAGACCTACGTCCGGGCGGGGCAGCTTGCGCAGGCAGAGTCGGTGTTTCGAAAGATGACCAAGGTGCCCGCCAAGGCGGATCAGGCCCGCGGCTTCCGAGCGCTGGCCTATCTGGCCGCCTACCAAGGGCGCTATGCCGAGGCCTCCGGACAACTCGCCGTGGCCCTTCCCCTCGAACCGAAGGGTGGCCTCTCCGAGTACCGCGACTGGGTGCTGCTCGCGGATGTGGAGACCACCCGCGGGCGGGCTCCGGCCGCCCGAACGGCACTCGATCACGCCTGGCAGATCTTCACGACGGCGGATATCCAGGCGGCGGCTCTCATGTTCGGAGGCCACCAGCTCGTGCGGGCCGGCCTCCTCGATCGGGCCCAAGCCGTTCTCGACACCCTGCGACGGCGGGCGGCCCTGCGTCCCGACCATGCCCAGGATCAAGCCGCCTTGGCGCTGCTGGCGGCGGACGTGGCCCTCGCGCGGGGCCGGACGGCTGATGCCGAGACGGCGCTCAGCACGCGTCGATTCGACGCCTACCTCCCGCTCGGGTCATCCCTGCTGGCGGAAGTGTTCATCGCCCGGGGCCACCCCGACTCCGCCGTGGCGGGCCTCCGATCGGTAGTCGATGCCGGCCGGTTCGGCGACGAAATGCAGCAGGACTGGCTCCGGAGCTTCGAACGCCTGGCCCGGGCGGCCGAGCGGGCCGGCGATTCCACCACCGCGCGGGCCGCCTACTCGGCCTTGATGAACCAGTGGAAAGGCGGCGACGCCGACCTGCCGCCGCTGGTTACCGCCCGGCGCGAGTTGGCTCGGCTGCAGGCGGCATCCGGGCGGTAGCGATGCTCCGAGCGAACCGGGCGATCCGGTCGCACGCCTGCTGAAGCCGCTCGTCGCCGGTCCCGAGGGTAATGCGGACATGACCGGCCCCGCTCGGCCCAAATCCTTCGCCCGGGGTGACCGAGACGTCGGAGGTATCGAGCAGGCCCCGGGCAAACTGCTTCCCGTCGAGCCCGGTGCCCCGGACGTCGGCAAAGATGTACATCCCCGCATCCGGCATCCGGACCTTGATGCCCGGCAGTCCCGTCAGGCCGGCGACCATCAGCCGCGCTCGGCGCTCGTACGACGAGCGGATCGTTTCGAGCTCGGCTCCCCCCGACCTAATGGCCACGGCCGCCGCATCCTGAATGAATTGGGCCACGCCGAAGTACATCGCCCGGGCCAGGTTCGAGAGATGCCCCGCGAGCGCCGGAGGCGTCACCGCCCAGCCGCACCGCCATCCCGTCATCGCGTGGGACTTGGAAAGGCTTGAAATCAACACCCCCCGTTCGAGCATCCCCGGCAGGCTGAGCGGGCTCTCGTGGTGCTTGCCGGTGTAGTAGAGCGCGCTATACACCTCATCCGAGACGAACCAGAGATCCCGCTCCCGGCAAATCCGGGCCACGGCCAGGGCTTCATCCGCCGTTAGGCAAGCGCCGGTCGGGTTGTGGGGAAAATTGAGGATGATGCCCCGGGTTCGGGGCGTCACCGCCCGGGCCAAGGCGTCCGGATCGAGCTGGAAGTTGCGGTCGGGGTCCAACGCCACCGGCACCATCGTGACCCCCGGCGCCCCAAGCACCGACTCGTAGGTCACGTACGTCGGTTCGGCGACGATGACCTCGTCACCCCCCTCGAACAAACACTGCGCTACCCCGAAGAGCGCCGCCTGCGCCCCTGGAAACACGGTGACTTGCCCGGGATCAATCACCCCCCCGAGGGTCCGGCTGCTCTCGGCCGCAATCGCCGCCCGAAGCGCCGGCTCACCCCCGATCGGGCTATAATGGGTCCGCCCAGAAGCCAACGCCGCGTTAGCCGCCTCACGAATCGCCGCCGGCGTCTCAAAATCCGGATCCCCAATCGACAGCAGGATGACGTCATCCCCGCGCCCAATCCGCTCGACCGCCTCATCATGGACCCGCCACGCGTCCGACCCCTCCCCCGCCATCCGCCCCGTCGCCGCCGAAAATCGCATCCCTGTTCTCCTCTAGTGCCGAGCGCCGAGTGCCGAGTGCCGAGCTAGTAGGCTAATTTTACCCAATTCGATGTCCGACGCGAGGTGTCAAAATGATCTGGGACATGGTGTTCATCTACGAGCCCGAAATGGGCAACGGGGCCAACCTGTTCGACCGCTACCGGGCGGCCGGGGTCGATTTCATCTCGGTCCACCCGGCCGGCGACCGGCACAACATTCAAGAGGCGATGAAGCGCCTCGCCCGGTGCCGGGCCGACATCGCCGCTCACCCCAATGCGGTCCTGGTCGCCTCGGTTGACGACATCGCGAAGGCGAAGGCCTCCGGCAAGCTGGCCGTCGGGATCCATCTCGAGGGCTTCCGCTGCCTCGAGCGGGACCTCTCGATGATCGAGATCTACTACCAGCTCGGCGTCCGGTTCGTCCATCCGATCTTCAACCTGAACAGCGAAATCGGCGGGGGCGGCGCCGACCGTCACGAAACCGGCCTCACCAAGTTCGGCGTCAAGATGGTGCACGAGATGAACCGGGTCGGGATGCTGGTCGATGGGGCGCACGCGGGCTACCGGTCGACGATCGACATGATGGAGGTCTCGGCCGATCCGGTGATCTTCAGTCACCTGGCCTGCCATGCGATCCATCCTCACTTCCGGAATGTGAAGGACGACCAGATCAAGTTCTGTGCGGAGCGCGGGGGCGTGATTGGGATTACCGGGGCGGCCTTTTACCTCGGCGGCGCGTCGGCGGAACAATACTTCCGGCATCTCGACCACGTGGTCCAGTTGGTCGGTCCCGGTCATGTCGGTTTCGGGCTCGACTTTCTCGACCAGGCCCATCACCTGGCCGCGTTCATCGCCGCCCGCCCGGATGAGTGGCCCGGCAAAGAAGAGGGCGCCTGGGACCCGCTGTTTTTTCTGGGACCGGAAGTCATTCTCGAGGTGACGAACCTGATGCTCAAACACGGGTACACCGATGAGCAAGTTCGGTGGATCCAAGGCGGCAACTGGCTCGCGGTCTGCCGCCAGGTCTGGAAGTGATTCTGGAGTTATCGGTCCGCGATCAGTCGCTACTGGCGGGCGACCACGGGCCCGGTGCCCGGCTGGCGATGTCGATCCTGGTTCGATTGGCGAGGGTCACCGGCGTCGAGCGGTTGATGGACATTACCGGAGCCCACATCGACAGCAGTCTCTACCTGGGCGACGCCACCCTCGAATTCGCCGAGCGGCTGGCCGCGTTAGGCGCCAAAGTGGCGGTGCCGGCCTCGCTCAACGTCAGCGGGGTGGACGAACATGGCTGGCGCGACTGGCCGGTGCCCCCCGCCTGGGCCGCCAGTGCCCACCGCCAGATGGTGGCCTATCAAACGATGGGCTGCACCCCGACCTGGACCTGCGCGCCCTATCAGACCACGTCCAAACCGGTCTTCGGCCAGCAGATCGCCTGGGGCGAATCGAACGCCATCTGCTTTGCCAACTCGGTCATCGGGGCCCGGACCGAGCGGTACCCCGACCTGCTCGATATCTGTGCCGCTATTACCGGGCGCGTGCCGGAAGCGGGCCTCCATCTCGAGCAGAACCGGGGCGGCCAAGACCTATTTCGCCTTCGGGACATTCCCGAAAAAATCCAGCGCGACGATTCGTTCTACCCGGTGCTCGGTCACCTGATCGGGAAGACCAGCCAGGACCGGATTCCGGTCATCGAGGGTCTTACGGTGACGCCGACCGAAGATCAGCTCAAATCGCTCTGCGCGGCCACCGCCTCATCGGGAGCGGTGGCGTTGCTCCACATCGTCGGCGTCACGCCGGAGGCGCCAACCCAGGCCGCCGCCTTTCGAGGGCGGAGTCCCGACCGCACGGTTGACGTCACCATGGACCGGCTTCGGGACGCCAGGGCCGAACTGACCACCTCGGCCGGCGCGGCACTCGACATGGTGGTCCTCGGCAGCCCCCACTTTTCGGTGGCCGAATTTCGGCAGCTGGCCCCGTTGGTGGCGGGCCGGCGGCGCGACCCCACGGTAGAGTTTCTGGTAACCTCGAGCCGGATCATGTCGCTCCTGGCTCGGGACGACGGGTTGCTGGAACCGCTTGAGGCCTTCGGCGGCAAGGTCACCGTCGATACCTGTGTGCTCACCACCCCGATGCTTCGTCCCGAGATCAAGATCTTGATGACGAACTCCGCCAAGTACGCTTACTACTCGCCGGGACTGCTCAAGACGGCGGTCGTGTTCGGCAGCCTCGCCGACTGCATCGAATCGGCCGTGCAGGGCCGAGTGGTCCGGGACGAGTCGTTATGGGCCGAGTGATCCAGGGCGAGGTGATCGTGGCGGGGGCCGGATCGGGGAGTCTGCTGGTGACCGATCAACCGCTCAGCTTCTGGGGCGGCTACGACCAGACCACCGGTGAGATCATCGATCGGCGGCATCCGTTGTCGGGACGGATCGCCGCGGGTGCGGTCCTCGCCTTGCCCGCCTCGCGAGGATCGAGCACGACCTCCGCCGTGCTGCTCGAGGCGGCCAAAGCGGGCACGGCCCCGGCCGCGATCATCACGATCGGTCCGGATCGGTTCCTGGCGCTGGCGTCGATTGTGGCCGATGAGGTCTTTGGGAAGGGTGTTCCAATGGTGGCCGTCTCGGCCGCCGACTTCGGTGCCTTGGTTACTGGCATGACGGCGGTGGTTTCTCAGGCCGGACGGATTGATCTTACCCTCTGACTCGAAAGGTACTTCACGATGAAACGGATCTGGTTATGGGTCGCCGGACTCGCGGTGGTGGTGGGAGGCTGTAGCTCCCTCCAGCAATTGGCGGCCCTTCGGCAGGTCGGCTTCGCGCTCGCGGGGGTGACCGGCGGCCGGCTGGCCGGCGTCGATATCGGGAAGATCGCGTCCGGCACCAGGCTGTCGGTGCTCGACTACGGGAAACTGACGGTGGCGCTGGCCCGCCAAGATGTGCCGCTCGACTTCCTCGTCAACGTCGAAGCCCTGAATCCGGCCGAGAACAAGGTCACGGCCAAGATGGTTCGGCTGGGTTGGGCGCTCTACCTGAACGACAAGGAAACCATCCACGGTGTCGTCGATACCGCGGTCGTCATGGAGCCTGGCAAGCCGGTCCTCATGCCGATGCGGATGCGGGTCAACCTGGTCCAATTTTTCAACGGTCCCGCGCAAGACCTGGTTGACCTGGCGGCGGCGGTGGCCGGCGTCAACCCCGACCCCACCAAGATTAGCCTCAAGGCCTCGCCGACGATCGACACCCCGCTCGGGCCGCTGTCCTACCCCAATCCGATCACTATCGTCAGCCGGACGGTTCGCTAACGGGGCGGCAGGTACCGGTTGAAGTGCCCGACCAGTTTGCCGAGCAGATACCGGGCATAGTACTCCCGCTGGGTCCAGCCATGCGTCGCGGCCGGGGCAAAGGCAAAGTCGAAGTCCTTGCCCAGTTTCATCAGCTCCTCGGCCAGCACGACTGAGGTTTTGAACGGGACCACGTCGTCCTGCATCCCGTGAATAATGAGCAGGTGGTCCTTCAGATTCTTGGCGTACTGGAGGGCGTTACCCCGTTCGAACGCCTCCGGGTTGGTCTTGGGCCGCCGGGCAATGGCCACGTCGTCGCTGCCGAAGAAGAACGGATTGGTCGCTGGGGCGCCCGCCACGCCCGCCTTGAACAGCCCCGGCTTTTTGAAGAGCATGAAGACGGTGAGAGTGCCGCCGTAACTCGAACCCCAGATCCCCATCCGGTCGGTATCGGCGTAGGGGAGGGTCTTCAGGTAGTCGGCCGCGCTCTCCAAATCGTCGAGATCGCCGCCGCCCCAGTCCATCAGGAACTTCTCCCGAAAATTCCGCCCGTAGCCGGTGCTGCCCCGGACGTCGACTTGGACCACGATGTAGCCCTGTTGCACCAACAACTGCTGGACCATGCCGTAGAGGCCGTTCCAGTGATTGCGAACCGTGTTGGAGTAGACGGGACCGAAGATCACCGGGTATTTCCGGGAGCGGTCGAGGTTCGGCGGCTCGATGATTCGGGCGTGAATGGTGAGCGAGTCGGTTTTGTGTTTGAACGAGACGTACCGGGGCGCCGCCCACTGGTAGGTCGAGAATTCCCGCGGCGGCGAGGTCGTCACTCGGAGCTCCGATGATCGCCGCTTGGCGTCGGTCAGATAGAGCTCAGTGGGGCTCAGGTCGTCGCTGTGGAGCAGGGCCAGGCGGGTCCCGTCCGGCGACAGGACCGGGAGGTGAACGCCGGGCCGCGTGGTGAGCCGCTCTGGCGGACCGCCGGTACCGGCGATCCGATACACCTGCCGCTCCGCGGGACCAGCTTCGTTCGCGACGAAGTAGATGCTTTGGCCAGCGGTGTCAGCCAGTGGGATGACGGCCCCGCGGTCACCGGTCACATCGTACCCAGCCGGGGAAAGAGCGGTCGGGACGGAACTGCCGGGTACCAAGGCGTAGAGCCGGTACCGATCGTCGAGGTCGCCGATGAAAAGGACTCGCGATCCGTCCGGGTGCCACGTCGCGGCGACGGCGTTGTAGATCCGGGTCGGCCGCTGGTCGTGCCAGACCTCGCGGGCCGTGGCGTCGGCCGGGTCGGCGATCAGGATCCAGCGGTCTTCGGCGGTGTCCGACTCGCGGTCGATCAGGAGGGCCCCCCGGCTCGACCATTCCATCCCGATGTTCTGGACCGAAGTCGGATCGGCCAGGGCTAGCGGCCGGATCGTGCCGGTGGCCACGTCGAGGAAGGCAATCGTCCGGCTCTCGTTGGTGTCACCGGGGGAGCCGCGGCGGAGCAACCGCTGGCTGGTCTCCTCGCCCAGATAGGACGGGACCGGCATTTGGCGAACCTGGCGGCGGTCGACGATCTGGATCGCGATGGTTCGCCCATCCGGCGACCAGGCATAGGGAGGCATTTCGCCGCCCCACACATACCGGCCGATTTCCACCTCGGGTTTGTCGTAGGTGCCGAGCCTAACGGTGGTGGGCGGGGTCACCGCCACTCGGGTGGTCCGGCTGGTCCGGCCGGTGGCGATCGTGGTGAGCCAGAGGTCGCCTTGGGACAGGAACGCGAGCGTCTGCCCGTCGGGCGAGAGGGTGAGGTCGGACTGCTCGCCGGTGGTGGTCAGCCGGCGGGGCTCCCCGCCGGTCAGATCGACCCGCCACATCCCGTCGCCGGCTGAATAGAACAGGGTCCGGCTGTCGCGCGACCAGACGAAGTCGCCGGCGCCGTTCTGGGTCAGGCGCCGCGGCCGGCCGCCGATCCCCGCCACGATCCAAAGGTCGCGCCCTGGCCGGGCCTCGCTGTTCCACCGGAACGCCACCCACCGGCTGTCGGGCGACCAGGCCGGTGCCACCGGCGACGTGCCCGCCAGCGAGGGGGCCGACGAGACGATGGCGTCGATGGTCAGGGTGGGCCGGTCCTGCCCGTGAACCAACGAGGCCGCGAGACACCCCGCCGCTGCCAGGGTCAATTGGATTCGCATCCCTGAAGCTTGGCGTTGCCGAGGCCGCCCCGTCAAATTGCCGCCATGATGATCTCGGCCATCCTGGTAAGCACAATCGGTTTCGCGGCCGTGGAGCCGTCGGCCGCTCTTCTCAAGTTGTCCGGCGAGTTCTGGGCCTGGCGCGCCACGACCCAGCCCGTCAGTGCCGATGACATTCCTCGGATCGACCGCCCCGCGGGGTGGGTCCCGGATTGGTCGAAAGGCTCGGTCGCCCTCCGGCGGCTGGTCCTGGCCCGGTTCGAGGCCCGGTGGAGCGCCATCGACACCGCCGGTTGGTCGGTGCCGGACCAGGTTGACTACCGCCTGACCGGGTCGGCATTGGCGCGGGTTCGGTGGGAACTCGACCTCAATCCCGGTTGGCGCCGCGATCCCAACTTCTACGTCCAACAGACCCTCGGCAGTCTCTTCGAGGTCCTGGTGCTGCCCCCGCCGCTCGATGCCGGCCGTCGTCAGGCCGTGTTGCTCCGGCTCCGGAACATTCCCCGGGTGGCCGGGCAAGCGGAGGCCAACCTCGACTTGGCCGTCAAACCGTTCGCCGAACGGGCGATCGAGGCATTGGGCGGGGCTCGAGTGGCGCTGACCACCATGGCACGCGAGGTCGGTGACCTCGGGGGCGCCACCGATTCGGCCATCGGGGCACTGGAGCGGTTTCGGGATCATCTCAAGCGGCGGTTGCCCTCGATGCCGGCCGGAACCGCGGTTGGTCCGGACAAGTATCGATGGTTCTTGTCACGGGTGGCGCTGGTGCCGTTCTCGGCCGACGAGATGTTGGCCATGGGCCGCCAGGAGTGGGAACGGTCGGTGGCTTTCGAAGCCCTCGAAACGGCCAAGAACCGCGGGCTGCCCGAGCTGCCGATCTTTCCGACCCTCGAGGCTAACATCGCGGTGGAGGCGGCCGACGAGGCTCAGGTCCGGCGGTTTCTTGAGGAGAAGCGGTTGGTGACGGTGCCCGGTTGGGTCAAACATTATCTCAACGCGCCGGTGCCGCCGTACCTCGCGCCGCTTGCCTGGCTCGGCGTGCCCGACGACTTGACCGGGCCGGCCCGGCTCGACCAGGACGGGGTCCACTACATCCCGAACCCCGGGCCCGACCTCGGCTACTTCGGCCGCTCGATGGCCAAGGACCCTCGCGGCATCATCGTCCATGAGGGCATTCCCGGCCACTATTTCCAAATGGTGCTGTCGTGGGCTCACGAGAACCCGATCCGTCGCCGCTTCTACGACTCCGGGCCGAACGAGGGGATCGGATTCTACGCTGAGGAAATGATGCTCCAAGCTGGGCTCTTCGACGACCGGCCCCGCTCGAAGGAAATCATCTATAATTTCATGCGACTCCGGGCGCTCCGGGTCGAAGTGGACGTCCGGCTCGCCACCGGTGAATTCACCATCCTCAAAGCGGCCGACTATCTCCGCCGGACCGTCCCGATGGATCCGGAGACGGCGCTTCAAGAAGCATCGGATTTCGCGGCGGGGCCCGGCCAGGCCATCACCTATCAGATCGGCAAGCTCCAGATCATCAAGTTGCTGGCCGACGCCAAACGGCAGCAGGGCGACCGGTTCGATCTCCGGGCGTTCCACGATTTTGTCTGGAAGAATGGCAACGTCCCGTTGGCGCTGGTGCGGTGGGAGTTGTTGGGGCTCCGGGACGAGGTAGCCCGGATCGACCGGAACCGCCGCCCCTAACGCACGATTTAGGGCAGGACCGGGATCTCGAGCCGCTCGGCGTTGGCCCGGATTCGGTGATCGAGGGTCACGATCACGAGCCCCGGCTCGGCGGCTCGAAGTTCCAGGGCGGTGGCGAGGTGGATCGCATCGAGGGTCCGGACCGGCTCGACCGGAAACGGCCGACCCACCCGCGCCAGGACCGGCGCGCCAATTTCAAACCGAACCCAATGCCAGCTGGTGCGCGACAGGGTTTCGCGGAGGACCACTGATTCCGGGCCGGGCAGGGCACCCTCGGCCTCGAGCCGGGCGAGGGCCCGTTCGGATTCGGCCAAGGTGAGCCGGGAGGCGAACACCACGTCAGCGGAGGAAAGCGCCGATCGGACCTTGGCCCCGTCCGCCTCGCCGAGCAGCCAAGCGAGCACGGCGCTCGACTCAGCGTAGGCGATCATCCCTCGTCGCGGAGTTCGCCGAGGACCCGAGCGGCGGTGCCGTCCGGCGCCCGCCTGGGCAGATCCGGATAGGCGCCGGCGTCATTCGGCAATCCGACTTCGATGACTCGCTCTCGGACCAGTGAAGCCAGTGCCGCTGGGATGGCCCCGCGGTCTGGATAGGGAGACGGCTGGCGCAACTCGGCGATGACCTGACCGCGGTCGGTGATCAGGACATGCTCGCCCTGCTTGACCGCTCGGAGGTATTCACTGAGGCGGTTCTTGAGTTCCCGAACGCCAACGGCTTTCATTGGACCATTGTAGCGACATGACGCTACAATGACAAGATCGGCCCCTCACCTGATGAACAGCCGCTTGGGAATCATGACGTGCACGCCGAGGGTGCCGTCCACGAGTTGGGTGATCTCGACGTCCCCGGCGACACTGGTGAGCTGGTAGGCGTCCTCCCGGGTCATTCCTTTCATCGTCACCAGGAAGTCGATCGCCTGCCGGACCGCGGTCTTGGTGGCCACCACGAGGCTCGAGTCGATTCCCATCGCGATCCAGTGGGTCGGGGTCTCGCCGCGGGGCCAGGTGAGCTTCAGATCTTTCCGGACGATGAACTGGAACCGCCCGGTCAGCGACGTCTCGATCGCGGTGATGTCCACCTCGCCGTTGCCTTGGGCGGCGTGTCCGTCGCCGACCTCGAACAGGGCCCCCTTCGCGTGCACCGGGATGTAGAGGGTCGTTCCGGCGACGAGATGCTTGTTGTCGAGGTTTCCGGCGTGGATGCCCGGCGGCGCGCTGCTGATCTTCCCGGCCGACGGTGGCGGCGCCACACCCATCGAGCCGAAGAACGGCGCCAGCGGCACGGTGATGTCGTCGCTGAAGCGCGCCATCATCGTTGTGGCGTTGAGCGGGATGATCCGGGTCTTCGCGGCGGCGAAGTCCTCAGGGAGCCAGCCGCGATTGGGACTGAAGCCGTTGTAGCCGTAGGGAATCGCGAGGTCGACCTTGAGGATCCGGACCTCGAGGACGTCGCCCGAGTCGGCCCCTTCGACGTAGATCGGTCCGGTGAGGATGTGGCCGCCCGGGCCGCGGGTCTTGACGCTGTCCACGATGGCGCGAAGGGACGCCTGGACGTCCGCGGCGGCAACGCCGGCGGCTTCGAGCCGGGCCGGCGTGCTGGTAATCAGGGTGCCGATCTCGACCACGTCTCCCGACTTGATCCTGAGGACCGGCACGCCGGCGGCATCGTACCAGCCGTAGGCGATCGTGGCCGGCGACGGCATCAGTCGATGGGTCGGAGCGGGAATGGTTTGCGCCGGCGCGGGGACGGACCGACCGGCCAAGGCTAGGAGCGGGAGAATCCAGTTTCGCATCAGCCAAGCTTACTGCCTTACAGCTGGCAGGACCAGAATCGGCCCGGCGTTGCCGGATCGGGCTGGTTGCGCCAGAATTGACTCATGTCTCCAAAGAACCCCGGCCGCCAACTGTCGCGCCAGGAACTCGACCGCCTTCACCTTCTGCTCGCCGAGCGCCCCACGGGCTGCGGGAGTGTCGAGCGGATGGATGGATTCCTCGCGGCGGTGCTCGCCGGTCCGGTGCTGGTACCGCCCTCTGACGCGATGGGCTTCATCTTGGGCGAGGTCCCCGACGCCGCCCGGCCAGAGCTCGAATCCATGGCCGAAGTCAAACGCCTGGTGGATCTGATCATCCGACACTGGAATGCGATCGCTCGCGGTCTCGAACGAGGAGACTACGAGCCGGTCCTGGCAACGATTAACGGCCGAACGCTCGGAAATAAATGGGCCGACGGGTTCGTCTCGGGGATGCGACTCTCCGAGCCGGATTGGGCCCCGCTCTTGGCCGACCCCATGGGGAACGGGGCCCTCGCACCGATCTTGGCGCTGGCGCAGGAGCTGCAACCGAAGCGCGGCCGCACCCGGCCGATCGACGAGGCGACCCGAGAACAGTACCTCGACCTGCTTGGCATTGTCGCAGTTGATATCAAACGGTTCTTCGGGCACCGATCCCGTGAGCGCCCGCTTGGCGAGCCCGACTCGATTCCCGGCCTCGGGCTGGACCTTGGCGACCGGCTCCGGCCGGGTGGGGACGCGCCGCACTGGGAACTGGGGTGGATTCCCGTTCCCGCGCGAATCGAGGCCGAACCGGACACCCGGTTGGTGGCTGCCCTGATCGTGACCGAAAGTGGGCGAATCGTTCGCCTGACACCCGAGGTGAATCCGCCGTCGAATCCCCCGAGGATGGCCCGACTCCTGGCCCGGGAGGTCGAAGCGGCCATCGCCGCGGACGGCGCCCCGCCGACGATCTGGCTCCGGGACCAGGCCAGCGCCACTGCCCTTCGCCGGCTCCCGGGGCTCCGGCGAACCATCCTCGAGGTCGTAGAGACGTTGCCCGCTTTCGACCTGGTGCGCACCGACTTTGACCACCAGTTCGGAGCCGAGAGCGGCGAGGCGGTGGCGGCCGCACCGACCTGGACCGGATGGGGCCTCGACGCCGGCCTGGTGGCGGGCATCTTTGGCGCGGCTGCGGCCCTCTACCGTGCCGCGCCTTGGCGGCTCTACTCCGACCCCCAGCCCCTGGTGGTTCGATGGCCATCGGGCGACTCCTGGATCGTGTCGGTAATGGGAGCGGCGGGCATCGACCACGGGCTGTTTTGCTTCACCGATCCCGGTGACGTGACGGCCGGGTTGAGGGACAATTCCTCGACCCCCAGGCTCCGGGGCACGGCGGTGACGCTCAGTTACGAACCGCAAGACGACCTTCCTCCGGCCATGCGAAAGGACATCATGAACCACAGATGGGAGGTCGCGGCGCCCGAGGCCTACCCGATGATCCTTGCCATCAACTCGCCCACGGCCGGCTTGACGGCCACCGTGGCGGAACAGCTCCGCCAAGTGGCCGAGGTGCTCTCCCGGTTCGGCTCGACGAAGGGTAGGCGGCGGACCGGGACCTGGCGCGACCGGGCGACGGGCATCGAGATCGACCGCTGATCCGGTCGAAGTGCCGAGCGCCGAGTGCCGAGTGCCGAGTGCCGAGTGCCGAGCGCCGAGTCCGTGTCCCAACGACTCATCGTCGTGTCGAATTGACGCGGCCTTGGCCTTGGCGCCAGGCTATAGCCTTGACAGGCCGCGGTTTAGCGTGGAGTTTCTGTCGGCCCATGAGTTGCATCTCATGGCCTCTTTAACATCCCAAATACGCCGTTAGCCAGTAACGCTTTTTCCTCATGTCTGAAGGAGCTTCTCTATGTTTAGTCGGGTGGCCGGAAGTGGTGTGATCGCCTTGCTCTTGGCGACCGTCCCGCTTGCCGCGCAGCAACGGGTATTGACGGGTCGGGTGGTCGGGGCGCAGAGCAAGCGGCCAATCGCCGAAGCCTCGGTTGTCGTCGTCGGCGGATCCGGAGCCCGGACCAGTGGAGAGGGGAAGTTCAACGTGCCGGCCCCAGCTGGGCAGGTCCAGCTCACCATCCGGGCAATCGGGTTCGTGCGGAAGACGCTCGCCGTCTCGGCGACCGACACCAACCTTGAAATCGAGCTCGCCGAGGACATTTTCCGCCTCGAGGAGATCGTCACCACCGGCCAGGCCACCTCGATCACCAAGCGTAACGCCACCACGGCGAGCGTCACCGTTGAGGCCGAGGACTTGACCCGGGCCCCGGCGATCTCGCTCGATCAGGCGCTCCAGGGCAAGGTTCCCGGCGCCCAAGTGTTCATGAACGGCGGCGGCCCCGGCGGTGGTGCCCAGATCCAGATTCGGGGCGCCAGTTCGATCCTTGGGAATAGCCAGCCGCTCTTCATTCTGGACGGCGCGATCATCAGCAACGATGGGTTCTCGGGCGGCTTGAATGCCCTCTCGTTCGCCACGGGTGGGAGCGGCGTAACCACGAGCAACCAGGACGCCATCGTCAACCGGCTGTCCGACATCAATCCGAACGAGATCGAGTCGATCGAGATCATCAAGTCGGCGGCCGCGACGGCGATTTACGGCAGCCGGGCCACCAACGGCGTGGTGGTGATCAAGACCAAGCGCGGCACCGGTGGGACGACCCGGGTCAACTTGACCCAGCGGATCGGAACCCAGGCGCCGCTCAGACTCCTGGGTAGCCGCCAGTTCTCGTCGGTCCAGCAGGTCCTCGACATTCCGTTCGGCAACGGCTTGAGCGGCGAGGCATGGATGAGGGCCAAGTTCCCGAGCGGGGTGATCGCCCCGTCGGACAACATCGACCTCGGCAAGCAGTTCTTCGACAACAAGGATCCGTCCTACGAGTCGATCGCCAGCATGACCGGCGGCACCGACAAGTTCCAGTTCTTCGCCAGCGCCACCAGCCGGAAGGAAACCGGCTTGATGCCCAATACCGGGGCCAAGTTGCAGTCGTTCCGGTTCAACGGCGACCAGAAGCTCGGGAACAAGTTCACCATCGCGTTGAGCGCGAACATCACCCGCAACATCCTGAACCGCGGCGTCTCCGGCAACGAAAACAACTGCAGCAGCCCGGTGTACTGCCAGGCCTACACGCCGGGCATCATCGACCTGAGCCAGAAAGACGCGGTTGGGAATTACCCGGTCAACGTCTTCAATGGCGGCGGGATCGGGTCCTCAAACTGGTTCCAGGAGTTCGACGCCATCAAGAACAACCAGTCGATCTTCCGCCAGCTGGCCAGCAGCACGGTCTCCTACAGCGCGATCGAGACCCAGACCAACCGGGTCGCGATCTCGGTCCTCGGCGGCATGGATCACTACGTCCAGGACTCGTACATCTTCTCGCCGGCGTTCCTCCAGCTCGAGGGCTTCGACGGGTTCCGCGGCCGGGTGGTCCAGTCGACCGTCAACGGGCTCAACTACAACGCCCAGGCCAACGCCGTGTGGACCTACACGGGGCTCCAGGGTACGGCGTTCACGACCTCGGCCGGTGCCTCGATTGAGCGGCAGGCCACCAACTTCTATGACATCCTGGCCCGGGGTCTTCTGCCCGGCCAGACCAACGTCCAGCAGGGCTCGGCGCCGATTGCGGTGACCCAGCAGTTCCAGGAGTTCCGGGACCAGGCGGTGTTCGCGAACCAACAGATCCTGACCTTGAACGGAAAGCTCTCGCTCAGCGGCGGCGTCCGCGCCGACCGGTCGAGCAG
>JAYTTT010000244.1:0-7313 GCA_043744895.1 Gemmatimonadota bacterium | reverse complement strand
CCCCTGGTGCCGGAGACCACGCTCCCCGCAACGGCCACGGTCTTGCCGTTCGTTAAATTCACGGTCGTCCTTTTTTGGCCGTTTGCCTATGTCGGTTTTGTCACCTTCGTCGTCACGGGCAGTAGCAACGCCGTGAATATGGCCGACGGCCTTGATGGCCTGGCGGCTGGACTGACCGCGATTGCGGCGGGGGCGTTCGCCTTCTTCGCGTATATTTTTGGCCGGGTCGATATGACCTCGTACCTCAACTTCTATTATCTGCCCGGGGCCGGCGAGCTGACGGTCTTCTGCGCCGCGTTGATGGGCGGCGCCATTGGTTTCTTGTGGTTCAACTGCCACCCGGCCCAAGTGTTCATGGGAGACACCGGGGCGCTCGCCATCGGCGGCGCTCTGGGCACGGTAGCGATCCTGCTTCGGGCTGAATTCCTGCTCGTGATCATCGGCGGCGTTTTCGTGGCCGAACAGTTCTCCGTCATTCTGCAAATGGGCGTGTACAAGTGGTACAAACGGACCCGGGGCCGGGAGTACGCCGACGCGCATCGGGTGTTCCGGATGGCGCCGCTGCATCATCATTTCGAGAAGAAGGGATGGACGGAAACGCAGGTCGTCGTGCGGTTCTGGATTGCCGGGCTGCTCTGCGCCTTGGTGGCATTCGCGACCCTCAAGATCCGCTAGGGGAGGGACCGTGGGGGCGACAGACTGGCAGGGCGAGGTGGCGGTTGTCGGCCTGCGACGGAGCGGGTCGGCGGCCACCCGATTCCTCCGTCATCACGGCGTTGCCGTCTACGCCTCCGACGGCGGTCACGGGCCGGGCCTTGAGGCCACCGCTGCCGCGCTCCGGGTTCTTGGTGCCACAGCCGACATCGGCCGGCACGATCTCGACCGAATCCGTCGGGCCGCCGCCGTGATCCTCTCGCCGGGGGTTCCGCCCGATGCCTTGCCCGTGGCGACCGCTCGGGAGGCCGGAGTCCCAATCTTGGCGGAGGCCGAACTCGGGCTTCGGGCGTTAGGCGGCGACCAACGATTCGCGGCCGTCACCGGGACCAATGGCAAAACCACCACGACCAGTCTGGTCGCTCACCTGCTGAGGGCAGCCGGACAGACGTCGCTGGCCGTGGGCAACATCGGCACCCCGGTGTGTGAGGTCGCGCTCGCCGCCGACCGCCCTCTGGTGCTGGCCATCGAATTGTCGAGTTTTCAGTTGCATGACATGCCAACCCTTCGACCCACGGTGGGGGTGCTGACCAACTTGGCACCGGACCACCTGGATCGGTATCGGACGATCGACGACTACTACGGCGACAAAATGCGGCTGTTTGCCAACGCGACCCGCGATTCGTTCTGGATCACGAACGCGGACGATCCGGCGTCGACGGAACGGGTCGGGGTGCCGGCCGGCCGCCGGCGACAGTTCTCGACCAAGGTTCGAGCCGATGGCTGGTTCGACCGCGATCGAAACCGGCTGATGTTGGGCGACGTCGAGCTGGTCGGCCGAGACCGGTTTCCCTTGCTCGGAGATCACAACGTGGCCAACGCCCTGGCGGCGGCGCTCGCGGCGCACGCGTTGGGCGCACCGGTCGATGCGATCGGCCGCGGCCTGGTGACGGCGCCGGGGTTGGCCCACCGCCTCGAGCCGATTCGGGAAGTCCAGGGCGTCCTCTGGATCAATGACTCCAAGGCTACCAATATCTCGTCGACCGAAGTGGCGGTTGCCGCGATGCAGCGCCCGTTCGTGCTACTCCTCGGCGGACGGCACAAGGGCGAGGCGTATCGACGACTCGCGCCCCTGCTCAGTCGTTGCCGGACGATCATCGCCTTCGGTGAAGCCCGGCCTCTTATCGTGGCCGATTTGGGCGGGTCCGTCCCGATCGAAGAAGCCACGACCTTCGAGGAAGTCATGACGCTCGCTGCTTCTCGGGCGGGGCCGGGCGATGCCGTCCTGCTGTCGCCGGCGTGCTCGAGCTACGACATGTTTGCCAACTATGAAGAGCGCGGCGGCCGGTTCCGCGCGCTGGTGGAGGCGATGTGACGCACCAGGCGTTCGCCCATCCAGGCGACCATCGCTGGGAGACTCGGTTCCTCGTCGTGATCGTGGCGGTCCTGACCGTCTTCGGTCTGGTGAGCGTCTATTCGGCCGCGACCTTCGGTGCCGGTGCTTTCCGGGAAGCCCTAAAGCAACTGGCAGCGGCTCTGGCCGGAGCGGTCGTGCTGCTGGTGGCGGGCCGGGTCGACTATCGCAAATGGAATGGCGCAGCCTGGTGGTTGCTCGGCGCGACGGTGGTGCTCCTCGCGGCTTTGCTCCTGCCAGGCGTGCCGGTCATCAACGGCTCGCGACGATGGATCAAGTTGGCAGGCATTGGATTCCAGCCGTCGGAGTTGGCCCGATTTTCGATCGTGGTATGGGCGGCGACGATCGCGGCCAAGAAGGGCGAGGGTATTCGGCAGTTCAAGAAGGGAGTCTTGCCGGTCCTCCTGGTCGCCGGTTTCGTGGCGACCCTCGTCCTGGTGGAGCCGAACCTTTCGATCGCGATGATCATCGGGCTGCTCTCCGGCGTCGTCCTCTTTGCCGCCGGTGCCCGAATCGGCCAGTTCCTCTTGATCGGTGTGGTGGCGGTTTTCATGACGGTGGGGGCCATCCGGGCGGTGCCGTATCGGTTTGTGCGAGCCAAATGCTGGCTTGGGCTCGCGACCGATTGCGCCACGGGCTCGAGCTATCAACTCGACCAAGCCACGAAAGGCTTCGCGTCCGGTCGCTTGCTGGGGGCCGGGTTCGGCGAAGGCCAGCTGAAACTCGACTATCTCCCCTATGCGACCAACGATTTCCTCTTCTCGACCATCGGCGAGGAATGGGGATTTCTCGGGGTCCTTTTCGTCCTCGGTCTGTTCGGCCTCTTTTGCTGGCTCGGGCTCCGGATTGCCCGGACCGCGCCCGACCCGTTCGGTCAATACCTGGCCACCGGCCTGACCGCGTCGATCGGGCTGACCGCGCTGATGCATGTGGCCGTGAACGTCGGGTTGATGCCGACGACCGGCGTGACCCTCCCGTTCATGTCCGCGGGCCGGTCGAGTTTGCTGGTGACGTTGTTGTCGGTCGGCGTGGTGGTGAGTGTCGGCCGGATGCGGGGACGCACGGGCCCTTCGTGACCGGCGTCAAGACCGTTCTGATCGCCGGCGGTGGAACCGGCGGGCACTTGATGCCGGCGCTGGCCATCGCCGAGGCCGTTTTGGGCCGGCACCCCGATTGGCGGGTCGTCCTGGCCGGCGCCACCCGGGGCGTCGAAGCCCGACTCTTGCCGGAGCGGATCTTTCCGTTCCACCTCCTGCCGTTTGAGCCGATTTACCGGCGCCAGTGGTGGAAGAATATCAAGTGGCCCTGGTTGGCGGTTCGGCTGGTCGGCCTGGTTCGAGGGCTGCTTGACCGGGAACGACCCGATCTCGTGTTAGGCACCGGCGGGTATGCCTCGGGCCCGATCGTCTGGGCGGCGACCCGGCGCGGCATTCCGACGGCGATCTTGGAACAAGATGCCTTTCCCGGATTGGTCACTCGGTGGCTCGCGCCTCGGGTCAGAGAGGTATACCTCGGCGCGCCCGAAGCCTCGGCGTTGTTGCGGCCCGGGCCTGGCACCCGGGTGGTTTTTACGGGGAGCCCGATCGTGCCGCCCTCGTTCGAGCGCCGGGCCATTGCCGTTGCCGGCTTCGGCCTGGTGCCGGGCCGGCCGGTGGTGGTGGTCATGGGCGGCAGTCAGGGGTCCCTGGCGATCAATCAGTTGATTGGTGAGTGGCTGGACCTCGGCCTGACGAGCGGCGTCACGCTCCTGTGGGCCACCGGCCCAACGACCTTCGGATCGTTTCGTCGCTGGCACGATCCGCCCTACGTCCAGGTGGTGGAATTTCTCGACCCGGTGGCCGATGCCTATGCGGTCGCGGACCTCGTTGTGTGCCGGGCCGGGATGATGACGATCGCCGAACTCGCCGCGTGGGGCCTGCCCAGTGTGCTGATCCCGCTGCCGACGGCGGCGGCGGACCATCAAACCAAGAATGCCGCCGCCATGGCTTCGGCTGGCGCTGCGGTCTTGCTCCGTCAAGAGGGGCTCGACGCCCCGACCCTCGGGCGAACAATCACCGATCTCCTCGGCGACCGGCCCCGACTGGCCGGGTTGGCCGCTGCGGCCCGTCGGCGGGGACGCCCCGGAGCGGTCGCCGAGATCGTGGAGTCCCTGGAACGGCTTCTCCAAGCCTAGGCGGTACCTTAGATTAGCCCGGCAGGCATGAACCTATTTCTCCAGTCCGATTCGGCCCCCCTTCACTTCGTCGGTATCGGCGGGGCTGGCATGAGCGCGCTCGCGATGGTGGCCCTGCGGCGGGGCCTGGCCGTGAGTGGCTCGGACGCCGATCTCAGCGGGGTCGGCGATCTGGTCGCCGCGGGCGCGGCGGTGAGCCAAGGGAGCGGTGTGAACCTCGTCGAGGGGGCCGCGGTCGTGATCGCGAGCGCTGCGATCCCGGCCGATCATCCCGACTTGGTTCGAGCCCGGCAACTCGGCCGTCGGGTCGTGACCCGGAAAGAGGCCCTCGCTGGATTGATCGGCTCGGCAACGTGTGTCGCGATCGCAGGCACTCATGGGAAGACCACGACGACGGTGATGACCACCGAGGCCTTGGTCGCGGCTGGGTTCGATCCGACCGGATTGGCCGGTGGGCGAGTCGGCAGCTGGGGCGGCAATGCCCGCTTGGGCGGGACCGAACTCTTCGTAGTCGAGGCCGACGAGTACGATCAGGCTTTTCTGACGCTCACCCCCGCGATCGCGGTGGTCAACAACGTGGAACCCGATCATCTCGAGTGCTACGGCTCCGTCGAGGCGATGGAGGCCGCGTACCTGACCTTCGCCAGCCGGGCCACCCGGGTGTTGGTCGGCAATGATGGGCCCGGCGCGGACCGAGTGGCGGCCGCGCTCGAGCCTGGATCGGTGTGGCGGTTCGGCCCCGGGGCCGCCGACCTGACGACCGAACTGGTCCGGCAAACCGCCGAGGGTACCGACGCTCGGCTCCGGTTCCCGGATGGCGGGGTGACCGAACTCCGGCTGTCGGTGCCCGGTCTCCATAACCTCCGGAACGCGACCGCCGCGCTTGGGGTCGTCGCGGCGCTGGGCGGCAACCGGGAGCGGGCGGCGGCGGCGCTGGGACGATTCCTCGGTGTGGGGCGGCGGTTCGAGCGATTGGGTGACGCGGGCGGGGTGTCGGTCGTGGACGACTACGCCCATCACCCGACCGAACTGGTGGCGACTCTGGCGGCTGCCCGCCAGGCGTTTCCGGGACGGCGATTGGTGGCCGCGTTTCAGCCCCACCTGTTCAGCCGCACCGCGCTCCACGGCGACGCGATGGGCGCGGCGCTGGCGGCGGCCGATCTGGCGGTGGTAACCGACGTCTACCCGGCCCGAGAGGCGCCAATGGCCGGGGTCACCGGTGCGCTGGTGGCGGAGGCCGCCACGAGGCGGGGGGCCCGGGTGGTCTACCAGCCGGTCCGAGCCGATCTCGCCGAAACGGTCCGGGGTCTCCTCGAACCCGGCGACGTGCTGGTGACCCTGGGCGCGGGAGACATTACCCGCATCGGACGGGAGCTCCTCCCGGTGCTCGCGCGCCAATGAAGCGCTGGCTGTGGGCCGCCGGCTCTCTGGTCGCCGTGGCTGGGCTGTGGTTCCTCGGTCCACTGGCGCTCCGGAAGTTCGAGATCTTTCGGGTTCGCCGGGTCGAAGTGCCGGGTGCGCGCTACCTGAGCGCAGCCGACGTCGTGCGTGGGCTCGATTTGGGGCCGAAGGCCAGTGTGTTCGACGATCCGGCGCCGGTGGCCGCGAAGGCCCTTGCCATCCGCGGGGTTCGCTCGGCGACGGTCCACGGTCGAATTCCGGGCACGCTGGAAGTCCGGATCGAGGAATTCGAGCCCGTCGGTCTGGCCGCGGTTGATGGCAAGTTGACCCTAGTGGATCGACGTGGACGGTCATTACCCTTCGATCCGACCCGAGCGGTTACCGACCTCCCAGTGGTCGACGCTGACCCGGCGGTGGCGGCATTCGTGGACCGGCTGAAAGAAGCCGATCCTGGATTTTTCGCGGTGGTCACGTCTGCGATCCGGGACCACAACATTATCGTGGTGGAAACCGCCCAGCACCGAGTACTGTTTCGGATCGGGGCCACGATCAGGGATATTCAGGCCGCCTCGACGGTCGCGGCCGAGGTCGCGCGCCGGCGGATGGGTGTGAGGGAACTGGATGTGCGGTTTGAGGGTCTGGTTGTCGTTCGGGGGAGGCGGGTATGACGGGAACCACCCAGCGGCTCGTCG
The DNA here is from genome assembly GCA_043744895.1 of Gemmatimonadota bacterium. Taxonomy (GTDB): domain Bacteria; phylum Gemmatimonadota; class Gemmatimonadetes; order Gemmatimonadales; family GWC2-71-9; genus SHZU01. The sequence continues at coordinate 979 of JAYTTT010000244.1, read as the reverse complement.
CCGCGCTTGATGTGGGCTCGACCCGGGTGATCGCGACGATTGGTGAAGTCACCGGCGATTCGCGGGCTCCGGGCGTTCGGGTGCTCGGGGTCGGGTCAGAGCGGTCCACCGGAATCAAGCGGGGCGTGGTCCGCGATATCGAGGAGACCACCCGGGCGATTGTCAGAGCGCTGAAAGACGCCCAGCTCATGGCTGGTGTCGAGGTCGGGACGGTGTACGTCGGCATCGCGGGCGAACACGTGGCGGGCCGGTTGTCGCACGGAGTCGTCTCGGTCACCGGGAACGAAATCCGGACCTCCGACGTGGCGCGCGTCAACGAAGTGGCCGCCAACGTCTCCTTCAGCCGCGACCACGAGTTGATGCACGCCGTGCCGCAAGACTACCTGGTCGACCAGCAAGGTGGGATCTCCGAACCGATTGGAATGATTGGCTCGCGCCTCGAGGCTCAGGTCTATTTGGTGACCGTGCTGTCGAGCGCCGTGGTGAATCTCCAGAAATGCATCGAGAAGGCCGGGTACCGGGTCGGGGAGTTCGTCCTCGAACCGTTGGCGGCGTCGTTGGCCGGCCTGGCCCCCGATGAACGCGAACTCGGGGTGGCGCTGGTCGAGCTCGGTGGCGGGTCCACGAACGTGTCGGTGTTCCAGAACGGGAAGGTCTGCCACACCGCCTCGCTGATGTTCGCCGGCAGCCATGTGACGAACGATATCATGCATGGTCTCCAGGTTACCTTGCTCGACGCCGAAAAGCTGAAGGAGCGGTTCGGCGCGGCCTACGAGCCGCTGGTGCCCGATACCGACACCATCGAATTGCCGGCCGGGCCCGGCCAGGCGCCTCGGACGGCCCACCGCCGGGTCCTTGCGCACATCATGCACATGCGGCTCCAGGAAATCTTGGAATTGGCTCTCGACGAACTGAACCGAACCGGCTTGCGCCAACGGCTCGCCGCCGGCATCGTGCTGTCCGGGGGTGGGGCCCAGGC
>JAYTTT010000243.1:0-7385 GCA_043744895.1 Gemmatimonadota bacterium | reverse complement strand
TACCACGAGGCCGAAGCCGCCCACGGTGGCGTGACCCGCGAATTTCACATCGTCGGCGGCCTCCATCCCAAGCTCCCGTTGAGCTACTACGCCGACATGTTCCGCGGCCTCAAAGCCCGCCACCCTCTCGTCCACATCAAGGCCCTCACCGCCGTCGAGATCGCTCACTTGGCCCGGATCGAGAAAACGTCGATCGAGGACGTCCTGATTCGGCTGCGTGAGGCCGGCCTCGACACTATGCCTGGCGGTGGGGCCGAGGTGTTCAGCACGGCCGTCCGGGCCACCATCGCCGAACGGAAGCTGACCGGCGAGGAGTGGATCACCGTGCACCGGACGGCCCACGGCCTCGGCATTCGGACCAATTGCACCATGCTCTACGGCCACGTTGAAACCGCTGCCGACCGGATCGAGCATCTCAGCATGTTGCGGTCCCTCCAGGACGACACCGGCGGGTTCCTGACCTATATCCCTCTGGCCTACCATCCCGATAACAACGAACTCGGCGCCGAAATGGGCCGAACGGGTTCCGCGACCACGGGATACGAGGACCTCAAGAACATCGCCGTCGGGCGGCTCTATTTCGACAACATCGATCACATCAAGACCCACTGGCCGATGGTGACGCCGTTCATGTCGCAAGTCGTCCTCCAATTCGGCTGCGACGACCTCGAGGGCACCGTGGTCTTCGAACGAGTCTATCACGAAGCCGGCGCCGAAACCCAAATGCTGATGCCCTACCGCGCCCTCGTCGAGATGATCCGTGGCGCCGGCAAACGCCCAGTCGAACGCGACGCCTTCTACCATCCGATCCGCACCGACTTCGCCGAAGCCGCATGACCCCCCGCCGAGTGCCGAGCGCCGAACGCCGAGTGCCGAGATTCGGCCGGATTCCGTGGATCAATGGTTTTCCGGTCACCGGCGCCATCGACCGCGGCATCGTGCCGGTGCCGGCCCAACTGGTCACCGGCACCGCGGCCGAACTCAACGACCTCCTCGCGGCGGGTGAGCTCGATCTGAGCGTCGTCTCGGCGGTCGAGTACGCCAGAAATGCCGCGGCCTACCATCTGTTGCCTGACCTCGCCATCAGCTGCGACGGCCCGGTTCAGAGCGTGGCCCTGTTCAGCAAACGGCCGGTCCACGAACTCGACGGCGCCACGGTGTTGCGAACCGCCTCGTCGCGAACCTCGGTGTTGCTGCTCGAGCTGTTGTGTCGGCACCGGTGGCGGATTAAACCGAAGTTCGCCACGGTGCGGGCGGAGTCCTCCGACCTGGGCTCCCTCGCCGGGTTCCCCCACGAGGCGGTCCTGGTCATTGGCGACGCCTGTTTGGTCCTGGCCTCTCAGTCGGTCTACCCGTATATGACCGATCTCGGGCTGGCCTGGAAAGAATGGACCGGGCTCCCATTCGTTTTCGCCGTGTGGGCCGCCCGGCGGGAGATGGACCACGTCGCGGCCCAGGCCGTTCATCAGGCCCTCCTTACGTCCCGGCGGTGGGGCCTCGCCCATCTCGATGAGTTGGCGGGCGCGGCCGCCGTGGCCACCGGGATCTCGGAGCCGGTGGTCCGCGCCTACTTCGGCGATCTCGATTACGCGCTCTCCTACCGGCATCTGGCCGGGCTCACGGACTTTTTCCGGCGGCTGGCCCAGGACGGCCTGGTCCCGGACGGCTCGCTCTCATTCATCACGGCAGCGTAGGCGGCAAAGGATCCACCATGATCGTCGATCGCACCTCAAACGAGTTCAGGCAGTACCTTGACCTCTACGAGCGCGCCCCGCTCCTTGAGTTGGGGCAACTGGCCGACGCGGAACGGTATCGGCATCATCCCGAAGAGGTCGTCACTTACATCGTCGATCGGAACATCAACTACACCAACGTCTGTGTCGCCGATTGCAAATTCTGCGCGTTCTATCGCCGGCCCAAGCATGACGAAGGCTATGTGCTCCCGTTCGAGAAGATCGGCGAGAAGATCGACGAGTGTAAAGCCATCGGCGGGGTCCAGATCCTCCTCCAAGGCGGCCACAATCCGTACATTCCGTTCGAGTGGTACCTCGAACTGATGCGGTACATCAAGACCAACCATCCGATCCATATCCACGGCTTCTCCCCGTCCGAGATCGTGTTCTTCAGCGAGCGGTTTGGACGGTCTGTTGCAGAAGTCATTCGGGAACTCAAGGACGCCGGGCTCGACAGTATTCCCGGCGGGGGCGGTGAAATTTTGGTCGATGCCATCCGAGAACGGGTGGCCAAGAAGAAAGCCCAGACCGACGAATGGCTTGGCGTGCAGGAAGAAGCCCACCGGCAAGGCATGAAGACGTCGGTGACGATGATGTATGGCCTCGGCGAGTCTGCCGCAGACCGCATTGAGCACTTGTTCCGGGTTCGCGACGTCCAGGCCCGGACCGGCGGGTTCACCGCCTTCATCTGCTGGCCGCTTCAGCCGGACGGCACCGAGATGGCCGACCAGCCGAAAACCGACGCCGTCACCTACCTGCGAACGCTCGCCATCAGCCGGATCATTCTGGCCAATGTGCCGAATCTTCAGTCATCCTGGGTGACCATGGGCCTCAAGGTGGGGCAGGTGGCCCTCCGCTTCGGCGCCAACGACTTCGGCAGCCTGATGATGGAGGAGAATGTCGTGTCGGCCGCCGGCACGACCCACACCGCCACGCTCCGCGAAATGGAGCGCGCCATCACCGACGCTGGTTACCACGTGCGCCGTCGCCGGCAAGACTATTCCTTCCTCGACGAGCTCGCGGCGGTGAGCTGATCGTGGTTCGCGTCGGCATCGGCTATGACTCTCACCGGTTCGCGGAAGGGCGTCCCCTGATTCTCGCGGGCCGGCGAATTCCGCATTCGCTGGGGCTGGCCGGTCACTCCGACGCGGATGCCGTGGCCCACGCCATCATCGACGCTCTGCTCGGGGCCGCCGGAGCCGGGGATATCGGGACCTTGTTCCCCGATACCGACCCCGCGTGGCAAGATGCCGACTCCATGCGGCTGCTCGACTTGACCAGGCTCCGCCTGGCCACTGAGGGGTACCGTCCCGTTCAGATCGACGTCACGATCATTCTCGAGCGGCCGAAGCTCGGCCCCTACAAGGCCGCGATGGCCGATGCGATCAGGCAGGAGCTCGGATTGCCGGAGCGTTCCGTGAGTATCAAGGCGAAAACCAATGAAGGCATGGGATTCATCGGCCGCGGTGAAGGGATTGCCGTGATGGCCGTCGCGACCGTCGAGACGCTGTGATCGAATCCCTGTTCCATTCGCTGGCCCAGTGGCCGCCGGCGATCGTATACGGGTTGATCGCGGTGTCCTGCGCCATTGAGAACGTCTTTCCGCCGTCGCCGTCCGATGTCTTCGTCACCATTGCCGCGTTCCTCTCCCACGATGGCCGCTATCTGCCAGTGCTGATCTTCGCCACCGCGTGGATCGGCAGTCTCGTCGGCGCCGTGACGGTCTACGCGGGCGCGGCGCGGTTTTCCGATCGGTTCATCGGTTCGAAAGTCGGGCGCCTCATTGTTCCGCCCACGGCGATGGCGTTCCTGCTCCATCAATACGGTCGCTATGGCGCGTGGGGGTTGTTCCTGACTCGGCTGCTTCCCGGGTTTCGGTCGGTCGTCGCACCCTTCGCGGGGCTCAATCGAATCGGCCCGGCCCGGTTTCTGATTCCCACCGCCTTGGCATCGGGGCTGTGGTTCGCCGCGCTGACCTGGATCGGCGCCCGGCTCGGCGACGAGTGGGAAGTCGTCATCCGGATCCTCAACACGGTCCTCAAGTCCTTCGGGGCCGCCTCGATAGTGCTGGTGGTCCTCCTGGTGATCGGGTTCTGGTGGTGGCGACGGCGCACCCCGGCGGCCTGAGCGACGAGCAGTCCCGCCGATTCGCCCTCGAGGGGTTTCGGGATTACCTCGCCCTGGAAGCGGGGGCCAGCCGCCACACCGTCGACAACTACCTCCGCGACCTTCGCCACCTGGTCGGCTTTTTGATGGGGCGGGGCATCGAACATCCCGCGGCCGTCACCCGAACCCACCTCCGGGAGTTCGTATTCGCCTTGAAGGACACCGGCGCCAGCCCGGCGACGATCCGCCGCCACGTCTCGAGCCTTCATACCTATTTCGGGTTCCTGATCGGCGAGGGAGCCGCAACCGAGGACCCGAGCGACCGGCTCGAAACTCCCCGCAAGGGACGCAAGCTGCCGAGTGTCCTGACCGTTCCGGAGGCTGAATCCCTCCTCATCGCCCCGCCGATTGACGATCCACTGGCGTGGCGCGACCGAACCCTGCTCGAACTTGGCTATGGGGCTGGGCTCCGGGTGTCGGAACTGTGCGACCTCCGGCTCGAGGACCTGTTCCTTGCCGACCACCTGGTCCGGGTCATCGGCAAGGGCGACAAGCAGCGGCTGGTACCGATCGGCCGAAAGGCCATTTCCGTAGTGGCCCTCTACCTCAACTCGATCCGGCCCCAGCTCGACCGCGGGAAGACCCAGGGGCGGCTCCTCCTCAACTTCCGAGGCCAGCCCCTCAGCCGAGTCGGAGCCTGGGGCGTGGTCAAGCGGAATGCGAAGCGGGCCGGAATCAAGAAACGGGTCACCCCCCACACCCTTCGGCATAGCTTTGCCACGCACTTGCTCGAGGGAGGCGCTGACCTTCGGGCCGTCCAGGAAATGCTCGGTCACGCTGACCTGTCCACCACCCAGATTTACACCCACGTCGATCGGGAGTACCTCCGGACCGTGCACCTCCAGTTCCACCCCCGGGGCTAACGCCGCTGAGGTCTTGAAACCACGGCGGACTCGGTTACGTTACAGGTTGTAACACCCAAGAGGCTGCCAAGCCGGGGAGGTGCCGAATGAACATGAAATGGTACTGGGGGAAGATCGCGCTGACCGCTCTGGTCATTTTCGGGGTGGGCTATGGTGGCATCAGCGTCGTCCGGGCCGCCAAGCGCGAAGTCGTCAGAGCGGTCGATACCAACGTCGACGTGACGATCCCGCTTCCGTTCCTGCCGTTCAATGTTGATGGGGCGAAAGTGGGCACCTTCCGAAAGGTCGTCCTCCACCGCTCGGACCCGAAGACCGTGGAATCGGTCGATGCGACGGTCCGGCTCTCGGATTCGAGCCTGCTCGCCAAGCTCCGGGGGTGCACGGTGACGGTCGAGGATCCGTCTCGGCTGTCGGAAAAGAGTTCGTTCCGCTGCATCGTGCCCGATAGTCTGATGACCGCGTTCGGATCGCTCATCGTCAACACGATGCAAGACGGAGAATGGGCCCGCGCCGCCGTGATTCCGCTCGTGTTGCCGCTTGAGGTTGCCCGGCGAATTCAGGGGCATGAGGCCCAGAGCCACGCCGCGGAACTCGAGGGCGCGCGGTTCCGAGCCCTTGGCGACAGCGTTCAGGCCCTGGCGGCGCTGCTCAGAGGCGCGTCGTCCGACTCGATTCGGGAGGCGATCGAAAGCAAGATGCAATCGGTCGAGGAGGAGATGGCGGACCTGCGCCGGTCGATGTCGGAGGCGGCCGCGGAGCGGACCGCCGAGGCCCCCGATCCCGATGCGGGAGCCTCGGTCTCGATCACCCACGGCAAGGTGACCGTTACGGCTCCGGATCGGGTCGTGACCGTTGGGCCCGCTGGGATCACGGTGGCCCCGAAGCCGCCTGAGCCCAAGAAGGCCCCTCAGGGGGCCAAGCGGCCCCAGCAATAGCGTTAGGTTCGGGGCGGGGTTCTGAACCCAGCTCAGTACCGACGGTCTAAAGTATTGCGCAACTAGGCCTTACCGATTAGGCACTGGGGTCACCAAGGACGCGGCACGACTTTTGACAACGGTCGGCCGCGTTCTTAGTTTGTGATATGCCCGTCCTCGGTGTGATCCCCGCCCGGTTAGGCTCGACCCGACTGGCGCGGAAGCCGCTCCAGTTGCTGGGTGGCGTTCCCCTGATCCTCCGGGTTTGGGAGCGGGTTCGGGGCCTCGCCTCGCTCGATGAGGTCGTCGTGGCAACCGACGCCCCGGAAATCGCGGCCGTGATCGTATCCGCCGGCGGCCGGGTGATCCTGACCTCCCCCCTCCATGAGTCGGGCACCGAACGAGTGGCCGAGGTAGCCCGCCGGCCCGAATTCAGGCGATTCGACGTGGTCGTCAACGTCCAAGGCGACGAACCGTTCCTGCCGGCCGCCGCCGTGCCCGCCGCCGTGGCCCGGGTCGCCGGCGGCGACGACATCGGCACCGCCGCCGTTCCCCTCGACCCTGCCGAAGCCGACGACCCCGCCCGGGTCAAAGTGGTCACCGACGCCCAAGGCCGGGCCCTCTACTTCTCCCGCGCCCCCATCCCCTTTCGAGTGCCGAGCGCCGAGCGCCGAGCGCCGAGCCATTGGCAACACCTCGGCCTCTACGCCTACACCCAAGCCAGCTTGGCTCGCTGGGTCGCCGCACCGCCTACCGACCTCGAGCGCCTCGAGCGCCTCGAACAGTTGCGGGCGCTCGACCTCGGGATGACCATCGGAGTGGCCCGGCTCACGGAGCCGGCCCTGCCGGGGATCGATACACCGGATGATTTGGCTCGCGCCGAGCAATATTGGACCGCCACTGCGACGGGGGACTAGGACCTGATGACCGCCTCGACTGGAAACACCAAATACATCTTCGTGACCGGCGGCGTCGTGTCGTCGCTCGGCAAAGGCATTGCGGCCGCATCGTTAGGCCGGCTCCTGGTCGAGCGGGGGTTGAACGTCACCCTCCAGAAATTCGACCCCTACATCAACGTCGACCCGGGCACGATGTCGCCGTTCCAGCACGGCGAGGTGTACGTCACCGACGACGGCGCCGAAACCGACCTCGATCTCGGTCACTACGAACGGTTCATCGACCGGTCCCTGTCCCAGCAGAACAACATCACCACCGGGCGGATCTACCAAACCGTCATCACCAAGGAGCGGCGGGGCGAATACCTTGGTTCGACGGTGCAGGTCATTCCCCACATCACCGACGAGATCAAGGGGGCGATTCGGCGGAGCGCCCCCGGTCACGATGTGGTCATCACGGAAATCGGCGGCACCGTCGGCGACATCGAGTCATTGCCGTTCCTCGAGGCCATTCGCCAGTTTCGGCAGGAAGTCGGCCGCGAGAACGCCCTCTTCATGCATCTCACCTTGGTGCCGTGGATCGCCGCGGCCGGCGAACTCAAGACCAAACCGACCCAGCACTCCGTCCGAGACCTGATGCAGATCGGGATTCAGCCCGATATTCTCGTCTGCCGAAGCGACCACTCGTTAGGCGCCGACATCAAGCGAAAAATCGCGCTCTTCTGCAATGTCGATTTCGGGTGCGTCGTCGAAAGCCCGGACGTGGCGTCGATCTATCAGGTGCCCCTGAAGTTTCGCGACCAGGGCCTCGAC